>PMJK01000170.1 GCA_003158505.1 Holophagaceae bacterium | reverse complement strand
GTTCCTCGCCTCGCTCGCCCGGCGCCCCTCGCGCGGCGACGCGGGGTTTTGTTATGAGCTCTTGAGCCTTGGTATGATCGCGTGACCCAATCCACCTAGAGGAGGCAGCCGATGGAGTGCAAAACGATTCACGAGGCCCTGGCAGGGATTGGGGATGGCGCCACCCTCATGGTGGGCGGTTTCGGTCTGGTGGGAATCCCGGAGAACCTGATCATCGGGCTGCGGGACCTGGGAACCAAGGATTTGACAGTCATTTCTAACAACTGCGGGGTGGATGACTGGGGCCTGGGCTTGCTGCTGCAGAACCACCAGATCAAAAAAATGATTGCGTCCTATGTGGGTGAAAACAAGGAGTTCGAGCGCCAGTACCTTTCGGGCGAACTGGAGGTGGAGCTGGTGCCGCAGGGAACCCTGGCGGAACGGTGCCGGGCCGGCGGGGCGGGTATTCCGGCCTTCTACACTCCGGCCGGCGTGGGCACGCCCATCGCCGAAGGGCGGGAGACCCGGATGTTCGACGGGCGGGAGTACCTGCTGGAAAGGGCCCTCAGGGCGGATTTCTCGCTGATCAAGGGGTGGCGCAGTGACCGCCTGGGCAACTTGCAGTACCGCATGACCGCCCGCAACTTCAATCCGATGATGGCGGCTGCGGGAAGGGTGACCATTGCCGAGGTGGAGGAGGTGGTAGAGGCCCGCGGGATGGACCCCCATCATGTGCATACGCCCAGCATCTACGTTCAGCGCTTCATCTGCTGCCCGCACCAGGAAAAGCGGGTCGAACGCCGCACCGTCCAGAAAGGAGAGGGAGCATGAGCTGGACACGCGAACAGATCGCCCAGCGGGCCGCCCAGGAAGTCGAGGACGGGTATTACGTCAATCTGGGGATCGGCATGCCGACCCTGGTGGCCAACTACATTCCTGAAGGAAAGCGGGTCGTGTTCCAATCCGAGAACGGGCTGCTGGGGATCGGACCCTACCCCACCGAAGCAGAGCTGGATCCCGATCTGATCAATGCCGGCAAGGAGACGGTCACCATGATCCCGGGCGCAGCCCTGTTCAGCAGCGCCGAATCCTTTGCCATGATCCGGGGCGGCCACATCGACCTGGCCATCCTGGGGGCCATGGAGGTCTCGGCCGAGGGTGACCTGGCCAACTGGGTCATCCCCGGCAAGATGGTCAAGGGGATGGGCGGGGCCATGGACCTGGTACACGGCGCCCGGCGGGTCGTGGTGATCATGGACCACGTCAACAAGCAGGGCGACCCGAAGATCCTCAGGCGCTGCTCCCTGCCCCTGACGGGACGGCGGGTGGTGAACCGGATCATCTCCGACAAGGCCGTGCTGGACGTGACGGATCAGGGACTCCTACTGGTGGAGTTGGCGCCCGGGGAAACGGTGGAAGGCCTCCGTGCCTGCACCGAGCCGCCGCTCATGGTTGCACCAGCCTTGAAAGGCCAGCCATAGGATTGGAGTCGCCGAAATTTCGGAAGTTCCACTCGTCGAAGCCTTGGCAGGCTTGGATCGTTCAGGAGGCACCATGTCCCGCGAGATCGGCCTGCTGCTGGTGGCCCTGGACCAGGCCTATGACCACAAGTCCTGGCATGGCACGAACCTGAGGGGAGCGCTGCGGGGCTTGACCGCCGAAGAGGCGGCGCTGCGAACGGCGTCTGGCCGGCCCTCCATCCATGAGCTGGTGGTGCTTCTCGCCTACTGGAAGTACACCGTACTGCGCCAGCTCACGAATCTGCCCAAGGGCTCCTTCCCCCAAAAAGGATCCAGCTGGTTCCCCAGGGAGAACGCCAATTCCGTGCAATGGAACGCGGATCGAACCCTGCTGGAGCGCATGCACCAGGAACTCCGGGCCGCCGTGGCTTCTTTGAAACCCGGGGAACTGGATCGACCGTCTGCCAAAGCCAGATACCTGAAGCGCGACCTGATCCTGGGGGCCGTCGCCCACGACCTTCATCACGGCGGGCAGATTCAACTCATCAAGCGATTCACCATGAAAGGATAGGAGGATTACAGCACGCCCCTCTTCTTCTGGTCCAACTCAATGGAGTCGTAAAGCGCCTGGAAGTTCCCTTCGCCAAAACCCATGTTCCCCCGCCGCTGGATGATCTCGAAGAACAGCGGCCCGATCTGGTCCTCGCTGAAGATCTGCAGCAGGTAGCCGGTTTCGTCGCCGTCGATCTGGACGCCCAGCTCCTGGACGGTGGCGAAGTCCTCGCGAACGGCGTAGCCGCCCCGGGCCACCCGCCCAGGCAGGAGTTCGTAGTAGGTATCCGGGACGCGGAGGAACTTGAAGCCCTGGGCGCTCAGGGTGCGGAGGGTATGGAAGATGTCGTTGGTGGACAGGGCGATGTGCTGCACGCCCTGGCCGTGGTGCCGGTTCACGTACTCCTGGACCTGGCTCTTCTCGTCCGTGGGTTGGTTGATGGGGATGATCACCTGGTTGTTGGCGCTCTGCACGACCTTGGAATCCAACCCCGTACCCAGGGCGCCACGAATGTGGAACTCCCGGGTGACCACGAAGCCATAGACCCGCTCGTAGAAGTCCACCAGGGCCTCCATTTCGCCGGGGCCCACGTTGTTGGTGAGGTGATCCACTCGGACCAGCCCGGGATCGCAGAGGGCGGGGGCTGGATCAGGAACGAGACCCGGCCAGAAAACGCCCGACTCACCCTTCCGCTCGACGAGGAAGTTCCAGACGTCACCCACGCCCTGGATGGCCGCGAAGCGGACGGTGGCATTACCCAGGGCATGGGCCTGGGGCTCGAGCATGACCCTGGCCCGCTGGGCCCGCGCATGCCCGAGGGCCGTCTCCAGGTCCTCCACGGCGAAATTGAGGGCGCAGACCCCCTCTCCGTGGGCCTGCACGTAGCGCCCGGCCGGATGGGTCGGGTCCGCCTCGAAGATCAGGATGTCCATGCGCTGCTGCCGCAGGTGGACGAGGCGGCCCCAGGGGTGCATGCCGCTGGCGACGCGAGCGAAGCCCAGGCGCCGATAGAGGGGCTCCAGGCGCTCGATGGAGCCGGTCAGCTGGAAGTGGTCGATGCGGCCGAGACCCATCGGGTTGGTGGCGGACTTTCCGTCCGTAGGGGCGCTGAGGGCAAAGCTGGGTGTGGACATGGCGGATCCCAAAGAAGAATCGGATCACCAGTGTGCCACCGCAGGGGGTGAAGAGGCCCACCTAATGATTGGTTACCTTAATATATTCAGTATTTGAATACCATTGAGTCATTTTTGAGTGAAAATGAAACGGGCCCGCGTCGCGGGCCCGTTGTCTCTCTGCGCGAAGCGCAGAGCAGGACTAGCTGAGGCTAGTGGGGATCACCTTCTCTTTGCTGAAGAACTCGAGGATATCCCCTTCCTTCAGCTCGTCGAAACCGTCGAGCGAGATGCCGCAATCGAGGCCATTCTTCACCTCGGACACGTCCTCCTTGAAACGCTTGAGGTTCTTCAGGCCGCCTTCGAAGAGGACCTCTTCGCCCCGCTTCACGCGCACCTTGAAGGACTTCTGGACCTTGCCCTCGGTGACGAAGGAGCCGGCGATGACCGTGCGGCCGATCTTGAACAGCTGGCGCACTTCGGCCTGGCCGTGGACGGTCTCCTTCTCGGTGGCGTCGAGCATGCCGACCATGGCCTGTTCGATCTCCTCGGTCACCTTGTAGATGATGTCGTGGAAGCGCAGATCCACGCCCTCTTCCCGGGCCAGTTCCTCGGTCTTCTTCTCGGCCTTGGTATGGAAGCCGATGATGGTGGCCTTGGAGGCCTCGGCGAGCAGCACGTCGTTCTCGGTGACGGTGCCGGCGGCGCTGTGGATGATGCGCACGCGGACCTTGTCGGTGCTGAGCCGTTCCAGCTGGCCCACCAGCGACTCCACGGAGCCCTGGGTGTCGCCCTTGATGATGAGGGCCAGTTCCTTGACCTGACCATCCTTGATGGTGCTGAACAGGGTCTCCAGAGTGGCGCGCTGCTTGAGGTGGGCCGCCTGCTTGGCCTTCTCCTGGCGGAAACCCACGATGGTGCGGGCCTTGCCTTCGTCCTCGACCACCTGGAAGTTGTCCCCGGCGCTGGGGACTTCCTCGAAACCGAGGATCTGCACGGGGCTGGAGGGACCCACTTCGTTGACCTTGCGGCCCAGGTCGTCGAACATGGCGCGGACGCGGCCCATGGTGGCACCGGCCACGAAGATGTCCCCGGCGTGGAGGGTGCCGCGCTGCACGAGCACGGTGGCCACGGGACCACGGCCGCGGTCAAGGCGACCTTCGATGATGGACCCGGCGGCGGGGCAGTCGTAGACGGCCTTCAGTTCTTTCATGTCCGCCACGAGGAGGATGGTCTCCAGCAACTCGTCGAGGCCCTGTTGGGTCTTGGCGCTGACGAGGACCGCAGGCACATCGCCGCCGTAGGCTTCGGTCTGGACGCTGTGCTGAAGCAGGCCCTGCTGGACCTTGTCCGGATTGGCGCCGGCCTTGTCGATCTTGTTGATCGCGACCACCAGGGGAACGTCCGCAGCCTTGGCGTGGTTGATGGATTCCACGGTCTGGGGCATCACGCCATCGTCGGCGGCCACCACCAGGATGGCGATGTCCGTGACCTTGGCGCCGCGGGCGCGCATCTTGGTGAAGGCTTCATGGCCCGGGGTGTCGAGGAAAACCACCTGGCGCATCTGCCCGCTGTTGGGATCCTTCACATCCACATGGTAGGCGCCCACATGCTGAGTGATGCCACCGGCCTCGCCTGCGGCCACCTTGGTCTTGCGGATGGCGTCGAGCAGGGAGGTCTTGCCGTGGTCCACGTGNNTCCACGTGGCCCATGATGGTGACGACGGGAGGGCGGGGCAGCTTCTCGCCTTGAACTTCGCCGGATTCGTCCGCCATGATCTGGACGTCTTCCTCGAAGGTGACGATATCCGCCAGGAAGCCGAACTCGCGGGCGATGTCCTTGGCCATTTCGGTGTCGAGGGGCTGGTTGATGGTGGCGAAGATGCCGCGGTGAAGCAGCTTGGCGACCACATCCTTGGCGGGACGGCTGCACTTTTCGGCAAGTTCCTTGACGGTCACGCCCTCAGACAGCATGACGATGCCGATCTCTTCCTCGATGTATTCAGTGGCCACCTGCTGGGCGCGGGACCGGGGCTGGCGGAGCTTCAGGTCGAGCTCTTCTTCCTTGCTGCGGACATAGCCGCCCTTCTTTTTCTTGCCGCCCACATGGATGCCCCGACCCGGGCCCTTCTGGCTATTGGGATCGATGGGGCCCGTGGCGGGAATGGAGGGGCCGCGGCCAGGACCACCGGGGCGGGAACCCATGCCGGGACGACCACCAGGGCCGCCGGGACGACCACCGGGACCACTGGGGCGACTGCCGGGACCACTGGGACCCCGACTGCCACCAGGACCACCAGGGCCGCTGGGACGACCGCCCGGACCGCTAGGCCGACTGCCGGGCGCAGGGCGGGCCTGGGGCAGCTGGATGTAGCGGGCGGGTTCCTGGGTGCGCGGAGCCGGAGCGGGAGCATCCGAAGTCTTGATGCGGCTGAAGCCCTGGTCGGTTCGCATCTCGGTGATGGCGGGTGGAATATAGGGCCGTCGACCAGGGGTGGTGGGCGCGATGGGCTCGTGCCTCACTTCGCCGCGGCCTGTGTTGGTCGCCATTTGGAGGACGGCCTTCTCTTTCTGCGGCATGCCGGAACGCTGGACATGGCTCGGAGACTGGCCGGGACGCTGGACGATGGGTCGGGCACCGGCCTCGGGGCGGGGCCCGGAGGCTGGCATCGGGTTCGAACCGGGGCCTGAGGACGGGGCCGGTCGCTGGGGTGCCGGACTCGCGGGACGGGCCGGAGGCAGCTGAATATAGCGGGCGGGCTTGTCTTCGCGGGGAGCGGAGGCGGGCGCAGCCGTGGACACCTTGAGCCTGGAGAAGGTCTCCTGGGAGGGCTCGACAGATGCCGGGGTCTCGGCCTTCACGGGTGTGAGGACGGTCGCATATTCAGGGGCCTCCGGCGCCGCAGGTCCGGAGGGCGCCTGAGGCGTCTCGGATGGGGTGGCCCTCTTCTCAAAGGCCGATTCGACGGGAGCTTCAGGTTCAGGCTTCGGCTCAGCCTTCTTCACCAGCATGGCGGGCGCGGGCTTGGGAACCTCTGGCTGGGGCTCAGGTTTAACGTCGGCCTTGGGCTCGCCGGGAGCAGGAGAACCCTTGACCACGCGCACGGCCGTGGAGGGCTTATGCAGGGCGAGGGGGGGAGCCTCGTGCTCTCCCTTGGTCTTGCCCTGGAAACCGCGGCGCAGTTGATCCGCCTGGTCATCGGTGAGGTTGGAGCTATGGCTCTTCCCTTGGAGGCCCAGACGCTTCTCACAGGCCTCGATGACCTCCTGATTGGCGACTCCGAGCTCTTTGGCGAGTTGGTTGATGCGCAGCATGTAAGGGGATAACCTCGGCCTGGGTGTGGGAAACGGGAAGGGCTGCAGGACTACAGCCTACTCCCCGAAGTGAGCCTGCACGGCATCGATGAGACGGAAGGCCAGATCCTGGTCCATGCCTTCCACCTGCATAAGCTGCTCGGCAGTGACATTGTAAAGGGATTTGGCGTTTGGATAACCCGCATTGACCAGATGGCCGGCGAGGGTGGCATCCAGACCCTCGACCTGGAGTTCATCAAGGAGTGTGGAAGCGGGCGAGGCAGCTTCTTCGGACTGAACGGCCTCGGCACTTGCTTGCGGCAGGGCCAGACCCATGGCGACCTCCGCTTCGCGCCGCTTGTCGGCCTCGCTGCGGACATCGATGTTCCAGCCCGTGAGCTTGGCGGCGAGGCGCACGTTCTGCCCCCGCTTGCCGATGGCGACGCTGAGTTGCTCGTCATCCACGATGACCTCGACCCGGCGGGTCTCTGGGTCACCCAGGTTCACGCGGATGGCCTTGGCGGGGTTCAGTGCGTTGGCGATGAACTGGGCGGCATCGTCGGAATAGCGGACGATGTCGATCTTCTCGTTCTTCAATTCGCGGATGATGGCCTGCACGCGGCTGCCCTTGAGGCCCACGCAGGCGCCCACCGGATCCACATCCGGATCGAGGCTGTGGACGGCCACCTTGGCACGGTCACCGGCTTCCCGAACACAGTTGCGGATGACCACGGTGCCGTCGTGGATCTCGGGCACTTCGTTTTCGAATAGCTTGATGAGCAGCCGCGGATCGGTCCGGCTCACCTGCACCTGGGGATCCTTGGCGCTGCGATCCACGCTCACGATCACGACCTTGATGCGTTGGCCCTTGTCGAACCGGTCGCCTCGGAGCGCCTCGCTGCGGCGCAGCATGGACTCGACGCGGTCGATCTCGAGGATGATGGCGCTCTTCTCGAAGCGCTTGACCTCGGCCACGACCACTTCGCCTATGCGTCCCGCGAATTCGGTGAAGATGCGCTCGCGCTCGGCTTCGCGGACCTTCTGCACCAGAACCTGCTTGGCGGCCTGGGCGGCAATCCGGCCGAGCTGGCTGGTGTCCTGGGGCAGCCAGAGGGTGTCCCCCTCGGCGGCGTCCGGGTTCAGCTGCTGGGCCTCCGTCAGGCTGATCTCCAGGTCCTCTTCCTCGACCTCGGCCACGACCTGCTTCAGGGCGTAGACATGGAACTCGCCCGTCTCCCGGTCCATCTGGGCCTGGAAATTGCCATAGAAATCCTGGGCGTTGAAGTATTTGTCAGCGGCCTTGGCCAAGGCTTCTTCCACCGCGGCAAAGACATCTTCCTCGTTGATCCCCTTTTCAGCCGCGATCATCTTCACGCTGTCAAAAAAGGTCGTTGCTACCGTTGCCATTTCAGGCCTCCTCTTCCACGACGACGCTTGTCTCTACGCCCTCGGCATCAGGTAATTCGGTCAAACGGGCAGCCAGGTGCTTGGGCCGCGGTGTCTTTTCCTCGTCAAACGGGGCGAGTCGCGCCTTCTGGATCACTTCGACGGGAATGGTTTTGAGTACGCCATCTTCCTCGAGGGTGATGCTGCCTTCGGCGACGGGGCCGATCCAGCCCTTGAACCGCTTCTGGCCGTTGATGGGCGCGGCGGTCTGGACCCGGCAGAGCCGTCCCGTGAAGCGGCGGAAGTGATCGGCCTTGACCAGGGGGCGTTCCACGCCGGGGCTGCTGACTTCCACCCCGAACTTCTCCCGGAGATCGGGGAATTCCACGTCCATCCAGAGCAGCAGGCCTTCATGCGCCCTGGTGCAGTCATCCAGGGTGACCGTGCGGTGGCTGGTCTCGGCATCCAGGTGGTCGATGTAGAGGCGCAGCACCTCGTCCTTGCCCTCGCGGGCCGTCTCCAGGTGCACCAGCTCGTAGCCCAGCAGGGCCAGCTGGCGCTCGAGGGGAGGCTGCACTTTCTTCAGGTCCACTGAGACTCCGACAGAACAACAAAAAAGGTGGGCCGAACCCACCCAGTCTTGGCACCCGAGTCGGGAAGCCATGGCCGAATTGACCTTGGAGTCTATCGCCTTTCTCCCAGAACCTCAAGACCGCAGAATTGTTGATCCGGTCCACAGTTCCCTGGGGATTCAATGGAAAGAGGAGGATCCCATGGCCACGATCCTGGACGGTAAGGCCCACGCGGACCGCATGCTGGAATCCGTGCGTCTGGGGGTCGAAGACCGCAAGGCCAAGGGGCTGAGGGCCCCAGGTCTGGCGGTGGTGCTGGTGGGTGACGATCCGGCCAGCCATGTCTATGTGCGCAACAAGTCCGCCGCCTGCGCCAAGGTGGGCATCACCTCCATCGAGCACCGGCTGAACGCGGACACCCCCCAGGCGGTCCTTGATGCCCTCATCGATCGACTCAATGCTGATTCCGAGGTGGATGGCATCCTGGTGCAGCTCCCCCTGCCCAAGGGCCTGGATTCCAAGGAGGCGCTCCATCGCATCAGTCCCGCCAAGGACGTGGATGGCTTCCACCCCATGAACCAGGGCCTGCTTCTGGAGGGCCTGCCCGGTCTGCGACCCTGCACGCCTAGCGCCTGCATGTCCCTGTTGGCGCACCATGGCGTGGACCTCAAGGGCCTGCGGGCTGTGGTTCTCGGACGCAGCGAGATCGTGGGGAAGCCCATGGCCCTCATGCTCCTGGAGCAGCACGCCACGGTGACCATCGCCCACAGCCGCACGAAGGACCTGCCTGGTGTCTGCCGCGAGGCGGACCTGCTGGTGGCCGCCGTGGGTCGTCCCGGCCTGGTGGAGGGATCCTGGATCAAGCCGGGCGCGGTGGTCGTGGACGTGGGCATCAACCGGATCGAGGATCCGGCCCTTGGGCAGCGGATCTTCGCGGCCGAACCCAGGAAGCTTGAAACCCTGAGGTCCAAAGGAGCTGTGCTGTGCGGGGATGTCCGCTTCGGCGAGGCCATGCTGGTGGCTTCGGCCGTGACACCTGTGCCGGGTGGCGTCGGCCCCCTGACCATCGCCGGCCTGCTGACCAATGCCCTGATGGCTGCGAACGCTTAGGAAATAGGACCTGAAACCGCCAAAGACGTGAAAACGCGTGAAGGCGATAGGGGTGGGCCAACCTGGTTGCTATGCTCTGCCCGACGGGTGCCCGGCTCGGAATGCTGCCATGCAGCGTCCCTCGCCACCCGTCAGGGGCACAGCCCCCCGTCCACGTTGATGATCTGGCCGCTCATATAGCTGGCCCAGTCGGAGCACAGGAAGGCCACCACGCCCGCCACCTCCCAGGGTTCGCCCTCGCGTTTGAGGATCGCGGGCGCGAGCATCTCGCGGCGCAGCTCCTCGGAGATGTCCTGCGTGAGTTCGGTGTGGATGAGGCCAGGGTTCACCGCGTTCACCAGGACCCCAAAGGGCGCCATCTCCCGGGCCAGGCTGCGGGTGAGGGCGATCACCGCGCCCTTGCTGGCCCCATAGTTGGTCTGTCCGGCCTTCCCGATGATGCCGGTGGGACTCACGATGTTGACGATGCGGCCCCACTTGCGGGCCATCATGCCGCGCACGAAGGCCTTGGTGGCGTACACGGTGCCGCGGAGGTTCACGTTCATGACCTCCTCCCACTTCTCGTCACCCATGAGGATGAAGGGACCATCCTGCCGCGTACCGGCGTTGTTGACGAGAATGTCCACGGGGCCGAGTTCGGCTTTGACCCGGTCCGCGGCGGCTTCCAGTTCGGCCTTCACCCGCACATCCGCCAGGACGGCCATGGAGCGGCGGCCCAAGGCTCGGATCTCTGACGCCACCTGTTCGGCCAGGTCCAGGTTTTTCTGCCCGTGGACCACCACGTCGGCCCCCCAGCGGGCGAACTCCACCGCGATGGCACGTCCGATGCCACGGGAGGAACCCGTGACAAAGGCGATGCGGCCGAGAAGGGGTGGCGTGGCGAAGGGCATGGCAAGATCCAGATGCAACGGATTAGGATGCACCAGGGGGGAAAGCATGTCCAAGGATCTGGTCAGCCCTGAAGCCATGGAGGCCTTCCTGAAGACGCACCCAAACTGGGTGGCACAGGGGGATTCCCACGGATTGACCTTGCGCCGCCGCTTTGCGTTCTCAGCCTATCCCCGGGGCCTCGGCTTCGTGGTGGCCGCGGCGGAACATGCCGAAAAAGTGAATCATCACCCGGACCTCACCCTCGGCTATCGCTGGGTCGTGGCCGTCCTCACCACCCATGTGAGCCACGGTGTCACCCAGCGGGATCTGGATCTGGCCGAGACGCTCGACAGCCTGTACCAGGAGCATATATAGCCTGCTTCCTACCCACTTCACTTGCAGCCCCGCCGGGCGGGCAGGTTGTTTGAAGTAGATCTGGTTCGCTCAGGGTTTCCTGGGCTTGGGCTTTCCGGTGCGAGGCACGGATTTGCGTGCGGGCCGGTCGGTTGCTCCCTCCCGGCGGGGACCCGCCGGATGATCCGTGGTGCCGAAGGTGCGGCGGGGTCGTTCATCTCCCTCGTTCCTGCGGGAAGGGGCGGGGCGTTCACCGGGACCTCCCGCGCGACGGGGCCGAGCTTCACCCTCTTCGCGACGGGGCCGGGCGGGGCGATCACTGGGGCCCGAAGCGGAACGGGGCCGCGCCTCGCCCTCTTCGCGACGGGGACGGGCGGGACGCTCGGCCGAATCGAAGGTGCGACGGGGGCGTGCATCGCCGTCTTCGCGACGGGGACGGGCAGGCCGCTCCGCGGAATCGAAGGTGCGACGCGGCCGCGCATCGCCTTCCTCACGGCGGGGCCGGGCAGGGCGATCACCGGGGCCTGAAGCGGAACGGGGCGGGCGATCCCCGGCACTGAAGGTGCGGCGAGGGCGGTCCGGGCCTTCGTCCCGACGGGGTCGTGTCGACATTGCAGAGGCCTCATCGCGCGTGTCAAACCGCTTGGCACGGGCCACGCGCTTGAGCTTGTGGTCGCGGCTTTCGGTGGGCTGGAAGATGCCTTCCTCGCCTTTCACGCCCGTTGCGGCCCTGACGATGCGGGCCTGGTTGCGCAGGGCCTTGAGTGCCGCTTCCATGTCCGCGGGCATGGGGGCCGTGACCGTGACCTGCTCCTCGGTGACGGGATGCTTGAAGCCCAGCAGCTCAGCGTGCAGGGCCTGACGATCCAGCAGGGGGCTTTCCACGCCATAGACCTGATCGCCCAGCAGGGGGAACCCCCGGTCCGCGAACTGCACGCGGATCTGATTGCGGCGGCCGGTCTCCAGCTTCACTTCCACCACGGTATGGCCCGGCAGGCGTTCGATCACGCGGTAGTGGGTCACCGCCTCCTTGGCGCCGGCGGGCATGCGCTTGCCGCCGCCGGGGCCTTTGCGGGGGGTGGCCACGGACATCTTCAGGGACTTGGCGTGCTCGATGAGATGCCCCGCCAGCGTGCCGCTGTTCTCGGGCAGCTCGCCTACCAGGATGGCAAAGTAGACGCGCTGGAGGCGGTGCAGTTCGAAGTGCTTCTTCAGGCCGTGGAGGGCCTCGGGCGTCTTGGCGAAGACCAGCACGCCGCTGGTGAAGCGGTCGAGGCGGTGCACGATATAGAGGTTGAAACGCTTGAAGCCCCGCCGGCGATAGGATTCGGTGATGGCCTCCGCCAGGCTGGCCTCGCCGGCCTGTTCGGTGGGTACCGTCAGGAGGCCCGCGGGCTTGAACACGAAGAGCAGGTGGGTGTCCTCCCACAGGGTTTCGAAGGGGCCTGCCTGGAGCTTGCGGGCCGGAGGCATCACTTCGTAGGTCTGTTCGGGATCGAAGGCCACCTTGACCGTGTCGCCGGCCTTCAGCCGATGGCCGTGCTTCTCCGAGATCTCGCCATTCACGGTGACGCAGTGGCAGTCGATGAAGCCCTTGGCCTGCCGGTGGCTGATGACCATGATCCGGTGCAACTCAGAGGCCAGTGCCGAGCCCTCGTGTTCCGCCTGCCACTCTCGTTCGATGCGTGCCATGGCGCCGCCCTCCGTCATCGCCCCGCGTCCTGATCAACGCTGAACGGACTATCAGCAGACCATGGAACGCTTGTGCCACCTAGCAAAATGGGTGGGCGGCATGCCGCTCCCCCATTTTGCTAGTGATGAAAGCTACTTCTTCTCAACCTTGGTGAAGTCGCCAGCCTTGACCACGACGAGCCGGGCGGGATCGAGGTACTTTTGCAGCGCCGCATTCACCTCATCCAGCTTGAGGGCCTTGACCTTCGATTCCAGTTCCGCCTGAAAGAGCACGGAGCGGCCAAGGTACAGGGAATTGTTCAGCCAACTCGCGATCTCCCTGTCCTCCTGGCGCTGGGCCTCCTCGCCCTGGAGCCAGGTCTTCCGGGCGAATTCCAGCTCCTCCTGAGTGAAACCGTCCTTCAGGGCCTTCTGGAGCTCCTCATGGAAGGCCGCCTCCAGTTTCGCGACGTTCTGGGGGGCGTAGATGGCGTAGGCCTGCCAGGACGTGACGGGGTCCTGGCTGCTGGTATTCACGAAGGAGCCTGCGCCATAACTGAAGCCCTCTTTCTGCCGCAGACGGTCGGCGATGCGGTTCTTCAAAGCGCCGCCGCCGAGGATCTGGTTCGCCATGAGGAAGGCGGGGTAGTCGGCATGGGTGTCCTGCATGGCCCAGCGTTCCGCCGCCAGGAAGAAGGCCATCTGCTTGTCAGGGGTCTCGAGCACCTTTGTTTGACCTGCCACTTCCTTCAGGCGCGCAGGGATGCGCTCGTAGGGAGCAGCGGATGTCCAGGAACCAAAGAGCTCGATCACCAGGCTCTGAATGTCCTTGCCGTCGAAGTCACCGGAGGCGGCGAAGGTGGCGTGGCCGGCGCCGTAGAAGGCTGCGTGGAAGGCCCTCAGATCCTCGACCTTGGCAGCCTTCAGTTCATTGATCCTGGTCTCGTAGGAGCGNNCGCTGGGATTCAATGCCTGTGATCTGCTGCTTCACGAGGGTGTCAAATTCGGCAGAGGGGAAGGCAGGCTCCCGCAGCACTTCGGCCACCAGCTTCAGGGTCGCAGCGAGACTTTCCCGGGGAACATTGATCGTGGCATTGGCAGAGGTGGCACCCCCGCTGACCGTTACTTCGGCCTTTAGCTTGTCGAAGGCATCGACAAGCTCCTGGCGCGTGTGCTTGAGTGTGCCGCGCATCAGCATGGCGCCGGTAAGACCTGGCGTTGCCCCTTTATCCTGCAGAGCAGCCACGTTCCCAAAGTGTAGGGTGAGGTGCACGGAGGCCATGCTGCCCTTGGTCTTCTTCGAAAGCAGGGCTCCCTTCAGGCCGTTGGGCGCGGTGAAGCGGACCGCGCGCTGATCCACGTTGGCGGGGCTGGCATCGAAGGCCTCCCCCTGGGCGATGGTCTGCGTTCCGGTGTAGGACTTCACGTCGGCCGCGATATCGGGCATNNGGTGCGGTTGCTGGGCTTGAAGTAGGCCAAGGCGGCCGCCTGGACCTGTTCCAGGGTGGCCGCCTGGGTGCGGTCCCGGTCCAGGAACCACTCCCGCCAGTCGCCGGTGGCCATGGCTTCGGAGAGGCTGATGGCCATGCTCTTGGTGTCGGCCAGGGCCTGATCGACCCCCTTCTGGGCCTGGATCTTCGCCCGGTCCAGTTCAGCCTGAGTGAGGGGTTTCTCCTTCAGGCCTTCCAGTTCCCGGAGGAGGGCCGCCTTGGCCTTCTCCCCATCGCCGTCTTTCGCCAGCACCGCCCCGAACATCTGGAGGCCCGGCTCGTAGGAACCATTGGAATCCTGGAAGACCTGGGCAGCCAGCTTGCTCTCCACCAGGGCCTGGTAGAGGCGCCCGCTGGGCACATCCGCCAGGATCGAAGCCGCCAGGTCCGTGGCGGTGCGGTCCAGGTGGGCCCCTGGGGCCGTGTGGTAGCCGACCATCAAGAGCGGGACGCCCCCCACCCGGCGAATGGTGACGGCGCGCTCCCCATCCTGGGTGGGCTCCACGGTGTAGGTGGGTTCCAGGACGCGGGTGGGCTTGGCCAGGCGGCCGAAGGTGGCATTGATGTAGGCCAGGGTCCCGGGTTCATCGAATTTCCCGGCCACCAACAGCACCGCGTTATCCGGCTGGTAGTACTTCCGGTAGAAAGCCCTCAGGTGGTCGACGTTCACATGCTCGATGTCACTGCGCGCGCCGATGGTGGGCTTGCCGTAGTTGTGCCAGTCGTAGGCCACGGCCTCCAGGCGCTCCATGGTCACCTGGAATGGATTGTTTTCGCCCGCTTCGAACTCGTTGCGGACGACGGTCATCTCGCCGCCCTTGCCGTCCTTGCCCCACAGCGTTTCGGCGGTGAAGCTGCAATTCAGCATCCGGTCCGCCTCTAGGTCCAGGGCCTTTTTGAGGTTTTCCTTGGAGGCCGGGAAGGAGATGTAATAGTTCGTGCGGTCCAGGCTGGTGGTGCCGTTGAAGTCGCCGCCAAGCTCATTCAGCAGCCGAGGCACATCGGGGTATGCTGGTGTGCCCTTAAAGAGCATGTGCTCCAGAAGGTGGGCCATGCCCGTTTCGCCGTAGTGCTCCATACGGCTGCCCACCATGTAGGTGATGTTGGTCGTGGTCGTAGGCCTACTGGCATCCGGGTAGAGCAACACCCGCAGCCCGTTGGCCAGCCGGTATTCGGTGATGCCCTCGACCGAGGCCACCTTCAAGGGGGCGGGCAGGGGAACGGGCTTGGTGGCTTTCGCCTGGGTGACTGCCTTGGCAACTGGTTTGGGGGCGTCCCCCGCCGCCAGGGCCAAGGCCAGGATTCCGCACAAGGAAAAGATGAATCGACGGAATAAGGACATGGTGTCTCCGGGTAAAGAAAGTTCTCACTTGGGGCGGGCCATCACGTGAAGAGAAGGATCTGGAAAGCGCCGATCAAGGATGATCATGGCTCCGATAGAAAAGATATGAGCCGGTTCTGCCATTCGTTTCTTAAATCATCCAGGCGAAGCCCCTTCCCCCGATTGGGTGCCCCCTGCAGCAGACCCTGGGCACTGGGGTGGGGCAGGGCGTGAAGCTCTAGGGACAGGGCGTTCGTGAGGGGACTGAGCAGCCATTCAGCCCGCTTGCCCAAGGCGATGACGCGCAGGGGTGAAGTGTTGCCCGCTGCCGCCCGTGTGAGTTCCCCCGATAGTCGTGTCAGGTTGGTGGGTGCCATAAGGTCCCGGTTCGAAGGCGCATGGAAATGGTCGCCGTCCTTGGTGGGGCAGGCGGGGTAGGCATTGCTGAGGGCTGTCCCGAACAAGTGCGGCTTCAGACCCAGGGCCCTGAACCTCGCGCCATCCCAGTCCTCCCAGGCGGTTTCGGGGACATCTGCCCGGCCCGTGGCCACCAGGGCCCGGTAGACAGTGATGCCCGCGCCATCGCCCCAAAAGGGGATGCAGGACTGATCCGCACCCCGAGGTCCCGGGGCCTCACCGAAGAGCATCACCGACACGGGGCCAGCGTCCGGGAACAGGGCGGGGACAGGGTGGCCGTGGATGCGGGACATGTATCCAGCCTGAAGTCGCAGGAAGCCCCTTGTCCAGGGAATGGCCTCGCGTCAGCTTAAAGGTGTAGGGAAAGTCACAAGGGGGATTTCATGACCGACTTCGTCCTCATCCACGGCGCCTGGCATGGGGCCTGGTGCTGGCGCCGGGTGCTGCCTGCCCTGTGGCAGCAGGGCCACCGGGCCTTCACCTTGAGCCTCACGGGGGTGGGCGAGCAGGCCCATCTGCTGTCGCCTGCCATCACCCTCGATACGCACATCGAAGACGTGGTCTCCGTCCTGGAGGCCGAGGAACTCGAGGGCTGCGTGCTGGTGGGGCACAGCTACGCGGGGATGGTGATCACCGGTGCGGCGGCCCGGCAGCCTCGGCGCATCGGGAGGCTGGTCTACCTGGACGCCGTCGTGCCCCGCCCTGGCGAGGCCTGGTCTTCGGGCCATCCGGAATCCACCCAGAGGGAACGCCGGCGGCTCATTGCCGAGCTGGGCAGGCTGCCCCCGCCGGATCCGGCCATTTTCGGCCTGGAAGGGGCCGACCGGGACTGGGTGGCCCGGCGGCTCAACCCCCAGCCCGGCGGTGTCTACGATGCGCCCCTCGCCTTCGACGAGGCCGCCTGGCTTGCGACGCCCCGGACCTTCATCGATTGCCACGCCCCGGCCCTGCCCACCATAGCCGGCATGCGGGAGCGCGTGCGGGCCCAGCCCGGCTGGACGGTCGTCGAGATTGCCACAGGTCACGACGCCATGATCAGCGCCCCAGAGCAGCTGGTGGCGGCCCTCCTCGCCTAGGATCAGCCCTGGGGCTGTCCTTCCTTCATGAGGGCCGACAGGGCCTTGAACTGGGGATTATTCTTGTCCCGGGCCCACTCGAAGGCCACGGATTCGTGATTGGTGATCGTGGCCCCGGCGGCGGCCATGCGGTCCAGGGCATGCCTGCGGTACTCCTCACCCCGGCCGCTGATGGCGTCCCAGCAGAGCTGGACTTCATGCCCCGAGCTCAGCAGGTCGAGCACGGTCTGCATGACGCAGACATGGGCCTCGATGCCCGCCACCACGATCTGGCGCTGGGAGGGGCGCAGGACGGGCCGCGCCTTCTGGAGCAGGCCCTCGAAGCCCGAATCGCCGCAGCAGCCGAAGGAGGTCTTCTCCAGGAAGAAGGTCGGCGTGGAAAGGCCATCAAACACTGCCCGGATGCTCTCCTCTGTAGGGCCGAGGCCCTTGGGGTACTGCTCCGTCAGCACGACCGGCACCAAGAAGAGGTCCGCCAGCCGCATCAGGCGCCGGGTCGATTCCAGCACCAGGGCCGGACGGTGCACCATCTGGACGAGCTTGCCCTGGAAGTCGATGACCACCAGGATGCTGCGGCTGGAATCGAGAAGGGGCATGAGGTTCCTCCTGGGGATCCTTACAGAATAGCCTGCGCTGGACCTGCTGTTCGGTTAGGGCCCATCCTGCTGTCGGCCCCGCCGAACGGATTCGGGACCCGTCGAAGGGCGGCCTACCAGACCTTGATGCGATCTGCGGGGCCCAGGTACGGGGCCTGGCCGGGTTACACCTCGAAGGTCGGGTACCAGGCGTCGAGGTTCCGGACGGTGGCGGCCCGATAGGCGGCGGCCACCCACGCGGGGACAGCCAGACAGAGGGCCAGGGGAGACAGAATTCGGCGCATGAAAGAACCTCGGAGCTTTCCAGGGTGGACCAGAAGGCCTGCTCCGGGAAGTCTCAAGGTCAGATCTATGGACCTGGCATGGTCCGCAACCCATCGTCACCCTGCCGGATGAGCCATCTGGGCAAGAGGCGCAGCGATCAGAGCCTCAGGGTGGTTTCTGCGACCACGGCATCTCTCTCTTTCATTTGATCGAAGAGAATCAAATACCAGCCAAATGCCGCGAGCAGAGCGCTCGGCAGGTGGGCGGAGAGTGCCGGGATCAGATCCACGTCGCACTGCTCAAGGTCGGCCGTGGAGTTGGGATCCCATCCAGCGGGAGGGTGGAGGCGGACCAGTGACTCGCCTTCGGAATCCAGGAAGGCCCCACCGGGTCCCCCCTTGTGGAGCCACTTCCAATCAAAGGAGGCCCCGTCGTGGAATTGCAGTTTCCCGTGCCGCAGGGCGTGAGGATGGAAGGTCGCCAGGTTCGTGGTGTCTCCCAGTCCACGCAAGGTCACAACTGGGGTCAAGATGCCCAGGTGCTTCAGGGTCCAGACCCCCTCGGCGGTCCTGACGCGAGCCAGGGTGTGCTTATCGTCCAGAAAGGCGAGGGTGGCAAAGACCCCTTCGGTCCCCAGCAGTTCGAAGTCGGGGGGGGAGACACCAGTTTTGCGCCACTTCAAGGAAGTGGCTGGGTGTTCAACGAGGGATTTCATGGCATGCCCCTTTCTCGCGGGGATGCATCCGCGCAACGGGAAATGTACGCCCGTTGTGCAGATCGTGTTAGAGGCCCACGACAGCAATTTTCATGACTGCACCACGCCCCCATCCAGATTCAGGCACTGTCCAACCTGCATGGTGTTGGCGGGGTCCAGCAGCCAGGCGATGCCGTGGGCGATCTCTTCGGGCTGGAAGAACCGTTTCACGGGCACGGCCGCCTCGGCCTGGGCACGGAATTGGGCCTCCGTCTGGTGAGTGGCGGCGGCGATCTGCTGGATGCCGGTCTTGGCCATGTTGGTGTCCACCCAGCCTGGCGCCACGGCATTCACTACGATGCCCCGGTCGATGAGTTCCAGGGCCAGGGCCTTGGCGAGGCCCATGAGGCCATGCTTGGCCGCGCAGTAGGCCCCGTAGCCCGGCACACCGAACCGGCCCAGCACGCTCGACACCAGCACGATGCGGCCGCCTGAGGCCATCTTCGGAAGGAAGGCCCGCACGGTGTTCCATGGCCCCGCGAGATCGGTGGCCAGGATCTCATCGAAGAAGGCATCCGTGGGGCCATCCACCGGCGTCATGCCGGAGATGCCCGCTGCGGCCACCAGACCGTCCAGGCGGTCCAAGTGCCCGGCCACCTCTGCCAAGCGGGTGCGCTCCGTCACATTCGCCACAAAGACGTCTGCGGTGCCACCGGCCGCGCCGACGGCTAGGGCGGTATCTGCCAGGGCCCCGGCATCCCGGCCCAAGAGGACCAGATGGGCCGCCTCGGCCCGGGCCAAGTGCAGGGCGCAGGCCCGGCCGATGCCACGGGAACCGCCGCTGATGAGAATGCTTCGGGTCATGAGCCTACCTCCCCAAGAGGGTCGCAGGTGGCGCGGGCCGCCGGGAGGCCTATCTTTTAGATTCCACAGGAGAAAGATGATGGTCTGCGAGATAAAGGGGGAGCGGCGCCAGGCCTCAGAGCCCAGGGAAGCCGAAACCCGGGGGGCCCTCTGGTCCCTACCCGATGGCCAGCGCCTGCCCAATCTGGTGGAATCCAGTCCCCTGGTGGTGGGGGATCCCGCCCATCCGGCCCGCCTCCTCCCCTCGGATCTGGAGGACCCCCAGGAATTCCACTCGCGCCTCACCGCCTGGTTGCTTCGTCAGGGCTGAAGCTGCGTCGATCCGGCCAGCCGATCATCGGAGGTGTGGCCATCCACGCATCGGTCGTGGAGGCGGGGAATCAGATCCCCCAGGCGGGATTCGGGAACAAGGAAGGCGATGGAGACCGTGCTGCTGCCCGTGAGCAGGCCCCCCACGGGCTCGTGTCCCAGGGCGGCGAGGTGGCGTAGGGCCGCCACGGGATCGGCCCGCAGCCCTTCGCCCACCAGGGCGACCACCGCCCATCCCGACTCACAGATGACCCCCGAGGCGGCAAGGGTGCCGAGCACCTCGGCGGCCGGGTGGGTTTCGGGACGTACCGCCAGCAGGGTACCCGCCGGGCTGGAGATCAACCCGAAGCGCAGGGCTCCGGCCTCCTCCAGGCTTCGGGCGGCTTCCATGGGTGGTTCGAGTCCGGCCGAGGCGGGGAAGCGCAACAGGAAGATGCCTTCCTTGTAGGCCACGGAAGTGACCGCACCGGCGGGGCGAACTGGGGGCACCGGCAGGATCTCCGTCCGGGAGGCACCGGGGCGCAGGGTGTTGGCCACCACTAGGCGGAACCCCGCCCGCCCGCCGGGCGCCAGGGAATCGGCATGCAGCACCTTGGCGCCGAAGGCACTCAGGGCCTCCGCCTCGCCCAGGCTCATCTGGGGGATGGGCCTGGCCCCCAGCACCAGGCTCGGGTCGGCCGTGAGAACCCCATCCACATCGGTCCAGATCTGCACCTCGTCCGCATCCAGGGCCTCTCCCAGCAGGGTGGCGGTGGTGTCAGAGCCCCCCCGTCCGAGGGTAGTGGTGACACCGTCCGGTGTGGATCCCAGGAAGCCCTGGGTCACCCAGAGCGCGCCTTGGGAGAGGGCTGCGCGCCAGGGGGTCGCTGCGTGGCGGATGGCCCCGAGCTGGGGCCGGGCCTTGCCGAAGCGCGAATCGGTCTTCATCACGTCACGCACCTCGTGGAATTCGCCGCCAAAACACCGAGCGGCGAGATGGACCGCGAGCGTTTCACCGATCGCCAGGGCCCCGTCCCTGCCGCGGGGCGTGGCCTCCCCCAGCATGGCCATGCCCGTGAGGACTTGGTCGAGCCTCCCGAAGAGCGGATCCCATTCGGTCCGGACCTCCTGGAGGTATCCCAGCTCCCTGGCCACCTCCTGGTGACGCGACTTGAGCGCCTCGAGCACTGCCTGGGCCGCCACGAGATCCCCCTGGCCGGCCGCCGTGCAGGCCTCGAGAATGCTGTCCGTGGTGCCCCGCAGGGCCGAGACCACCACCAGGCCTCCAGCTGGCAGCTCATCCCGGACGATGGCCGCGGCGCGCAGTAGGGCTTCCGCGTCGCCGATGGAGCTGCCCCCGAACTTGAGGACCTTCAGGCTCATTCCTCCCCTCCTTCCGCCGGGAGGGGGACGAACGCGTAGGGCGTCTCCTGGTAGACGAAGTAGTTCAGCCAGTTGGAGAAGAGGAGATTGGCGTGGCTGCGCCAGCGGACCAAGGGGTCCCGGGAGGGGTCATCCGCAGGAAAATAGTTTTGCGGGATTCCAATGGGCAGGCCCTTCCCGAGATCCCGGTTGTACTCGCCCTGGAGCGTACAGGGATCGTACTCGGAATGGCCGGTCACGAAGACCTGCCGGTGGTCCGCAGACTGAGCCATGTAGACACCCGCCTCGTCAGACTCGGCCAAGAGCATCAGTCGGGGATCCGCCAGGATGTCTTCCCGGCGGTTCGCCGTGTACCTCGAATGGGGCGCGAAGAAGACGTCGTCGAAGCCCTGCACGATCCGCTCATGGCGCGTGATCAGGCGGTGGGGGAAGACCCCGAACATCTTCCCGGGCAGGGGGTACTTGGGGATCCCGTAGTAGTGGAAGAGGGCGGCTTGGGCCCCCCAGCAGATGAAGAGGCCCGAGAAGACATTCGTCCGGGCCCAGTCCAGCAATTCCGTCAGTTCCGGCCAGTAGTCCACGGCTTCGAAGGGCAGCGTCTCCACCGGAGCGCCGGTGACGATGAGGCCGTCGAAGGACTGGTGGCGGACCTCCGCGAAGGACACGTAGTGCTCCAACAGGTGTTCCGCGGACGTGTTCTTCGCGCTGTGGGAGGCCGTGTGGAGCAGGGTGACCTCCACCTGCAGGGGCGTGTTCCCGAGCAGGCGCAGGAGCTGGGTTTCCGTGGCGATCTTGGTGGGCATGAGGTTCAGGATCGCGATGCGCAGCGGACGGATGTCCTGGTGGAGGGCGCGGCGTTCCTCCATGAGGAACACGTTTTCCGCCTCGAGGATGCCGCGGGCGGGCAGGGTGTCGGGGATTTTGACAGGCATCTTCTAAGCCTTTGACAGGGCCTGATCCAGGTCCTCGATGAGATCGTTGATATTCTCGAGGCCTACGGACAGGCGGATCAGGTCGTCGGTGACGCCGGTGGTCTCCCGTTCCGCGGCGGAGAGCTGCTGGTGGGTGGTGCTGGCGGGATGGATGATGAGGCTCTTCGCATCGCCCACGTTGGCCAGGCGGGAGAAGATCTGGACGCCGTTGATGACGGCCTTGCCCGATTCGAGCCCGCCCTTGACGCCGAAGGTGAGGATGCCGCCGAAGCCCGCGCCCTTGCGGAAGTAGCGGGCGGCATCGGCGTGGTTGGCGTTGTTCGCCAAGCCGGGGTAGTTCACCCAGCTCACTTTGGGATGCTTCTCCAGCCACTGGGCCACGGCCAGGGTGTTGGCGCCATGCCGCTCCATGCGCAGGTGCAGGGTCTCGATGCCCAGGAGGATGAGGAAGGCGTTGAAAGGGCTGATGGCGGGTCCTGTGTCGCGCAGGCCCTCGAGGCGGGCCTTGGTGATGAAGGCTGCCGGGCCCGCGAGGTCGGCCAGCACGGCGCCGTGGTAGGCGGCGAAGGGCTCCGTGAACTCGGGGAACTTGCCGTTCTTCCAGTCGAAGGTGCCGCCGTCCACGATGACGCCCGCGATGGAGGTGCCGTGGCCGCCCAGGAACTTGGTCGCGCTGTGGACCACGATGTTCGCGCCCAGCGCCAGCGGGTTCAGCAGGTAGGGGCTGGGCAGGGTGTTGTCCACGATGAGGGGGATGCCGGCGGCCTTGGCGATGGCGGCGATGGCCCCGAAGTCGGGCACATCCAGCTTGGGGTTGCCGAGGGCCTCCAGGTAGATGGCGCGGGTCTGCGGCGTGATGGCGGCGCGGAAAGCCTCGGGGGTCCGGGAATTCACGAAGGTGGTGGTGATGCCCGTGCGGGGGAGGGTGTGGTGCAGCAGGTTGTAGGTGCCGCCATAGAGGTTGTCACCCGCGACGATGTGTTCACCGCCCCGAAGCAGGGTCGAGAAGGTCAAGGTGATGGCCGCCTGCCCTGAGGCCACCGCGAGGCTGGCGATGCCGCCCTCCAGCTGGGCCACGCGGGTCTCCAACACGGCCTGGGTGGGGTTCATGATCCGGGTGTAGATGTTTCCGGGCACCTCCAGGCCGAAGAGCTGGGCCCCGTGCTCGGCGGAATCGAACACATAGCTCGAGGTCTGGTAGATGGGCACGGCCCGGCTCTTGGTATCCGAGTCCGGAGTGTGGCCCCCGTGGAGGGCGATGGTTTCGAAGCGGGGAGGGGTGGCGCTCACGGCGTCTCCTGCGATGAGAGATTGAGAAGGCCGAGGCCTCGTCTGTCCAAGCAAGTCCAGGAAAAGCAAAAACGACAAAGGGGCCCGATCGCTCGGGCCCCTTTGTCGCTGTCGTCAGTTCGACACAGCTCGACATCTCTCCGCGATCACTCGCGGCAGGAATTGGCACCTTGCTTTCGCAGGTTGCCAAGGTTTCACAGGGCCCGTCCCTCCACCTTTCTGGATAACTCGCTATGGAACTGACAAGGATCTCGATGAAAACAACCCCGCAGGGCCGGTTGAAAAAGGTAGCGTCACCATGGCCCAGTGGCAAGTCCTTTTGATGTCCCTACAGAAAAGAATGTTGATAAGCGGAGGGTCGCGGAGAGGCGGAGGAAAGGGGATAAAAGATAACCGATTGAGGAAAGGATCATTTGTCTTTCTCCGCTTTCCTCAGTTCCTCTGTTTTCCTCCGCTTACATCCTTCTTTTCTGACCAGGTCAGACGGAGAAGTAGCGGGCCTGGGGATGCCAGGCCACCAGGGCGCTGGTGGTGTATTCGGGGTCCATCTGATGGGATTCGCTGAGGTGGACGCCGATGGCGCCGCCCTGCAGCAGGTCCAGGAGGGGACCGTTGCCTTCCAGGTCCGGGCAGGCGGGGTAGCCATAGGAATAGCGGGAACCCTGGTAGCCCTGGGCGAAGAGGGCCCGGCCGGGCAGGTCCTTGGCAGCGATGTCCAGCTCCCGGCGGATGCGGGCATGGACGCGCTCCGCGTAGGCCTCCGTGAGTTCCGTGGCGAGGCCGTGGAAGGCGAAGTAGTCCCCGTAGCCGTCCTCCCGGTAGAGCCTGGCCGCGTGATCCGCCGCGCCCTGCCCCAGCGTCACCAACTGGAGGGCCAGCACATCTGTCCGATCGGTGGAGAAGAAGTCCGGGATGCAGAGGCGGCGGCCCGAGGCCTGGCGGGGGAAGGTGAGCACGGCGAGGCTGCGGGTCGGATCCGCTGGATCGAGCACGCGCAGCGCATCCCCTTCGGCGCGCACGGGGAAGTAGCCATAGCGGGCCCTGGGCTGGAAGAGCGGATCGGTCGCGAGTCGTTCCTTCCAGCGGACCAACTGGGGCACGGCCTTGTCGCGGAGGATGGCGGTGAAGGCCTCGTCGCTCTGGCTGCCCTGGCTGAAACCCCAGCGGTTGCGGATGAGGGCAAACGCGTCCAAGTGGTCGAACAGATCCACCGGTGCGTCCGTCAGCTCGCGTACACCCCAGAAGGGTGGCTGAGGTGGGGGCGCGTCGTGCCGAACCCAACTGCTCTGGCCGTGCGCTGTCAGCGGCACCGCTGCGCTCCCCCGCCGGAGGATTTTTATCTCTCCAGCCGCGTCCGCGGCTGGAGCAGCCGCCGGAACGTCCGTTTCGCCAGAGACCAACGCCTGCATATGCCTCAGTCCCTCGAAGGCGTCCTCGGCGTAGAAGACGGAACCCGAGTAGGTCCGCCGGCAGTCGCCTTCCACATAGTCCCGGGTGAGGGCCGCGCCCCCGAGGATCACGGGCACCTTGTGGCCCAGCTCCTCCATGAAGTGCAGGTTCTCCTTCATGATCACCGTGGACTTCACCAGCAGGCCCGACAGCCCGATAGCATCCGCGGGCCAGGCCTCCAGCTCCTTGAGGATGGCCTCGATGGGCTGCTTGATGCCCAGGTTCTTCACTTCGAAGCCGTTGTTGCTGAGGATGATGTCCACCAGGTTCTTGCCGATGTCGTGGACATCCCCCTTCACGGTGGCCAGAAGTATGCGGCCCTTCTGGTAGTTCGATTCTCTGGGCAGATGCGGCTCGATGCGCTTGATGGCGGCCTTCATGGCCTCGGCGCTCTCCAGCACGAAGGGCAACTGCATCTCGCCTGAACCGAAGCGCTCGCCCACCACCTTCATGGCGCCCAGCAGCACTTCGTTGATGAGTTTCAGTGGGTCATGGTCCTTCAGTGCCTCGTCCACATCGGCGAGAATGGCCTGCTTCTCCCCGTCCAGGATCCCCCGGTGGAGACGCTCCATTACGGGCAGGTCGGCGCGGTGATCGTCCGCCACGGCTGCCTTGCGGCTGCTGAAGCGGGCCATGAGGGCCTTGAGGGGATCGTAGCCCTCGCTGCGCCGGTCGAAGAGCAAGTCCTCCACGATGCGCCGGTCCTCGGGATCGATCTTGGCCACGGGGATCACCTTCGAGGCGTTGAAGATGGCCATGTCCAGGCCGTGCTTCACGCCGTGGTAGAGCATCAGCGCATTGAGGACGTGGCGGCTGGCGGGGTTGAGGCCGAAACTCACGTTGCTCACGCCGAGGATGGTCATCACGCCCGGCAGCTCGGCCTTGATGAGTCTCAGGGCCTCCAGGGTCTCGATGGCCGATCCCCGGAACTCCTCGTCGCCGCTGCCCAGGGTGAAGGTGAGGGGATCGATGATGAGGTCGCCGGGGTTCAGGCCATACTCGCCCACGGCCAGGGCATGGAGGCGCCTGGCCACCTCCAGCTTCTGCTCCCGGGTCTTGGCCATGCCCCGCTCGTCAATGGTGAGAGCCACCACGGCGGCGCCGTAGGTCTTGCACAATTCCAAGATGGCCTGGGCCTTGGCCTCGCCATCCTCGAAGTTGATGGAGTTGATCACGCATTTGCCGGGGGAGCGCTGGAGAGCCCGCTCGATGACCGGGAACTCCGTGCTGTCGATCATCAGGGGCAGGGTGATCTGGGTGATGAGGCGATTCAGCAGTTCGTCCGCGTCCCGCACCTCGTCCCGGCCCACGTAGGCCACGCAGAGATCCAGCAGGTGGGCGCCCTCCCGCTGCTGTTCCTTGGCCAGAGCGATCATGCCGTCCCAGTCCTCGGCGGCCAGCAGATCCCGGAATTTCTTCGAGCCGTTGGCGTTGGTGCGCTCGCCCACGATGAGAGGGGCTGGCTCCTGCTTCAGGGCCACGCTCTGGTAGAGGCTGGCGGCGCTGCGTTCGAGCTTGGGAGTCCGCTTGGGCGGATTCAGCTTCTCCACTCCTGGAACCAGGGCCCGGATGTGGTCCGGCGTGGTGCCGCAGCAGCCGCCCAGGATGGCGATGCCGAATTCCGAGGCGGCGTGCAGCACTTTCTGCACGAAGGGCTCCGGCGCCAGGGGGTAGACCACCTGTCCGTCTCGGTTCTCCGGCAGGCCCGCATTGGGCAGGCAGCTGATGCGGAAGGGGCTGGTTTCCGACAAGGTCTGCAAGTGCGCGTGCATCTCATCGGGGCCCGTGCCGCAGTTGAGGCCCAGCACGTCGATGCCCAGGGGCTCCACGCTGGTGAGCACGGCGGAGATGTCCGAGCCCACCAGCAAGGTGCCGGTGGTCTCCACAGTGGCTTGTACCCAGATGGGAATTCTGCACCGCTTGGTGGCCATGGCCTCGCGGGCCGCCCGCACCGCGACCTTGATCTGACCCAGGTCCTGGCAGGTCTCGATGAGGATGGCATCGGCGCCGCCTTCCAGCAGGCCGTCCATCTGCACGCGGTAGGAAGCCAGCAGGTCGGCGTAGCTCACGTGACCCAGGGTGATGAGCTTGGTGCCAGGGCCCACGGATCCGATGACGAAGCGGGGCCGGTCGAAGCTGCGGGCCACCTCTTTGGCCATGGAAGCGGCCTGGACGTTGAGGTCATAGGCCTTGGCCGACAGCCCGAAATCGCCCAGAACCAGGGGGTTCGCGCCGAAGGTATTGGTCTCCACCGCATCGGCGCCGGCCCGGAAGTAGCTCTCGTGGATCTCGCGGATCCAATGGGGTCGACGTTCCGTCAGCAGGTCCACGCAGCCTTCCAGGGCCGCGCCACCGTAATCCTCCATGGTGGGCTTCCGCGCGAAGATCTGCGTCCCCATGCCGCCATCCAGGAGCAGTACTTTCTCACGGAGGAGCGTGTCGAGGGTCGTCATGTCAAAGTCCCAAATACTCGATGGCCAGATCACCCTGGACGGTCACCTGGCAGGCGAGGCGCTGGTCAGGTGGAGCATCGAGGCTCTTCAGGAAATCCCGTTCCTCTGGCCCTGGCTCGTTGCAATGGGCCAGCCCTTCGGCGATGCGTACACGGCAGGTGCCACAGGAGCCCGTGCGGCACCCGAAGGTGATGTCGGCACCGGCGGCGTCTGCGATGCGCTGCAGCGAGGTCCCGGCGGGCGCTTCCACCAGGAGGTCTTCCAGGAGGAAGTGGACCTTCACCATGGCGTCTCCCGCTTGGGCAGCAGGGGCGCTACCAGCTCTACCTGGCCGAAGGGGGCCGAGAGCTGGAGTCCGCGGATGCGGGGGCGGATGGCCTCGATGACTTCCTGGGCGATGGCCAAGCCTTCCTTGACTTGATCCTCGGCCGCAGGCCACTTGGCCATGCGGGCCAGGACGGCCGGTGGCACGTAGGCGCCCGGCACCTCGTTGGCCATGAACTCGGCGTTGCGCAGGCTCTTGAGGGGCCAGATGCCCGCGATGATGGGAACTCCCCCCTTGCCGTCGAGGGCTTCGGTGAAGTCTAGAAAGCGGAAGAGGCCCTCGGGTTCGAACACGGGCTGGGTGATGGCCCACTGGGCCCCGGCATCCACCTTGTAGCGGAAGCGGGTCTTCTCCCGTTCCAGATCCTCGGCCACCGGATTGGCACCCACACCGATGCTGAAGGAGGTGGGTTTGCCGATGCCCGCGCCACCGAGATCGAGGCCGGTGTTCAGGCGCCGGAGCATGTTCACCAGGCCGATGGCATCCACGTCGAAGACGGCCGTGGCCTGGGGGTAGGGCCCCAGCTTCGGGGGATCGCCGGTGACCGCCAGAATGTTGCGCAGGCCCAGGCCCGCGGCGCCCAGCAGATCGCTCTGCATGCCCAGCAGGTTCCGGTCCCGGCAGGCATAGTGGAGGATGGTTTCCAGACCCACCTGCTGCTCGATGATGAGCGCCGTCGCCAGGGCGGACATGCGGGCCATGGCGCGGGGGCCGTCGGGCACGTTGATGGCGTCCACGCCCAGGGCCCGGCACTGGCGCGTCTTGGCCACGAGCTTGTCGTATTCCATGCCCTTCGGGGGCACCAGCTCCACCGTATGGGTGAACTCGCCCTGGGCCAGCTTGAGGCTGAAGCGGCTGCGGAAGGCGAAGGGCACCTCGGGCTGGGGTTCTTCGTGAGGCTTGAGCTCGAACCCACCTCCGGCCTGCACGAAGGCCCGCTCCTGCTTGAAGGCTCCCCGCATGGCGCGAATGTGCGCGGCAGTGGTGCCGCTGCAGCCGCCCACCGCCCGGGCGCCCGCCGCCAGGGCGCGGGCGGCGAACCCGCCCAGGTACTCTGGGCTGGCGCCGTAGATGAGCCGGCCATCGACCATGTGGGGCAGCCCGGGATTGGGCTGGAGCACAATGGGTTTGGTGGTGACGACCTTCAGGTGCTCGAGCAGGCGCAGCTGGGGGGCGGGCCCGTTGCCACCGATGAGGCCCACCAGGTTGGCGCCCCAGCCATCAAGCTGCTTGATGAACCATTCTGGCTCGGCGCCGAAGAGAGCCTGGCCATCCTCGTTGGTGGTCATGAGCGCGGCGATGGGCAGGTCGGCCAGCTCCTGCACGGCGAGGAGGGCCTGGTGGATCTCGTTGAGGTCCTCGAAGCCCTCGAGTACGATCAAATCGGCCCCGGCTTCGATCAGCGGGGTCGCCTGTTCGCGGAAGAGCGCCCGGGCCTCGTCGAAGGAAGTGGGGCCCCAGGGTTCGATGCGCACGCCAAGGGGGCCGATGCAGCCCGCCACCCAGGCGCGGGCGCCCTGCTGCTTGATGGCCCGCTTCGCCAGGGCCACGCCTTCGCGGTTGATGGCGTCCATTTGCCCTTCGAGGCCCCGGGTCGCAAGCTTCAGCCGGCCGGCACCCCAGGTGTTGGTGGTGAGCACCTGGGCGCCTGCGGCAAGGAATTCCCCATGGATGGCCAACAGCAGATCGGGCGACTTGAGGTTGCATTCCTCGAAACTGCGCTGGAGGGTGATGCCACGATCGTACAGGGCCGTGGCTGTGCTCCCGTCGAAGAGGAAACACTCGCCCGAATCAAGGGCCTGCTGGAAGCTGGGATGGGTCATGGAGGCGCCCGGGAAGCAGCAGCCCGTTGATCGGCATCCAGGTCGGCTCGGGTCAGTCTGTGACGGTTCGGTATCTTCCCCTCGGATGAGCCAAGGGCAGGAATTGGCACCTTGCATTCGCAGGTTGCCAAGGTTTCACAGGGCCTTTCCCTCCACCTTTCTGGATAGCGCTCTTGGACTGCCAAAGATCGAGCATTAAGAATGAATGGAGCTGCCCGGTCCGTCAAGCCACTGGCTTCGGAGGCAGTGTGGGCCCGATGCCTTTTCGTTCCATGTGGCCCCAGTCTTCCTTGCCCAGGAGCCAGTCGATGGTGCCTCTCAGCCGCCACCATACGGTCATCTGGCGATAGCCGAAGTTCTCAGCCACGGCGGCGACGAGCAGGAGCGACCAGGCTTTGAACCCCTGGTACCGGTGGCCGCTGATCTCCTGAAGCACCACGGACACCACGGAGTTCAGCACCCCGAGCAGGAGAGCCACATTGATGAAGAGAATGGCGAAGGTGCTGTTGATGGAGTGGTGCCACAGGTACCACACAAAGACCACGTAGCCTGTCACCTCGATCAGCGGCGAAAGAGCCTCGAAGAAGATGAAGTAGGGCATGGAGAAGAGCCCCACGCGCCCGTACTTCGGGTTGAACCACATGCGGCGGTGCTTCCAGAGGGTCTCCAGCAGGCCACGCTGCCAGCGATTCCGCTGCCGCCCCAGCACTCCGAGGTTTTCGGGGACTTCGGTCCAGCAGACCGGATCCGGTACGAGCGTGATGTGGTAGGGGCGCTTCGCCTCGCGGAGATGGCGGTGCAAGCGCACGACGAGTTCGAAGTCTTCGCCGATGGTGGCGGTCTCGAACCCACCCGCCTCGACGATGAGATCCTTACGGAACACACCGAAAGCGCCGCTCACGATGAACATGGTGTCCAGCGAGGCGAGACCCACCCGACCGAAGAGGAAGGCCCGCAGGTACTCCACTACCTGGAATCGGGCCAGCCAGGAGTCCGGCAGGTGGATGCCCCGGATGCCCATGGCCGTGACCCGGCATCCGTTGAGCGGGCGTATGACGCCGCCAGAGGCCACGAGGTCGGGGCGGTCGAGAAAGGGCCGGGCGATGCGCAGGAGTGAATCGTTCTCCAGCAGGCTGTCGCCGTCCATGCAGCAGACCAGCGGGTAGCGGGCGAGGTTGATCCCGCAGTTGAGGGCGTCGGCCTTGCCCCCGTTGGCCTTGTCCACCACGACAAGGTTCGGTACGTAGGCACTCTCGTAGATGTCTCGCACTTCTTTGGTGGGCAGGAGCTGGCGGAGCACCCGTTGGCTGGGCCTGAGCCGGAACGCCTCGATGAGCTTTTCCAGGGTGGCGTCCTTGCTGCCATCGTTCACGACCACGACCTGGAATTCCGGGTAGCGGAGGCTGATGAGGCTGTTCACGCTGTGCACCACGCCCGCTTCTTCGTTGTAGACCGGGCAGATGAGGGTCATGGGCTTGTAGTGGCTGGTCTCGAAGGCGGAATCGAGGCGATCGGTATCCACCTCGTACAGGTACTCCCGGATCGAGAAGAAGGCGCGAAGGATCAGGGACAGATGGGTGAGGTGAAGGGCCAGGAAGTAGGCCAGGATCCCCCATTCAAAAAAGACAGAGACGAAGCCGCCGAAGTTCACTGATGCCCCCGCTCATCGGCCCATTCAAGGCGCTCCCGGGCGATGTCCCGGGCGAACCGATCGGCCGCGGCATCCCCGGCCACCCAGGTCAGCGCGGAGATCCCCGCGTGTCCAAGATCTGCCAACCCCTGGGCGGCGTTACGGCGGACTTCATACACCTGGTCGGCCATCAGTGACAACAGCTTCGGGATGGCGGAAGGGCCTCCGAGCACACCCAGAGCCCGGGCCGCCTGGGCACGGATCTCCCAGGCTGGGCTGGAGGCGAAGGGGAGCACTCGGGGGTAGACCGTCGGATCCGCGAGCACGATGAGCGCCTTCAACACGGAGACCCGGAGATTCAGGTGGGGGACCTCCAGAAGCCAGAGCAGGCGGGGTTGGGACTCCGAATGCCGGTGGGCTCCCACCAGCATCACGTAAAGGATCCAGGGTTCCGGGTACTGGTTGGGGGACACCAGATGGACCTTCATCCAGGGCAGCAGCTCCGGTCCGAATCCCTCCAGCACCCGCAGCAGGCGCTCGCGCTGGTATTGCTCCTCACGCAGGACCCAGTCGAGCACCGGCTGCGCATAGCGGAGGTTGCCGCTCCTGGTGAGCGCCTGGGCGGCCAGGTGCGTGACGTAGGGAACCGGGTCATTCAGGAGGGGGAGGACAGCCTCCAACTGATCATCCAGATGGAAAATGCGAACCTCTTGTGCCGCCTGCGCCCGGACGTTGGCTTTTCGATGCTTGAGCCGCCCCGGAAGGCTGTCGTGCACGACTCCGAGTCCCAGGTAGAGTTCCCGCAGGGCCTCCGCCTCCTGGCCCGCCAGGGTGGCGTAATACCGGGCCAGGAATTTCTCGAAGATGAACTGGTCACCTACTGCAATCTCAGGGAACGGGCGGGCGGTACCTGAGGCGTTGAAGAGGAATGCGGCCAGGTCCTTTTCCCAGACCTGGTACAGGGCAATGCGGTGGCGGTTTTGCTTGTCACATCGGTACTGGATTACTGCGCCCATGAGTACCAGGCAGGTGAGCAACAAGCCCAGGGCCAACGTCCCCCCGATCAGGATTCTGAACACCAGATCCGCGGGCAGATGCATGGGGGGGTCTCAGCCTGCGGCGGAGGCGCGCTGAAGCATGCGCCAAAGGCGTTCCATCAGCACCTGGGCCGAGATGGGCTTGGTGATGTAGTCATCTGCTCCAGCAGCCAGGCAGCGCACCATGTCTTGTTCATTCTGGTTGCTTGAAATGAGCAGGATGGGAACCCGCCCCTTGGGAGGCGGCAGATCCCGGATCTCCTGGACCAACCGGAATCCGTTCATGGCCGGCATCATGAGGTCCGTGGTGATGAGGTCGATCTCTTGCTGGTGCAGGATTTCCAGACCCTCGACGCCGTTCCAGGCCACAAAGACTTTCAGCCCCTCCATCTCCAGGCGCGCCTGGATGATCCGGGCGGTGGCGGCATCGTCTTCAACCACCAGCACCTGCGTGTTTTCGGGCCAAATTCGACTCATAATTCAAGTCTAGCAAGGGTTTCACTAGATCCAGCCATTTCCGCGGATCTTGAGAGAAACACCGAGGGTGTGTTCCCTGTAGGCGCTGGGATCTACGGGGGTGGTCACGGGAAGCCCAGCGAAATTCTGGCTCCACCAAGCCGAGAGGTCCAACGGCCATGAACTAGGGCTCCAGGTGATCCCGCACCGATAGGACCAGCTGAACTGGCCCGAACCGCTGTCCACGGTCTGAATGCCCGCCTGGGTTGAAAGACTGATCTCTAAAATACGTCCCTGTCGCCACGCAGCGCTGCCGAAGACGCCGTCCCAACGGTAATCCTGGGGATTGAAAAAGCCCAAGGGGAGGGTCGGGCTGTAGCCNNTGGCGCCCCTCGCCGAAGCGCCAGATCGCTCCTAGGTCCGTGGTGATCAAGGCGGTACGGAGGTCCACGGCTTGGGGTGTGTACAGGGCAAGGGCTCGCTCCCGGGCCAGGTTCAGGTCCAGACCGGGAAGGGGGTTGTAGACGATACCCAGCGCGTAGTCCCACGCCGGATCGCCAGCGACATCTGAAAGTCGGCCTAGGGATCCGGTGGCGGTGAGGCCTCTGCCCAGGGGATAGATAAGGCCCAGGCTCGTCTCCGCAGGCTGACGCTGAAGATCCTGAAAGCTGCTCCGGTGGGTGAACTGGCCCAGCGTCACAGCCCCATCCCCCAGGGGAAGCCTGGCCCGGATGCCGGGATTCTCGGTGCGGAGGCCGTCGCTCGTATCGGTCCGATCGGCCGTGATTTCCACCCAGGGACCGTAGGCACGGACCAGGTCATCCTTGATCTCCCGGGCATCCCGTTGGGCCGGCCCCCCCAGGGCTGGCTTCTCGAGCCGTTGCACTGCCGTGCGGGTATGGCCTTCGGCGGTTTCCACCTGGGCCAGCATGACCTGGGATTCGGGCTGCGCCAGCGCCTCCGGGCTCATGCGGTCCAGGATCCGACGGGCCTGGGATGGATCCCCCTCCCACAGCGAGAGTCGGGCCAGCCCCGCCATGGCCTCTCGATCATCCGCTACTGAAGTCAGGATGCGGTTGTAGGCCTCCCGCGCTTCCGCCATCCGGCCAGCCCAGGACAACACCCGTGCCTCGATGAGGATGGCTTGGCGATCCTCAGGATGGGCACGTAGCCACCGCCGCACCCGGGCCAGGCTCTCGGAGAACTGGCTGTGCCAACTCAGATAGGTTGCCGCATCCAGGATGGCCTGCCGCTGCTCCTGTTTGACCCAGGGGTCAAGGATCCGAATGGCTTCCGTGGTTCGATTCTGCCATGCGGCCAACCGAGCCAGGGCCAGATCGGCGGTGTAGGCTCGTGCAGGAAAGTACTTCTGGAAAGTCTGATAGCCTTCCCGCGATTCGGCATACCGTCCGGCCCACCCCAGGGTTTCCGCACGTTCCAGGAGGGCGGTTTCGTGGTCTGGAACCTGGGACAGCATGGCATCGTAGGCTTGGATGGCTTCCGGAAGCCGGCCGGCATCCCTGGCCAGCCGGGCGCGCTCCAGCAGGCGGCCAAGGGGCTCTGGAGCCTGGGTTTCCTGGAGTGCTGGCAGAGAAAGCATGGGCAGCATCGATGCTCCTCAGTCGGGCAGGCTGTGAAGGCAGGTCTTGATCAGGTCAAAGGACTGTTTGCGGAATCGGTGGTACATGGGCTGTTCCCAGGTCGGCCAGGTGAACAGGGGAGGCATGGGCAGGCTCCCCGCCTGAGCCTCAGGTAGGGAACTTACAGGGACCAGCCGCCCCTGGCTCTCGGCCTTGAACCGGACCAGGCAGAGACGAAAGCCTTCGGTGACGACCGTGCCGACCTCGTCGCCCGGCGGAACGGTGTCCCGGATGACCCGCCGGGAACTGGGGTCGGTGACATTCAGCAGGCCCCAGGGCAGGCGGGCCTCGAGAAAGCTCCAACCCCCGCCTGCATCTCCCTCCAGCCATTCCGATCGGGAGTCGAAGGCAGGATTGGTGCGGTCCTGGGTGCCGCGGCGCAGCCAGCCGATCTCCTGCTGGTGCCCCGGGAAGCGGGTCCCGTCGCGCCCGATGCGGAAGCGGTTGCTTTCGGTCCTGGGCATGAGGAATGCCCCCGCCTCGTTGTCCACGCTCCGGATGGGTCGGTCCAGCCGGTGCGTGAAGAGGTCATACGGAGCATCCACGTACAGGGCACTCTGGCTGCCCTGGAAGCGGACCAGACATTCCAGCCCCGCCTGGGAATGGAGGTCCAGGCCCCAGGGGAGGAGATGGTCCCCCAGCTTGGCGTCGTGGGTGTCGATGCCCACGGCGAAGCCCTCCCTGGCCCAGTCGGGGACCGGGCCTTTGAAGAAGAGGCCGAGGTGCAGCCAGCCCTCGTCGGCCAGGACCTTGAGCTTCAGGTCGGGGCCGGAGAGATAGTCGGGCACGGCGCCCCAGTCATCCGCTTTCCCGTCGATGCTGATGGCCGGTCCGGGAGAACCCGGCCGGTAGCCGATGAGGCCGTAGTTCTCCTCGGCATCCTGCACGTTGTACCAGAGGGGTTTGCGGTCCAGCGGCACCTCGTATTCGATGACCAGCCAGTTCTTCTTGAACCACTCATCGATCCACGCGAAGAGCATGCCCCCGGCGCAACCCGAATCGTGGATGTTCCGGAACAGGCGGGCATCCTGCTCGCCCTGCTCCCGCTCGTTCTGGCCCCCGTGGGTCATACCCTGGGCCTGCCAGTGAGCCACGAGCCTGGAACTGGGCACGCCGAACTCGGAAATGACGACGGGGTACTTGCGGTGGTGCCTCACCAGGTCCTGGAGGTAGGCGAAGTAGTTGTCGGGGCCCTCGCCATCGCGGCCCTTCCCGTAGTCCGGGTCGAGGTTGATGAAGTCAGGGTAGTAGGGATAGGCATGATAGCTGGCGAACACCCCCGCCTTGCAGGGTGGCAGGACATCCATCTTCTCCATGTCCAGGCCCAGGGCATCGTTGTCGTACTCCCGGATCTGGCTCTTGCCGAGGGGGAGACCCAGCTTGCGCCGCCATTCCAGTTCTTCGTCCTTGGTGGATTCCGTCGGGTGGGTGAGGGGATCCAGGGTGGGCCAGTTGGTGTAGGCCAGCGGGCGCTGGGCATGGTAGGTGTCGAACTCGTAGTCCAGGAAGTAGTCCATGGCGATGGTCATGAACACTTCCGTGGCGTTGCCCTGCTTGACGGCGAGGAACCGCCCCCGGTAGTCGCTGAGGCCCGGGTGCAGCGCATTGTAGGCCTCCGCGCTGTAGGGCTCCCACTCGCGGCCCAGGATGATGGCCAGCGTCCACTTCGACACGTCCGCGCGGTAGGCCCCCGAGGCATGCCCGGGTTCGGCTTCGATGTCGATCCGGCCATGGAGCAGGTCCACCACCTTGCGCATCTCGACGCGCCACTGGGACCACCAGCCCTCGTTGCGGAAGTCGTCCTCAGGCGGGAGTTCCGTCCACACGCCGTGGATGAGCCAGATGGGCTTGGCGGCCTTCGCATTGTGCTCCGCCAGCGCTTCGTAAAAGCCGGGCGGATGGATGGTGTAGACACGGATGGCATTCACGCCTAATTCCGCCATCTCCCCGATCCACCCGGCGTAGGTGGCCTTGTCCGGGAACTGGCTGGGGTATTTGCCGGGCAGGGCCGCGCCGAGGTTGATGCCTTTGATGAAAAAGGGGCGCCACCCGCCGTCGGCAGTGGCGACCTCGATCTTCCGACCTGTGACCCGGGCGGGCATCTGCAGATGCTTGGGAAGCACAAGCGGAACCAGCGGCGGCGGCGGATCCGGGGCCAGGAGCCGGGCCCGGTCCACGGCCTCCTTCAGATCGGCCCGGGAAGGCTCCAGGGCCAGGGCCTTCTCCAGTTGGACCCGGCCTTCCATGTTCCGTCCCTGCCGGAGGAGGCAGAGCCCCAGCCCGTAGCTGGCATCGGGATAACCAGGTGCCCGGTCCAGGGCTCGGCGGAAATGATCGGAGGCCTCCCGCACCCGGTCCAGGCGCAGGGCCGCGAATCCGGCCGACACATGGGCATCGGCGTCATCAGGATGGATCTGAAGCCAGTCCTCCAGGAGGCGGCGGGCCTCGGCGGGATGGCCCGCCCAGAGGGCTTTCCGGCCCTGCTGGAGAAGGCTCTCCTGGGGTGGCGGCTGGACCAGGGCGGGAGGGACCAGGAGCATCACAGGCCAGCCTCCCGGAGGGCGGTCTTCTCGCGTTCGTAGGCCTCATCCAAGCCCACAGCCCTGCCGGGCAGGAGACCTTTTTCGCGGGCGAGGGTCTCCAGGAAGTTGGCATCTGTCTCCACCCTCGTGGTCGTCTGCTCATAGATGGGATCGGCATAGGCGTCCAGGGGCCCCACCAGGGTCCAGCCGTTGGCCTTGAGGGCCTGGATGAGGTCCCGGAGGAAGAGGGCGTTCAGCAGGCAATGGTGCAGCAGCATGGCGTGCCTCACCTCCCGGCCGGCGAGCTTCAGGCCCAGATCCCGGGCGTGATCGGCCTGGTTTAGGACGCTCTCCAGGTAGTAGACCCGGTAGGGTTCCAGTTCCGCGAGCGGATGTCCCTTGAGCCGGCTGCGGAGCCGCTCGTCGATGAGCCAGTCGAAGGTAGGGATGGTCACATGGGCATTGCGATAGCCGGCTTCCGCCAGGGCCTTCCGCATGCCGTCCCGGGCTTCGAGAGTGGGTCCCTCCTTCAGGTAGGGAAAGCGGAAGAGCCGAGCGTAACCAGGGATCCCCTTGATGAGGCTGTCGCCGCGGAGGAAGTCCTGTCGGAAGGTCGCGAGATCCGTGAAACGGAGGTGCGAGTAAGTGTGGTTCCCCACCAGGTGGCCGGCCTGTCCCCAGGCCCCGAGGGCGGTCCGGCCCTCCGGCGTGTCGCCGCCATCGATGCCGTTGGCGAACACGATGGCCTGCACCTTCTCCTTTTGGAGGGCTGCAAGCAGGGCTGTGTTCCGTTCCTCCGGGGAGAGGCGGGGCGTCTTTACGCGATTTGGCCCGTCATCGAAGGTGAGGGTGAGGGTTTGCGCTCCGAGCGCCGTGCAGAAGCAGGCCAAAATGAAGGTACGCATAAACACTCCAGGCCTCACCATGCGAGCAACTGGTTGAGGGCGTGGCGGATGGTCCCAACGCTGGGCAGGTGGGCTGCCTCCAAGGGTGGGCTGGCGGGCGTGGGCGTATCCGCCGCGCCCACCCGCAGGACCGGGGCATCGAGCCAGGGGAAACAGGTCTCGCCGATGCGGGCGGCCAGTTCCGCGCCGGGGCCGTAGGTACGTGGGGCCTCGGTGAGCACCAGCACGCGGTGGGTGCGCCGGGCCAAGGAAGCGATAGCCTCGTCATCTAATGGCCAGAGTGTGCGCAGGTCCAGCACGGCCACGTCGCGGTCCGCCACGGCCTCCAGGGCCACGTGCTGGGCCGCGCCATAGGTGATGACGCAGGCCGAGGCGCCGTCCCTGCGGAGGGCGGCCTCGCCGAGCCGGGCCGTGGGCGCCTCGTCCCACTGGTCCTTGAGGCGGCGGTAGAGGTGCTTGTGCTCGAAGACCAGCACAGGATCGGGATCCTCGATGGCGGCCCGGAGCAGGGCGTAGGCATCCCGCACCGTGCCCGGCGCCACCACCTTCAGGCCNNAGGTCCGAGGCCAGCAGCGCGAAGTCCATGAACTGGAATTCCGCCACGGGTCGCTGGCCCATGAGGGCCGCGCCGATGGCCGCGCCCGCGATGGCCTGCTCCGCGATGGGCGTGTCGATCACGCGGTCGGGACCGAAGCGCTCTTGCAGGCCCTCCGTGGCCCGGAAGGCGCCACCGTAGGCGCCGACATCCTCGCCCAGGCAGCAGACGCGGGGGTCCGCCTCCATGGCGTCGAAGAGCGCCTGGCGGACGGCCTCGACGTAGGTGCCGGAAAAGCTCATTCCTCCTCCAGCAGTCCCCGCTCGGCCAGCCACGCATCGTTGAAGATGCTGCTGAGGTAGCGGCCCGCGCCATCCGGGAACACGGTCACGATCCGGGCCGGGCGGTCCCTGGGCGGCAGCTTCTTCGCGACCTGCAGCACGGCCCAGAGGGCGGCACCACTGGACCCTCCGCCGAGAATGCCCTCTTCCTTGACGAGCCGGCGGGCATGGTGGAAGGCCTGCCGGTCGGTCACCTGGAGCATGTCGTCCAGGACACCGAAGTCCATGGTGGGGATGAGAAATTCGTCCCCCAGTCCCTCGAGGCAATAGGGCCCTGCCTTCAGATCCTTCTTGCCGTGGAAGTGGTCGGAGAATACCGAACCCACGGGATCCACAGCCACGACCTGGATCTTTGGGTCCTTCTCCTTCAGGTAGCGCCCCACGCCGCCAATGGTTCCGCCAGTACCCGCACCCGCCACGAGATAGTCGATGCGGCCCTCCATTTGCTCCCAGATCTCGGGGCCCGTGCCGTGGTAGTGCGCGGCGTTGTTCTCGGGATTGCCATGCTGGTCAGGGAAGTAGCTGTTCGGCGTCTCCCGGGCCAGGCGCGGCGTGATGTTGTTGTAGCTGTCCGGATGCTCGGGGGGTAGGCTGGTGTCCGCCTTGTGCACCTCTGCGCCCAGGGCCAGCAGCTGGTTCAGCTTCTCCTGGGAGATGGTGTCCCGCACGACGACTTTGATCCGGTAGCCCTTCTGGATGGCCATGAGGGCGAGTCCCATGGCCGTGTTGCCCGAGGAGTTCTCGATGATGAGGTCGCCCGGCTTCAGGCGGCCATCGCGTTCCGCCGCTTCGATCATGTACTTCGAGATGCGATCCTTGCTGCTGCCCATGGGATTCATGAATTCCAGCTTGGCGAAGACCTCCACCGGCAGATTCTCGACGACGCGGCGGAGCCGGACCAGGGGCGTGTTGCCGATGGCCTCGATGACGCTTCCGCAGGGCTTCCGGTAGGACATGGGACCTCCTCCAGAGGCCAGTATGACTGACGAGCCTCGTCACCCGTCCCCCCCGGGCTAGACTAGGCAGATGCTTTCGTCCTTGAGGATTCAGAATCTGGCCCTGGTGGAGGACCTGTCCCTGGACTGGGGGCCGGGCTTCACGGTGCTCACGGGTGAGACCGGGGCGGGCAAGTCCCTCCTGGTGGATGCGCTTTCGCTGCTGGTGGGCGCCCGCGGGGATTCAGAGCTGGTGCGCCATGGCGCCGAACGGGCCACGGTGGAAGCCGTGGTGGAAGGCCGCTTCGAGGCCTGGCAGGCCTTCCTCCAGGAGCGGGGGCTACCCGAAGAACAACCCGTGGTCCTGCGCCGTGAGGTCGGCCAGGGTCGCAGTCGCGCCTGGATCAATGGCGCCTCTTGCGCCCTGGCGGATCTCCGGGAGGCGGGCCGCTTCTGGATGCGTCTCACCAGCCAGCACGACCACCAGTCGCTCCTGGGCGAGGACCGGCATTTGGCCCTCACCGATGAGGTCCTGGGCCTCGAGCCCCGCCTGGAGCCTGAAGCAGTCGCAGTGCGGGAGGCGAGCGACGCCCTGAAAGCCCGGCGCCGCAATGAGGCCGAGCGGGAACAGCGTCTGGAGCAACTGGCCGAGGCCCTGGCGGACCTGGACAAGCTGGCTCCGCGGCCCGGCGAGTGGGGCCAGCTCAAGGCCGACCGGGAGCCCCTCCGCCACGCGGTGCACCTTGAAGAAGCCTTCCGCGAGGCGGCCGAGGCCCTGAACGAGGGGCTTCCCAAGGTGGAGATGGCCCACAAGGCCCTGATGCGCGCCGTGGCCCATTGGCCGGACGCCGCCACCGAGCAGGATCGCCTGCGTTCAGCATCCCTGGAACTGGAGGACCTGCTCGCCCTGGCCCAGGACCAGGCCCTCCGCTGGGGGGCTGCCGGCGCTGACCGCATCGAGGCCATGGAGGCGCGATTGGCTCTGTATGAGCGGCTGGCGCGGCGCCACCGCTGCGAGCCCGAGGAGCTTCCCGTAAGGAGGCAGGCCCTGAAGGATGAGCAGCGCTCTCTGCTGGCGGGGAATGCTCCCTTGAAGGAGCTGGAGGCCGCCCTGGCGAAGGCTGCGGAATGCTACCGAGCGGCTGCGGAAGCCCTCCATGGGCTGCGCTCCGCGGCCATCCCGAAGCTGGAATCTGAGGTACAGAATCGTTTGGGTCGGCTGGGCATGAAGGGAGCCCGGATCCAGCTGCGGCTTTCCCTGGCGGAGGAGTCCGGCAGTCCGGTCCAGCAGAGCGGCCGACCCGTGCGGGTCACCGCCCAGGGTTTCTCGGCCCTCGCGATCTGGATCGAGCCGAACCCCGGCGAGGGCTTCCGCCCCCTGGCCAAGATCGCCTCCGGTGGTGAACTGAGCCGTCTCATGCTGGCCCTCGTGGGCGCAGGCCTGGTCCTGGGTTCAGGAGTGCGCGATGGCCTTACTCTGGTGTTGGATGAGGTCGACGCGGGCCTGGGTGGGGAGGCGGCCCTGGCGGTGGGGCAGGCCGTGGCCGAACTCGGGAAAGCCCATCAGGTGTTGGCCGTCACCCACCTCGCCCAGGTAGCCGCCCGGGCGGACCGGCACGGCACCCTGCGCAAGGAGACCGAAGGCGGCCGCACCCGCAGCGCCCTCGGCTGGGTGGAGGGCGAAGGGCGCAACCGAGAACTCGCCCGGCTGCTGTCGGGCCAACCGGATCGGGCCGAGGCACTAGAGCACGCCAAGGTGCTGCTGGAAGGTTAGGGCCGCTTGGTGGATTTCTGCCGGACCCGTTTTGGCGGTCCGCCGGGCCCCTTGCGGGGGGCCTGTTTGGTGGCGGGCTTGGGGCCTTCCTTCTTCTTGGGGCGGGGGCGAGCCTTGACCTTGTCGACGCGCTGAGCCTGAAGCGACTCGTTGCTGCGGGAGGGCTTGAGCCCTTCACCCGGATCCAGGATGCGACGCACCGCGGCGACTTCGCCTTCCTCGCCCTCGCCCTTCTGCTTTTTCTGGATGCTGAGGCGCAGGGGCACACCCGCCAGCCCGAACTGCTCGCGGAGACGGTTCTCCAGGTAGCGCACGTAGCTGAAGTGCAGGCCGCGGTCCGTGTTGGCCTTCACCACGAAGCTGGGCGGGCGCACGCCCACCTGGGTCATGAAGTAGAGCTTGGGCAGCTTGCCGTCGATGGCATGGGGACTCATGGTGTCGACGGAATCCCGCAGGAAGCGGTTCAGTTCGCCCGTGGGGATGCGCCGCCCGTGGGCTTCCGCCAGCCCGTCGATCATGGCGAAGAGCTTGGACACGCGCTGGCCTGTCAAAGCGGACAGAAAGATCATCGGGGCGTGGTGCAGGAAGCCCAGGCTGCGGCGCAGATCCTCTTCGGCCCCGTAGATGGTGTGGGTGTCCTTCTCCACCAGGTCCCACTTGTTCACCACGAGGATGACCGCGGCGCCTGCCTCCTGGGCATAACCGGCGATCACGGCGTCCTGGTGGGTGGCACCCTCCACCGCGTCCAGCAGCAGGAGGCTCACGTCGGCCCGGGCCATGGCCTGCTTGGCTTTCAGGATGCTGAGCTTCTCGGCGCCCTCATGGGTCTTGCCCTTCTTGCGGATGCCGGCGGTATCGATCATCCGGTAGACCTTGTCATGCACATGGAACACGGTGTCTACCGTGTCCCGCGTGGTGCCCGCGACCTCGCTGACCAGGCTGCGCTCGTAGCCCAGCAGGCGGTTCGTGAGGGAGGACTTGCCCACGTTGGGCCGGCCGATGATGGCGAAGCGGAGTTCGTCCGAAAGCGAGTGGATTTCGGCTTCCGCCGGTGTGCGGTGGAAGGGTAGGCGGGTCCGGATGGCGGCGAGGAGTTCGGGCACGCCGGCGCCATGGGCGGCGGAGATGGAGAACACCTGATCAAACCCCAGCCCGTAGAAGCCGCCGTCCGGCGCGCCTCCCTTCATGCCGTCCAGCTTGTTGATGACGAGGAGGAGAGGCTTGCCCATCCGGCGCAGGCGGCCGGCGATCTCCTCATCCCCAGTGGTAAGGCCGTCGTGACCGTCCACCAGCAGGATGGCCATGTGGGCCTCGTCCAGCGCGGCCTCGGCCATGCGGGTGATGCCCTGGGTGATGACGTCGTCACCTTCGAAGTCGAGACCGCCGGTGTCCACCAGTTCGAAGAGTTCCTCGGCCTCGCCCTCCTCGCTCAGGCAGGTGACGCGGCCATAGCTGCGGTCCCGGGTCATCCCGGGCAGGTCGTGGACCAAGGCCGCGCGGCTCCGGGTGAGCCGGTTGAACAGGGTGGACTTGCCCACGTTGGGGCGTCCACAGAGGGCGACGAGGGGCAGTTTCATGGTTGTTCCAAGCCTTTCAGTGTATCGCGCATGGACCGAAAGGCGATGGGCGGATATCGAGGCGGGGGCTAGAGTGGGGCTTCCACGCTTGGAGCGCCCATGTTCCGTCCGATGTCCTGCCTGCTGGTGCCCGCCCTTCTGGCCGCGGCCCCCATGCCCAAGGTCCTCAGCCCTGCGGCCACGGTGCAGAGGCAGATCGAGCGGTTCAATGCCCATGACCTGGAGGGGTACCTGGCCCTCTTTGTCGAAGACCTGGAGGTGGCCGATCTGCCGGCCTCGCCCTGGGGTACCCGGACCAAGGCCTGGCTGCGGGGCGTCTATGCCGAACGCTTCAGGACCAACCCCGATCTCCGCGCCTCCACAGAGGCGCAGATGGTGTCCGGTGCCTTTGTCATCGAAAGGGAGCGCATCCAGGGCCGGGCCGGCAGGAGGGACCGCTGGATGTGGTGGTGGTCTATCAGGTGAAGGAGGGGAAGATCGTGAGGATGTGGGAATTGAGGGATTAGGGTCACTCCACGAATGCCTTGAGCCGGTCCAGGGCGTCATCCCACTGTCGGGAGAGGCGCTCAAGGTACTGGTGGGCATCCTCGAGGCGCTTTGGTTCGAACTCCCAGATGCGTTCCCTCCCCTGGCGGCTGCTCCGGACCAATCCGGCCTCGGAAAGCACGTCAAGGTGCTTGGTGATGGCTTGTCGGGACACCGCGAACTTGCTGCTCAGACGCGTGACCGAGAGCGGTCCGCCCGAGCAGAGACTGACGAGCAGGCCCAGCCGCGTCGCGTCCCCGAGCGCCGCGAAGAGCGGCGCAGCGTCCTTCAGCCGGGCCGGAGAGATAGCGTCAGCCCGCGACATGACGTTCAATGTTGGTCAACTGCTGCGTCCAGCCCCCGCTGTTCATCCGGAAGGCTTCGTCGCGGCGACCCGCCGGCAACCGGTCGAAGCCGGATTCGACCACCGTGAGCAGCGTGCCCTCGTCCACGGACTCGAGCCGGAATTCGACGAGCGTGGTGGGCTCACCCGCGTAGTCCACCTTCGGATCGACGGCGTAGGGATGCCAGCGGAAGGAGAACAGGATCTCAGCCTCTATCTGTTCTACCCTTACCTCCATAGTGATGTGCTCGTAGCCGGGGTAGGTGATCTTCCCTGCGGTTCGTTCGCCGGGGACGAAAGGGTCTTCCAGCTTCACCCGGAACCAGGTGCCGAACTCATCGGCGTCGGTCAGCGCCTGCCACACACGGGTCCGAGGGGCGCGAAGCAGGATCTGCTTCTCGATACGGTCAGTGCTCGATGGGTTCATATGCAACCTCCAGATTGCATGTTAATGCGTCCCCGTAGTCGCGCAACCCCTTGGTTGCATATTTTCAGACCTTTTTTCGTAAGCAGCGCCAAGACCCGAGGCGGTCTCTTCTGGGCAGCCTTCGTAATTGTTGCTCGAGGGGGAGGTGGGGCTCAACCATTCGACTGTAGCGAAGCGCAAGGAGAATAGGACGGTATGACCATAGGTCATGCCGCCCGGAGGGCGAGGGCGGGAGCCCGAATCAGCAAAATCCCACTCGCGGGTCCGAGCCCCGTCAGAGCAGGTCCGCCAATAAAAATGCCCCCGTGCGGGGGCGTTTTTATTGGCGGGGCTGACGGGGCTCGAACCCGCGACTTCCAGCGTGACAGGCTGGCACTCTAACCGACTGAGCTACAACCCCTTGCTTTGTTGCATTTCACCAGGTGGCTGGTGGGCGATGACGGGCTCGAACCGCCGACATGCTGCGTGTAAGGCAGCCGCTCTACCGACTGAGCTAATCGCCCGAATCGCCGAACCCAGATCCTCCCACGGGGCCTGGGAGGGGTCAAGGCCAAAGCTCGGCATTGAGGGAGCCACGCCGCTCTGGTAAGATTTGAAGACTTCCGTGCCAGGGGTTCCCGCGGACCCACGCTGGTATCGGTGTGACCCTGGCTGAACTGTTGGCCGCGGCCTTGGGATGTTTCTGGAGGGTGGCCTGTGGCGCTGCTGGAACTGGCAAACTTGACGCTCCGATCACCCGAAGGGGATGGCCCCGTCGCGCGCATCCTGGCCCAGATGCCGGACCCCATGCGCCCGGACCTGCCGGCCCTCCTGTTCGTGATGGTGCTGCTCGTGGTGCTTTACGTCTATCTTCGGGTGGTGTTCTTCGGGCCCATCACGAAGGTAATGGAGGACCGGGATCGCGATCTGGACGCCGGCGGGGATGCCAAGGCCCAGGCCGCAGCGGCGCTGGAGGCCCGGCAGAAGGACTACCAAGCCCGGCTGAAGGAGCTCCGCGCCCAGGCCTTCGAGGCGCGCAAGGCCCTGGCCGAGGCGGCGGCCAAGGAGAAACATCGTCTGCTGGACGAGGCCCGCGCCAAGGCCCAGGCTGAGCAGCGGGCGGCGCTGGAGTCCCTGAAGGCCCAGCAGGCCACGGCCAAGCAGTCCCTGCTGGTCCAGGTGGACGCCCTGGCCGAATCCATGGCCCAGACCCTTTTGAAGCAGGCCTGAGCATGACCAATCTGACCCGACTTTCCCTGTCCGCCCTGCTGTCCTTCAGCCCCCTGGCGCTGCTGGCCCAGACGCACGGAACCACCCAGGCCGTCGAGAAACACGAGACGCCCGCTGCCAGCCACGAGGCCCAGCCCGCAGGGCATGAGGGGCAGTCTCCCGAGGGTGAGGCTGCTTCCGAAGCCACTCATGGCGAGGGGGCTCACGAGGCCGGCCATCATGGCCCGGCCATGAAGCTCTTCGGCAAGGAATACGGCAACGGAGGTGCCTTTCTCGTACAGCTCCTGAACTTCGTTATCTACGGTGCCGCCCTCTTCTTCCTGCTGAAGGGAGCCCTGTCCGCCATGTTCAAGTCCCGCAAGGAAGAGCTGGAAACCCTGCTCTCCCAGGCCGAGACGGANNGCGAGATGGCGGGCATCCTCGACAAGGCCAAGGCCGATGCGGAGGCTGAGAAACAGCTCTTGCTAGAGGCCGCCAGGGCCGAGGCAGCCGTGATTCTTACCCAGGCCCAGGCTGAGATCGGCTACCAGAAGCGTCAGGCGGAGCTCGAGCTGCGGGCCCTGGTGGCGGAGCTGGCCGTCGAAGGTGCCGCCAAGCGCCTGGAGGCCAAGCTGCAAGGACCTGAGGCCGGCAAGGCCGTCGACCGTGCCATTCAGCAGATTGGAGGCGCCCAGTGAGCAGCCGCCTGACCGCCCGGCGCTACGCCAAGGCCCTCCTGCAGATCGGCGACAAGCAGGAGAACGTGCCCATGCTCCAGCAGGAGCTGAACACCGTGGCCGCCGCCGTGGCCGCCAATGCCGATCTGTCACGCCTGGTGGCCTCGCCCCTGGTGCTTCCTTCCAAGAAGGCCGAGGTCTTCGAGACCATTCTCGCCGCCGCCAAGGTGAGCGAGACCCTGCGCCACTTCTTCCGAGTGGTGGCCGGGGCCGGTCGCTTGAACCTGCTCCCGGACCTGCGCCGCACCTTCGATGACCTGGTGGATGAACGCGCGGGCATCGTGGAGGCCAAGGTGGCCAGCGCCCAGCCGCTCACCGAAGCCCAGGCGAAAGCACTCACGGCTTCCCTGACCGCGCGCACGGGCAAGACCATCCGCCTCACCTGGCACCAGGACACGACGCTGCTGGGCGGCGTCAAGGTGCAGGTGGGTTCCACGGTCCTGGACGCCTCGCTCCAGGGCCAGCTCCGCCAGCTCAAGACCCAACTGCTTTCGGCCTAATCCGCCCGATCCACTTACATCACCCTTCGCTATTCAACCGCAGGTTTGGAGGAATTCATGGACATTCGCGCGGAAGAGATCTCCCGCATCATCCGGAGCCAGATCGAAGGCTTTGATGCCCAGTTGGACGTGGCCGAAGTGGGCACCGTCATCAGCGTGGGTGACGGCATCGCCCGGGCCTATGGACTGGAGAAGGCCATGTCCGGCGAACTGCTGGAACTGCCCCACGGCGTGATGGGCCTCGCCTTCAACCTGGAAGAGGACAATGTCGGCATCATCCTGCTGGGTGACGCCGCGGCCATCAAGGAAGGCGACATCGTCAAGCGCACCGGGAAGATCATGTCCGTGCCCGTGGGTCCCGCCTTCGTGGGCCGCGTAGTGGACGCCCTGGGCCAGCCCATCGACGGC
>PMJK01000139.1 GCA_003158505.1 Holophagaceae bacterium | reverse complement strand
CATGCCGATCTGGGTGGGCAGGTCAAAGGCCACCGACAGGCCCGTGGTGCCCTGCTCCAGCAGGTAGCGGTAGCGGGCGTTGCTTTCCTCGGCGGTGGCGAAGCCCGCGTACTGGCGCATGGTCCATAGGCGGCCCCGGTAGCCGGACGGCTGCACGTGGCGCGTGAAGGGATACTTCCCGGGGGCACCCAGATCCTTCAGCGGGTCGAAGTCCGCCAGGTCCGCGGGCGTGTAGCTGTTCTTCAGAGGAATGCCCGAGCTGGTCTCGAAGGTACGCTCCCGCAGCTTCGAGGGATCTTCCTTCACCGATAGCTGTGCGCGCACCTGCTCCAGGAAATCCTTCTGGTACATGAGGCCTCCGAATGAATGTTTGAATGTTCCACCTTATCGCCCGAACCGGCCTCAACGCTACACTGGCCCTCTCCTACCGAGATGCCCATGCCCCTGCCGCCTCCGTCGCCCGCCGCCATCCAGCTCATCGCCGGTGCCGACCTCTGGACCACCCAGGGCCCACAGCACGGCCAGGCCATCGTCATCCAGAAGGGAAAGATCCTGGCCGTGGGGGCCGTCGAGACCCTCACCAAGTCCCACCCCGGGGCCCAGCGGGTGGATCTTCCCGGCGGCACACTCTTGCCGGGATTCATCGAAGGGCATGCCCATGTGGGCAGCCTCGGAGCCCTGAGCCACGAAGTCGACCTCGCAGGCCTTGAGAGCCTGCCGGAAACCTTGGGGCGGATCCGCGAGTGGTCCACAGTCCATACGGATGGTTGGCTTATCGGCCGCGGCTGGGACCAGAACCGGTGGCCCGCCAAGGCCTTCCCTGGGGCCCGGGACCTGGACACCCTGACAGGCGCGAGGCCAGCCATGCTCGAACGCGTGGATGGCCACGCGGCCTGGGTGAACACGGCGGCCCTAGCCATCGCGGGGATCGGGCCCCAGACGCCGGATCCCGAAGGAGGGCGCATCCTCAAGGATGCTCAGGGCCGACCCAACGGCATCCTCCTCGACGCCGCGATCCACCTGGTCGCCAAGCACATCCCCTCGGCCACGGACACCGAGTTGGAAGCCCGGATCCAGGCAGGCCTCCTGGCGCTCCAGGCCGAGGGTTTCACCGCCGTCGCCGACATGGGTGTGGACGTCCGTGGCCTTGCCGCCTACCGGCGCCTGGCCAAAACGGGTGTCCTGCCCATCCGCATCTTCGCCTACCTGTCCCACGACCACGAACTCATGCTGAAGGAGCTGAAGCGTGGCCGGCCGAAGAAGCTGTCCTTCTTCCAGGTGCAGGGTGTGAAGTTCTACCTGGATGGCGCCCTGGGCAGCCGGGGCGCCCGTCTGCTGGCCCCCTATGCGGACGAGCCCACGACCCAGGGTCTGTGGGTCACGGATCCCGCCAAGGTCGCCGTGGACGCCGCCGTCACCCTTCGCGCCGGGTACCAGCCCGCCATCCACGCCATCGGCGACGCCGCCAACCGGGCGGCCCTCGACCTGCTGGCCGGAGCCATGAAGAGGGGCAGGCCGGTCCTGCCGCCACGCATCGAGCACGCCCAGATCGTCACCGCCGAAGATGCCGCACGTTTCGGCGAGCTTGGTGTGGTGGCCAGCGTGCAGCCCGTGCACTGCACCTCGGACCACCGCTGGACCCCAGCGCGCCTCGGACCGGAGCGCCTGAACGAGGCCTTCCCCTGGCGCAGTCTCGTGAATGGCGGCGCCCTGCTGGCCTTCGGCAGCGACGCGCCCGTGGAGGACGCCAACCCCTTTCAAGGCCTTGCCGCGGCCGAGACCCGCCAGGATCCCCAGGGCGACCCTCCGGGCGGCTTCCTGCCGGAGCAGTGCCTTTCCCGCTTCGAGGCCGTCCGCGCCTACACCGAGGGCAATGCCGCGGCCCTGGGCCACCCCAGGGACCTGGGCACCCTCCAGAAGGGCGCCGTGGCCGACCTGCTATGGGTCCAGGCCCCCCTCGGCGACCTCACTCCTGAGGCCCTGAGGAAGGTGAGGCCGGGTCGGTTGTGGGTGAACGGGGTGGAAGTCCCCCTGGCACACTAAAGCCATGAGCCTCCGCCCCGCCTCCCCCCTCCTGGCCCCTTCGCTGCTGTCCGCGGACTTCACGCGGCTAGGCGAGGAACTGCGGATGATCGAGGCCTCGGGCGCCCAGGTGGTGCATGTGGACGTCATGGACGGCCGCTTCGTGCCCAACATCACCATCGGCCTGCCCGTGGTGGAGAGCCTACGCAAGGCCACCAGCTTGCCCCTGGACTGCCATCTGATGATCGTGGAGCCGTTGCGCTACGCCGCCGACTTCGTGAAGGCCGGCGCCGACTGGGTGAGCATCCACCAGGAGGCTGATCCCCACCTGAACCGCACCCTGGCGTCCATTCGCCAGGCGGGTGCCAAGGCCGGTGTGGTGCTGAACCCCGGCACGCCCGTGGAAACCCTGGTGGATCTGGTAGATGATTTCGATTTCGTGTTGCTCATGAGCGTGAATCCCGGCTTCGGCGGCCAGAGCTTCATTCCCCGTGTGTTCGACAAGGTGAAGCGGCTGGACGCGCTGCGCACCGAACGCGGCATCCCCTTCCTCATCGAGGTGGATGGCGGCGTGAGCATGAAGAACGCCGCCGACCTCGTGCTCGCTGGCGCCGATTGCCTTGTGGCCGGCAACGCCGTGTTCAGGGCCGAGAGTCCTATGCAGGCCGTGGCCGGGCTGCTCGGCGAGATGGACAGGGGACGCACAGCCTGAGCTTCGCCGCCCGGGACATCCGCTTGATCACCCTCTCCCGGCGCAGCGCCTCGGCCTTCGTGCCCAAGGCCTCGCGGTAGACCAGGACCAGGGGCCCACGCCCCCGCGTGTACTTGGCGCCCTTCCCTTCCTGGTGCTGCTTCAGCCGCGCTTCCACATCAAGGGCGATGCCGCAGTAGAGCGTCCCGTCGCCGCAGCGGATCAGGTAGACGAACCAGGTCATGTCGCCGGGGCCCTCAACTCGTCAACCCGAGGATCTTGCGAATACGGGCCCTGCCTTCCTCTTGCCCTCGGCCGTGGGGAAGGTAGAGCACCACCAGAGCCATGCCACGCCCACCCGCCACCCAAGCGCAGGTGGCCGATGGATCGCCGGGCACAGAAACGGTGCTCGTCTTGAACCACCAGTCCTCCTTGCCCATGAGATTCTTCACGTCCACCCAGAACCCTGCCAGACAGCGCCGACCGAGGCTCAACACCCCCGACTGCTCTGGTTCCATCAGCCAGCGCAGGAAGGCTTCGGGGCTGGTGCGCAGCAGATCGCCCTCCCCCAACCAGGCACCCGTCAAGGCCGGCAGAGCATCTCCCGGCGGCAGTCGGCGTCCCAGGAAGGGCGCGAAGACATCCTCCATGCGGATCCGGGCCGCCGCCTCGCCGTAGTCGGCCTTCCAGCCCACCTGGGCCTTGGCAATCCAACTGAGGAAAGCCAGGTTGCAGTCCTGCTGCAACGCCTTGCTCAGGTCCACCTTCCCATGGCCCGCCCGGTTCGAGCAGGTGAGACTACCCGAGGTGCCCGCGCATTTGAACTGCATGCTCTGGCTGGCCCATTCCGCGCCCTCGAGGCGCATCCACACGAGCAGGGCAAGGCTGCCCATGGGGGAAACTTTCTGGGCCTCGCCATAGGTGTGCACCTCACCGTCGCCAATCGTGAGGGCCAAACCCTCACCGGGTTGCAGCACCGGCACGGGCAGAGTCATTTGTACTGGCGCGGGCTGGGCCACCAGCAGCAGAGTGGCCAGCGGAGCGATCAGGAGAAGTCTGGGGTTCCACATGGATGGCCAGGATGACAGGTCCAGCGGCGTTCTCATCCCTGGCAGACCGATGTCCCTGGCAGACTGATGCCATGTCGGACCGCCGTGTGCTCGTGAACCTCAGGGGCCTGCTGACCCCCGATCCCACCCGGACCTGGGCGGTGGACCGCATCCCTGATGCCGCCCTGGCCCTGGAGGATGGCCGGGTGGCCTGGCTGGGCCGGCGGGCAGACCTCCCCGCCGCCTGGACCGACACGGACCGCGTGGACGGCGGCGGTGCCTGGGCCAGCCCTGGTTTCGTGGATCCCCACACGCACCTGCTCTTCGCGGGTAACCGCTCCGGGGAATTCAACCGGCGCCTTCAGGGCGTCAGCTATCAGGACATCGCCTCGGAAGGGGGGGGCATCCGCGAAACCGTGCGCGCCACCCGCGGTGCCACCCTCGAGGAACTGGTGGCATCAGGTGAGTCGCGGTTGCAGGCCTTCCGCGAACGGGGAGTGGTCCACCTCGAATGCAAGACGGGCTATGGCCTGGAACTGGAAGCGGAGTCCCGCCTCACGGCCGCCTACGCGGAGCTGAAGCGGAGCGGCTGGAGCCTGGATGTGACCCTCCTTCCCGCCCATGACCTCACACCGGAATTCGGCGGCGACGCTGAGGCCAACGCCCAAGCCGTAGCCGGTGCCTGGCTTCCGGAGCTGGTGCGGCGCCATCCGGGCGTGGCGCGATTCTGCGATGTGTTCGTTGAGGCTGGCGTCTTCAACGTGGACCAGGGCCGCCGCATCCTCGAAGCAGGGCAGCGTCTTGGACTCACACCCCGCGTTCACGCGGATGAACTCAGCTGGACTGGCGGCGCGGAACTCGCGGCCGAGCTGGGCGCCGCCAGCGCGGACCACCTCATGTTCTGCAGCGAGGAGGGAATGAAAGCCATGGCTGCGGCGGACGTCACGCCCGTCCTGCTGCCGGGCACCACGCTGTTCCTGGGTATGCGCGACTGGGCGCCGGCGCGGAAGCTGATCGAGTCGGGCTGCCGCGTGGCCCTGGCCACGGACTTCAACCCCGGCTCCTGCCCCTGCCTGGACCCGCTCACCATCCTGCGGCTGGGCTGCCTGCAGCTGCGCATGACCTTCGAGGAGGCCTTCACGGCCATGACCCTCCACGCCGCCCGCAGCCTTCGCCACGGCGATCTGGGGCACCTCCACCCGGGCGCCCGCGCCGAGGTGCTGCTGTGGGACGTGGAGGAGCTGCTGGAGCTGGTGTACTGGGTCGGAGAACCGTACAGGCCGAGGTTCCTCTCAGCTTGATTCCGCCCAAGCCAAAAAAAGCGGAACACCGATGAACACCGATGAACACCGATGAACACCGAGAAATACATGATGAACACCGAATAGAAGCAGCCTTTTCTTTATCAGTGTTTATCAGCGTTTATCGGTGGTTTCCATTGCAGTTCTCCTCGGTGGCCACCCGTACATAACGAAGCCCCGGGCCGATTCCCGGGGCTTCTCCTACGAGTGCGGGCGGCCTACTGTTCGGCTCGCTTTGAGGCCTCCTGCACGATGTGATAGATCCGTTCCTTCGC
>PMJK01000130.1 GCA_003158505.1 Holophagaceae bacterium | reverse complement strand
CCCGAGGCCACCACGCCCAGGTAGATCAGCACCAACAGCTGGTGCAGGCTCATGTCGAGCACCCGGTCCCACTGGACCGATGGCAAGGCTGTGGCCACGGCCACCATCGAAGCTCCCAGGTAGAGGAGGCCCATGAGGTCCCGGTCCCGCTTGCCGGTGGCCGGGGCCAGCCGCCGGTAGAGGAGCTGACCCAGGGCGAAGCAGAGGTTCGCGCCCTGCATGAGCAGGAAGCCCTTGAAGATCCCCGCCCTCGCCAGCCCCGACCAGACGCAGATGCCCGTCCCCAGCACCGCCAGCAAGGCCGTGGCCAGGAATATCCAGGACATCCGCCGCTCCAGCAGATCACTGATCAGGGTCACGAACAGGGGCGTGAAGATGGTGAACAGCGCCACCTCGGAGGACCGCAGCCAGTGGAACGAAGTAATGTAGAGCAGGTACATCAGCCCGAACTGCAGGGCCCCGATGCCGGCGAACACCAGCGCACGCCTCATGGTGAGTCCCTTCACGCGGAGAAAGGGCAGGAACACCAGGGCGGCGAGGACGGTGCGGGCCGCGGTCACGAAGGGCGCGCCCAGGCCGCTCACCTGGGCCGTGAGGCCGAAGGAGAGGGCCCAGATGACCGAGACGAGCAGGAGCAGGAACATCAGTCGAGGCTGTGCCCCAGCTTCAGGAAGATCTCGCGCCAGGGCTCCGGCAGCGCCTCCGTGTCGCGGGCGATGGTGGCCTCGTCCCCCCGGACGAAGGGGCCCGTGCGGCCCGCGGCGCCCAGTTCCGCCACATTGCGCAGGGTCGCCTCCGCCAGCGGCAGCAAGCCTCGGCCGGGCAGCGCCACGCCCTGGGCGCGCAGGAGCGAGGCGGCGCCCAGCCAGAGGGTGGCCGCATGGCCCGAGGTCAGCACCGCGGCCGCATGGTAGAGCGGCTTCAGTTCCGCAGGCAGGTCGAAGGCCGCAAAGCCCAACTCCCCGAAGGCCCGGCGCAGGTCGTCCGGGACCGCGCCGGTGATGGCCAGCGGCGTGCCGGTCCAGTCCCGGGCATGCCCATCAAAGCTGGTGAGGGGATGGGCGCAGGGCACACCCTCCAGGTGCAGGCTGCCCGCCAAGTGGACGCACCGCCCGGGGAAACACGTCGCGAGTCCAGGCACCGCACGATCCGGCACCGCCAGCAGCACCAGGCCTTCAGGACGCGCCAAGTGGTCCACCAACGCAGTGCGCGATCCCCAGGCCTCCGCCAGCGCGCGCCCCGCACGGCCCCGGCCCAGGATGGTGAATTCAGTGGTCATGGGAACAGTGTCTCTTAAAAGGGCGGTGAGCTATAGGCTGTAGGCTGTGGGAGTGAAACCATCCTCTGTCCAGTGGGGGCTCCCGCCCGAGGTTCCGTGGCCGCGTTTCCTACGGCTGCTGCGCCAGCCCGACCCACCCCGGGGCTGGCTCGAATCCGCCGCGGACCTGCCCGAGCTGAAAAAGCGGCCCTTGCTGCTGCGCTGGATTGCCCAGCATCCCAAGGCCCCGGCCCATCTCCGCTCGCGGCTGCTGGCGCGCCTGCCCTGGCGGGCCCTGGTGGCCGTGGCAGCAGACCCGGCGGCCCATCCCCAGGCCCGGCAGCAGGCCACAGAGAAGGTGCGGCAACAGTGGATGACCCTCACCATCGGCGAGCGCCGCAGCCTGGCGATCCACGCGCCGCACCCCCTCTGGCCCCTGGTGTGGCGGGCGCCCGCGGTTACGGTGCTGATGGCCTTTCTCCAGCATCCGAAGCTGGGGCTAGAAGGTCTCGTCGCCCTCATCCAGCCGCCGCTGAGACCGACCCAGGTCGATGCCCTGGCCGGGTCCCGCTGGCGGGAGATCGGGCCGGTGGCGGAGCAGGTGCTCCGGGCCCTGGATCAAAGCCTCGCCCTGCCTGACTCCGGCCTCGTCCTGGGCCATGCGGCCCCCTGGATCAAGGCGCTGGATGAGGAAGCCCGCATCCTCGCCGCCAGCCACATCCTCACGCCTGCCCTGCGGCGTATGGTGCACCCACGGCACGAGGCCACGGAATGACCATCGGATCGGGTGGCGGGATTCGGGGCAAGGCGAAGCCAACGCCGATGAACATCAGTACGAACTGATAGACACCGATCAAGGGAATCATTCTTTAATCGGTGTTCATCGGTGGCTAATCCTTCTTTCCCACCGGGGGTGGAAAACGAAAAAGCGAAGAGCTTGAAAACCACCGATACACACCGATGAACACCGATAAAGATCAAGAGCAAAGGCCATCCATCCGTGTAAATCTGCGTTCATCCGTGGCCAATTCTTCTCTATCTATGGTTGCCGAAGCTGCGCGGTTGTTGCATGAGATGGGAGATCGGTGGCTGGACCTTGTGGTGTTGGCGAGTCAGAGTTGAACCAGCGCACGCTGATGAGGCTCTGCAAGAAGCGCAAGGCAGGCCAAGCCCTAGAGGACCTGCTCTTGGCACTGAACCTAGAGCGGGCCCGGAACAGCGATCAGGTCTCATTAAAATTTAAATTAGCGAAATTATAGCGAAAATCTATAAAAAATCTATACTGGCCTTAGATCCAATCCATGCAGTCCATTGGCAGGTTCGGGAGGAGTAAATGAGCGACCACAGCGCGATCGAGTGGACCGATGCCACCTGGAATCCCGTTCGCGGGTGCTCGAAAATCAGTCCCGGCTGCGCCCATTGCTATGCCGAAGTGTTTGCCGAGCGGTGGCGGGGGATTCCCGGGCATCCCTACGAGCAAGGATTCGACCTCCGCCTCGTCCCCGGAAAACTGAAGGAGCCGCTTGGCTGGAAGAGGCCCCGCCGAGTATTCGTGAATTCCATGAGCGACCTCTTCCAGGACGGGGTTCCCATCGATTTCATCAAGACCGTCTTCAAGACCATGCGAGAGGCTGACTGGCACACCTACCAGATCCTTACGAAACGCCACGAGCGTATGAAAGCTGTCGTCAATAAGCATCTTTCGTGGACTGAAAGCCATGAGCACATTTGGCTGGGGGTCAGCGTGGAGGACCGAAAACACGGGCTTCCTCGCATCGACTCGTTGAGGGAAACCAAAGCGGGTCTCCGATTCCTATCCATTGAACCGTTGCTGGAGGACCTTGGCCCTATTGACTTGTCTGGAATCGACTGGGTCATCGTCGGAGGGGAAAGCGGACCAGGCGCAAGAGTGATGGAACCTGGGTGGGTACTGTCGATCAAGGATCAATGCAAGGCCCATGGAGTTCCCTTTTTCTTCAAGCAGTGGGGTGGCGTTCAGAAAAGATCCGCAGGCCGGCTGCTTCAAGGCCGGACCTTCGATGAGTTTCCGGCGGGACGAATGGAGGTCGCCCTGTGACGATCGAAGGGAGGGATGGCTACAAACCAACCTACGTTTCAAAGCCGGAGCGGATACCGCGCGAAAACGGCCTTTACGCCAAAACGAAAATCGAGGCCTTCATCCGTTATTGCAAGGCTGCTGAAAAGGTCTTCAAGGGACAGAAGTCGATCGGGAAAATAGAACACATCGTTCATTTTGAGCCCTTCTGTGGCCCTGGATGGAACCAGACCAAAGATGGAAGCAGTTGCTTTCCTGGCACACCGCTAAGAGCCGTGCAGGAGCTGAAGCACTACGACACTTTCATTTTCAACGACTACGACCAAAGCATCATGGATTGCCTGTACAGCGAGCTCAAAGACCTCGGACTCGAAGGCAATCCTGACGTGCAAATTCTACTATCGGTTAAAGACGCAAATTACATCGTCCAGAACATTGAGGCGTTCCTGCCGCGGCGCAAGGGAAAGGCCTTCCCGTTCTTGGGTACCGTGATTGTCGATCCTGAAGATCTCCACTTCTCCTGGCCATCTACCGAAATCCTGGCCAAGAAGCGGCTCGATCTGCTGGAGATGGTCCCAACAAACATCGACCTGGCCAGGAACATCAAGAACCCAAGTGCTCAGAACTATGTCGGCAATTGGCTTGGCGAGGCCCCCGTGTCAGAAGATCTCTCGGAGGTTCTGGGTCAATACGAGGAGAAATTGCGGAAGCTTTATACATGGGTGCACGGAGTAAGCACGAGTCCGCTTCCAGAAAGCCACTACATCTAGATCCCGAATCGTTACCACCTCATCTCGGCTTCGCATTGCCCCAATGATGTCGCCTCAAAAATCTGGACCGGCGAGGTGCTCAGAACCGTCAAGAGTACGAGAGGGACGCCCCTGTTTGAAGGGCTTGACGACTAACTGGCCCCTGCGCTGATTGGACGCACCAGAGGTCGAGCAGGTAGTGTTGAATAGCTCTCCCTGCCAAGGAATCCCAAGCCATGAGCCCATCCCGCCCCGCCTTCCTCCTGCGCCTGCTGCTGACTTGCGCCCTAGGTTCCTGCCCCCTGCCCGCCCATGCTGAGACTCCCTCGCCCGAGCCCACGCTTCGGGTCGAGGATTCGGTGGTCAAAGTGTTCTCCACCATCCGGCAGCCGGACACGTCCAAGCCCTGGACCAAGCAGTCCCCACAGGAGGCTACGGGGACCGGAGTGATCATCGAGGGCCACCGGATCCTCACCAATGCCCATGTCGTGCTCTACGCCAGCCAGGTGCAGGTGCAGGCCAACCAGGCGGGCGACAAGATCTCGGCCACCGTGGAGTTCGCAGCTCCCGGCATCGACCTCGCGGTGCTCAAGCTCGACGACGACTCCTTCTTTGACACACGACCTCCGCTGAAGCGGGCCAACCTCCTTCCTGAGGTCAAGGACGCCGTCATGGCCTACGGGTTCCCCACTGGCGGCACGAGCCTCTCCATCACTAAAGGCATTGTTTCCCGCATTGAATTCACGGGATACAACCATCACGTAGCCGGCCTCCGCATCCAGATCGATGCGGCTATCAACCCGGGCAACAGCGGCGGTCCCGCGGTCGTGGGCGAGAAGATGATCGGGTTGGCCTTCAGCACCCTGGGCGGCACGCAAAACATCGGCTACATCATTCCCTGCGAAGAGATCGAGCTGTTTCTCAAGGACATCGAGGATGGTCGGTACGACGGCAAACCGGCCATGTACGACCAGCTTCAAACCCTCGAGAACCCCGCCCTGCGCACCTTCCTGAACCTGGGCCCTTCGGTCCAGGGCATTGTCGTGCATGAGCTGTTCCAGTCCACCCGGCCTAATCCCCTGCAGGAATGGGATGTCATCACTCGCATCGGAGATACGCCCATCGATGATCAGGGGATGGTCAAGGCCGGACCAAACCTCCGGCTGCGCTTCCAGTACCTCATCCAGAAGGTGGCAAGACAGGGGATGGTTCCCCTCACCGTGGTGCGCAAGGGCAAGGAACTGAATGTCCAGATGCCCGTAGCCCCCGGCTATCCCCGGCTCATCCCGGACCTCCAAGGTTCGTACCCATCCTATTTTGTCTATGGTCCGCTCGTCTTCTCGTCCGCCACCACTCAGTTCGTCGGCGCCAACAACCAGAAGATGGGGGCCTTCATCTACAGTGGAAATCCACTGGTCACGCGGTTCAGCCAGGGTCCTGCCTTCCAAGACGAGGAATTGGTCGTGGTCGCCTCGCCGTTCCTGCCCCACAAGCTCGCCAAGGGCTATTCAAATCCCGTCACTGAGGTCGTGAAGAGCGTCAATGGCGTCCCCATCAGAAATCTGCGGCACCTGGTCCAGGTTCTGCGTGACATGAAGGAGGAGTTCCTCGTCCTGGCCTTCGCCCAGACTGATGGCGAATCCATGATCTTCCCCCGCAAGGAAATGCTGGCCACCACCGAGGAGATCCTCACCGACAATGGCATTCGCTCCCAGGGCTCACCCGACACCCTGGCAGTCTGGACCGGCACGCCTGCCAAGTGATTGGCGGGCTTATCAGGTCCGCTTCAGCACTTCCGCCACGCAACGCTCGATCCCGACCCTCGCGACCATGTGGGTCGCGGAGCAGGCTCCGGGGGAGCCTGCGGAGCGGGGTCCCACAGGGAGCGAATCACCCTGGTCCAGAAGCGGTTCAGCAGCGCTTCAATACCTCAGTTACGCAACGCTCGATCCCGACCCATACATCGCTCAGCCTTGCGTCGTCGAACATGTAGGCCGGCGTGGTCACCAGCTTGAGGGCCTCGTCGATGACGATCTCCCGGGCGCTGGGGGTGTCCTGGTGCAGGTGCCCGAGGTGGTGCATGGCGTCGGCACAGCCAGGATCGGTGCCCAGGGTGAGCCGTGCGGCCTTCCTTCCCGACAGCGTCAGGGCCACCAGGGCCGGGGCGATGCAGATGGCACCCACGGGCTTCCCGGCGTCGAAGAAGCCCCGCACGAAGGCGGCCACGTCCGGTCGCACATCGGCCTCAGCGCCCTTGAAGGCGAAGGAGCAGTGGTTCTTGGCCACGCCGTAGCCGCCCGGCATCACCAGAGCGTCGTAGTCCTCGATCCGGGCCTTCGCCAGATCCAGGCACTGGCCTTTCCGCGCGATGCGGCTGGACTCCACCAGGATGTTGCGGACCTCCCCAGGGACGGGCTGGCCGGTGACGTGGTTGATGACGTGGTATTGATCGGCGTTGGGGGCGATGCACTGGTAGTCCGCTCCGTGCTGGTCCAGGGCCAGCAGAGCGAGCACCGACTCGCGCACCTCCGCGCCGTCCAGATGGCCGCAGCCGGCCAGCAGCACCGCAACCTTGAGCGTCTTCGCCATGGGAGCCTCCTGTGGTTTCAGGGATTATCCCGCGGATGGCAAACGCCAACCGTAGTGACCACACGAGGAGCAGTGATTCAGCGCTTCGATTAACCTGGACCCATGCGCCTCTCCTCCCGCCTACCGCGTGGTTTCGAACCGAACGCCCTGACGGCCGGCCTGGGGCGACTTCGGTCCGAGGGGCGGGGGATCCTGGACCTCACGGGGTCGAATCCCACCCGCTGCGGGTTCGCCTATCCGGAAGCGGCGATCCTCGCGGCGCTCGCCCAGCCCGCCGTGCTCAGCTATGACCCGGATCCCCTGGGCTCCAGGTCGGCCCGCGTGGCCATCGCCGCCCACCATGGCCACGGCCTCCGGGCCGAGGACCTGCTGCTCACGGCCTCCACCAGCGAGGGCTACGGCCTGCTCTTCAAGCTGCTGGGAGATCCCGGCGACGAGGTGCTGGTGCCCAGCCCCAGCTACCCCCTGTTCGACTGGCTGGCCCGCCTCGAAGGCCTTCGCGCCCGCACCGTGCCTTCCTACTTCCACGAGCGCTGGCACCTGGATCTCGGGGCCATGGAAGCTGCCGTCTCGCCACGGACCCGGGCCGTGGTGGTGGTGAATCCCAACAACCCCACTGGACATTTCCTGTCGCAGACCGAGTGGGCGGGGCTCACGGCCCTGTGCGCACGGCATGGTCTGGCCCTCCTCGTCGACGAGGTCTTTGCGGACTACGCCCTGGAGCCGCCCGCCGACCGCCTGGGCACCGCCCTCATCGATCCCGATCCGCCCTGCCCGGTCTTTCTGTTATCGGGCCTCAGCAAGGTGGCGGCCCTGCCCCAACTCAAACTGGGCTGGATCGCCCTGCACGGCCCCGGCGCAGCCGAGTACCGGTCGGCCCTGGCCTTCCTGGCGGATCAGTACCTGTCTGTTTCAGCGCCAGTGCAGGCCGCCGCGCCGACCCTGCTGGCCCTGGCCCCCGGGATCCGGGATCAAGTGCTGGGCCGCCTTCGCACCAATCTGGCCACCCTCGACGCCGAGCTGGCGGCGCAACCCCACCTATCCCGACCGCCCGTGGAAGGCGGCTGGTCCATGATGCTGCGGCGCCCGGCCGTGGACACGGATGAGGCCTGCGCGCTGCGGCTGCTGGAATCCGCCTCGACCCTGGTGCATCCCGGTTCCTTCTTCGACCTGCCCGGGGATGGCCATCTGGTGCTCAGCCTGTTGACACCGGATGCGCTTTTCCGCGAAGGCCTGGGTCGCATCTTCCCTCTGATCTGACAGACCTGCATAATCACCGGAACCCATGAGCACACTCGCCTCCTGCCCCAGCTGCGGTGCCGCCCTGAGCTTCCGGCCCGGGACCATGGTGGCTGTCTGCACCTACTGTAAGGCCCTGGCCGCCCGGCGGGACCGGGACCCCGAGCTGATCGGCAAGGTGGCCGATCTCGTGGATACGGGCTCGCCCCTGGGCCTGGGGAGTTCTGGTACCTATGCAGGTCGGGGGTTCACACTCGCGGGTCGTGTCCAGCTCAAGCATCCCCTCGGCGGCGTGTGGGACGAGTGGTACCTTGCCCTCGATGATGGCCGCTGGGGCTGGCTGGCAGAGGCCCAGGGCCGCTTCTACCTGACCTTCACTCAGACCCCGCATGGCGCGCTGCCCTCGGTGGACAGCCTCCAGGCGGGCGGCCCCGTGGACCTCGGCCCGGATGGTCTCTGGACGGTGGGCGAGGTCAGCGCAGCCACCTTCCACAGCGCCGAGGGCGAGATCCCCTGGGCCGTGGAACCGGGCGCCACCTACCACTACGCGGATCTCTCGGGAAAGAACGGCGCCTTCGCTACCCTGGACTACGGCGAGGACCCCCCCCTCTTCTTCCTGGGCCGTGAGATCCCCCTGGCGGATCTGCACCTCCAGGGTGGCACACGGAAACCGCTGAAGGTGGGCACCCAGAACCTGAATTGCCCCAAGTGCGGTGGCGCCCTGGCCCTCCATGCGCCGGACCAGACCCAGCGGGTGGGCTGTCCCAGCTGCGGCAGCCTACTCACGGCGGAGAACGGCAAGCTCGCCTTCCTGAAGAGCCTGAAGCAGCCGCACCAGGAGGTGGTCCTCCCTCTCGGCGCCGAAGGCTTCTTGAAAGGTGAGAAGGTCACCTGCATCGGCCAGCTGCGCCGCAGCTGCACCATCGATGGCCTGCCCTACCCCTGGACCGAATACCTGCTCCTCGACAGCCACCATGGCTTCAAATGGCTAGAGGAAAGCGAAGGCCACTGGAGTCTGGCCACGGCCGTGGCTCCCGGCGACGTGCCCCAGGCCAGCGAGGGCCAGAGGAATCTGCGGACCCACGGCCAGGACTGGCGCCGCTTCCAGGATGTGCAGGCCGTGGTCGAGGGCGTGTGGGGTGAGTTCTACTGGACCGTGGAGCAAGGCGAGCGGGTGCTGGTGACCGAGTTCGTGGCCCCGCCCCGCAGCCTCACCCGGGAGCGGCAATCGCATCCAGGTGGCGGTGAGGAGGTGAACTGGAGCCTGTCCACCTACCTCGAACCGGGCGAGGTCTGGTCCGCCTTCAAGCTCGAAGGCGCCCCCCCTCCGCCCCAGGGCATTGGTTCCTTTCAGCCCAATCCGCACCGGGCGGCGCTGTCGAAATCCGCCCTGTGGATCGTGGGGGCCCTGGGACTGCTGCTCATCCTGGTCATGGTGGAATCCGTGACCCATCGCAATGAGGAGTTATTTCACCGGCAGATCGATCTCTTCGAATTGACTCCGGGCCTGCGGCCGGTGGCGGGTGCAGCGGTTCGCCGGGGGATTCCCGCGGGACGGTCCGCGGCACCGGCCCCTCAGGGCGCCCCTGCGGAAGAACCGCAGGAACCAGTCTTCTTCTCGGATCCCATCGAGATCAAGGATGGACATCAGAATCTTGCGGTCACTCTCAGCGCTCCCGTGAACAACAACTGGATCGAGCTGGAGGGAGCCCTGGTGAGCGAGACCACGGGCGTGGCCGAGCTCTTCCTCCTGGAAAGCAGCTACTACCATGGCGTGGATGGCGGTGAATCCTGGACCGAGGGCGGCCAGACCGAGACCGTGTTCCTCAGCGCCGTTCCTCCCGGCAGCTACGTGCTGCGCCTGGCTCCCCAGTGGAATGGGAAGATCCCGCCCGTCAACGCCATCGACGTGCAGTTGCGCCAGGGGGTCATGCGCTGGCTCTATCCCGGCCTGGCCCTGCTGGCCATCCTGCTGGTGCCCCTGATCATGATCTTCCCCATGGTGTCCTTCGAGGGGCGGCGCTGGCAGGAGAGCATGTACGCGCCTAAGAGTGCCTAACAAAACCCCGAGGAGGCCGCGATGAAGCCAGGCAGGNNGACTCGCATTCCTCGCCTCGCTCGCCCGGCGACCCTCGCGCGGCCCCATGGGGGTTATGTTAGGCACTCTGAGTCTTCTGGTGGAGGTGACTGAGCCATGCGGATCGTCTACCTGCTCTTCCTCAGCGCCGGCTTCAGCCTCATGGTGGCGAACGGATTCTTTGGTCGCGAGTTCTTCGGCCAGCGGCGCCGCGTCGATCTGCCGCCCAGCATCCGCCAGACGCCCGGCGCCTACCGGACCTTCCTTCACAACAATGGCTTTCACGGAGGCAAGTGATGAACGTCTCACACCTGATGGATCAGCTTCTCGTCGCTGCCGTCTTCTCCCTCCTGGGCCTCGTCATCCTCGGCCTGGTCTGGCTCGTGCTCATGAGGGTGCTGCCCTTCTCTCTCCGCAAGGAGTTCGAGGATGACCAGAACACCGCTCTGGGCATCGTCCTCGGCTGTCTCATCCTGGGCATCAGCATCATCATCGCCGCCGCCATTCATGGATGACCTGCCTCAGCAGCCCACGCTGAGGGCGCCGCTGCTGTTCATCAGCGTGCTGCTCATCGCCAGTTGCGGGCTGATCTACGAGCTGGTGGCGGGGACGCTGTCGAGCTACCTGCTGGGGGATTCGGTCACCCAGTTCTCCACGGTGATCGGTGTCTACCTCAGCGCCATGGGCCTGGGCTCTTGGCTGTCCAAGTTCCTGCATCGCGGCCTGGCACGGCGCTTCGTGGACCTGGAGCTGGCGGTGGCCCTGGTGGGCGGCTTCTCGGCGCCCATCCTCTTCCAGGCCTTCGCCCACACCCACGCCTTCCGGGTCGTGCTCTACGCCGTGGTGCTGGCCGTGGGCACGCTGGTGGGGCTGGAGATCCCCATTCTCATGCGCATCCTCAAGGACCAGGTGCGCTTCAAGGACCTGGTGGCAGGGGTGCTCACCCTCGACTACATCGGCGCCCTCTTCGCCTCGCTGCTGTTCCCGCTGCTGCTCATGCCCAAGCTGGGCCTGGTGCGCACCAGCCTGCTCTTCGGCTTGCTGAACGCCGCCGTGGGCCTCTGGTCCACCCACCTGCTGCAGTCCCAACTGGGACCCACCCGGATGATCCGGCTGCGCTGCCTGGCCGTCATGGTCCTCCTGGCGGTGGGCCTGGGTTTCGCCGGGAAGTTCACCCTGGCGGTCGAAGAAGAGATCTTCGCGGACGACATCGTCTACGCTCGCGACAGCCCCTACCAGCGCATCGTGCTCACCCGAGGCCGGGGCAGCTTCCAGCTCTTCCTCAACGGCAACCTGCAGTTCTCGAGCGCCGACGAGTACCGCTACCACGAGGCCCTGGTGCATCCGGCCTTCGGCCTCCGGCCCGACGCGAAGCGCATCCTGATCTGCGGCGGAGGGGATGGCCTTGCCGTGCGCGAAGTGCTGAAACACCCATCCGTGCAGGAGGTGGTGCTGGTGGACCTGGACCCGGCCATGACCGACATGGCCCGGCAGCAACCCATGGTGCGCCAGCTCAACGGCGCCTCCCTTGACGATCCCCGCGTAAAAGTGATCAACGCCGACGCCATGGTGTGGCTCCAGGAAACCACCGGATCGCCCTTCGACCTGGCCTTCGTCGACTTTCCGGATCCCAACACCTACGCCCTGGGAAAGCTCTACACCTCCCGCTTCTACCGCCTCCTGCAGCGCCGCCTCACGGACGAGGCCATGATCACCGTGCAGAGCACCTCGCCCCTCATGGCCCGGGAGTCCTTCTGGTGCATCGCCGCCACCATGGAGGCCGCCGGCCTGAAGGTGCGGCCCTACCACCTGGCGGTGCCCTCCTTCGGCGTGTGGGGCTTCGCCCTGGCCTCGAAGCAGGACTTCGAGGTGCCGACCCATGTGCTACCGGGCCTGCGCCATCTGTCCGACGCGGCCACCACCGCCATGTTCGCCTTCCCCAAGGACATGGATCGCGTGCCCGTGCAGGTGAACCGCCTGGACAACCAGGTCCTTGTCCACCTCTACGCCCGGGAGTGGCGGCGGTGGTCGTGAGTTCGAGGCGATGAAGCGCCGGGATTTCCTCGCCGCCTCAGCGGCTTCGGCGCTGCCCCTGGCCTGCCGCCCCAAGCCAGAGTTCCCCTTTTCCGGCGAGTTGGTGGGCCCGGACCTGGCCCTGGGCCACTGGCTGCGGGGCGGTGCCTTCCCCGATCCGGACCGCTTCGAACCTGTCTCCGTGCTCGTCGTGGGTGGCGGGGTGGCGGGGCTCAGCGCCGCCTGGCGGCTGGCCGGCGAGGGGCTCGACGACTTCCACGTGCTGGAGCTGGAGCCGGAGCCCGGCGGAACCTCCAGATCCGGGCAGAACCACGTGAGTGCCTTCCCCTGGGCCGCGCACTACATCCCCGTGCCCGATCGCGGCAACCACGCGGTGCTGCGGCTGCTGCAGGAATGCGGCGTCCTCGAAGGCTTCGACGCCAAGGGCGATCCCGTCTTCCCGGAGGAGGCCACGGTGCGCGCCCCCGAAGAGCGTCTTTTCGCCTACGGCCAATGGTGGGAGGGACTCTACCTGAGGGCCGGGGCCAGCGCCGAGGATGAACGCCAGTACCACGCCTTCTTCCAGGAGGTGGACCGCTGGGCGGCCTTCAGGGACAGAAAGGGCCGCCCCGCCTTCAGCATCCCGAGGTCGCGCTGCTCGGACCTGCCGGAAACCCGCGCCCTGGACCAACTCTCCTTCGAGGCCTGGCTGGACGCTCGTGGCCTCAGTTCGCCCCGCCTGCGCTGGCTGCTGGATTACGCCTGCCGGGACGACTATGGTTCCCGCCTCGACACCACCAGCGCCTGGGCGGGCCTCTTCTACTTCGCCGCCCGCAAGCAGGGCCCCGGCGAGGATTCCCGTCCCCTGCTCACCTGGCCCCAGGGCAACGGATTCCTCATCGACCACCTGCGCCAAGTCGCCGGTGCCCGGCTGAACTGCGGCGTGATGGCCACGTCGATCCGCGCAGAGAAGGACGGTCTGCGGGTCACCGCCTGGGATGCCTTGAATCAGCGGCGCCTCGGCTTCCGCGCACGACGGGTGATCTTCGCCGGACCCCAGCATGTGGCCCGACACGTGGTCGAGGGGCTCCATTCGGCCCGGCCCGCTTCCACCCGCATCCGCAACGCCCCCTGGATGGTGGCCAACCTCACGCTCCGCGCCCGGCCGAAGGAGTCGAGCTTCCCGCCGGCCTGGGACAACGTGCCCCGGGACAGCGAGGCCCTGGGCTATGTGATGGCCACGCACCAGAGCCTGCGGGACTATGGCCCCACGGTCTGGACCTGGTACCGGCCCTTCACCGGACCTGACTGTGATGCCGAGCGCGCTCGGCTGCGCGCCCTGGACTGGCCGGCCTGCGCGCGCATGGTCATGGATGATCTGCGCAAGGCCCATCCGGATCTGGAGCAGCTGGTGGCGCGCCTGGATGTGATGCGCTGGGGCCATGCCATGGTGCGCTCGGCGCCCGGTCTCCTCTGGGATCCGGACTTCCTCGCGCTAGCGACGCCCTTCGGCGGTGTCCACTTCGCCCACACGGAACTCAGCGGCCTGGCCCTGTTCGAAGAAGCCCAGGACCACGGGCTCCGCGCCGCGGAGGAAGTGCTGATGGCCCTGGGACACTATGGTCGCACTTGGCGTTGACTGCAGTCGCTCCTCCAACGTGGCCTCGCCCTTCGCGGGGATGTGCACGATCCAGAGCCAGTCGTAGCTATCGAAAGACAGGTAGGGCAGGGGCCCCTTCACACCCAGGGCCCGGACGAGCTTCGCCATCAGATCGTGGTGCCAGCAGACGACTACCGTCTTCCCGCGCTGATCCCGGAGGATCTCCGCGGCCAGCGCCTCACTGCCGCCCTTGGGGCGGATGAGGGGCTTCATGCCAAGCTTGGCCGCCACTGGGGCGAGGGTCTGCTGAGTGCGTTCCAGATCCGAGGCGTAGAGCACAGAGGGCCGGAGGGCCTCGAGCAGGGGGACCAGGTGTTGGGCCCGGCGCAGACCCGCCTCCGACAGACGGGAATTGCTGTCCAGGAGGGACTGGCGTTCCGCGTGGCGCAGCACCACCACCGTGGTGTCCTGGGCCCCCAGAGCCACCGCGAGGGCGAGCAGGCAACCGAGCAGAAAACTATGGCGGAGGTGTGGGAAGGACAAATGAAACTCCAGGTTTCAGTTTGGCAGATGCGGCACCGGGGCTGTGACCCCCGGCACACCTTTGAACCCGCGGTGGGGCCAGCGCGCGAGACGAGCCCACTGTTTTTTCATGGGCACCCAAGGCGCGGGGAACGGTCCAGCAAGAAATTATGTTCTAACACCATTCATTGTTTTCATTATGCGTCATTTGGAATGCTTTTAATTCGCTTGACGCCTCCATGTCCAAGGCGTGGCATGAGGTATCACAACCCTTCTGATTTCACAGTCGAATCCACCTCACTCCGAGGTTTCAACGATGTCCACAGCCGAGGTCCTCCCGCCCGAGCGCAATCCGGCGAATGCCTTGCCGGAGGCACTCGAGTCACGCCTGGTCGCGCTGACAGAAACCGTGGCTCGATTGGAAGCCCGGGTCTCGCGCATGGAATCGGCCCTCCCCGAACAAAAGGTTTCCCTGGAAACCGTGCTTTCATCCGCCGCCGTCCCGCCTGCCGTTCTGACCAATCCAGTGAGGATCATGGGGCTCCTGGGCCGGACCTGCCTGATCCTGGGAGGAGCGACTTTCATCCGGTCCCTGGTGGATACCGGCACCCTCCCCCATGGGTGGGGCGTTGCCTTGGGCTTGGCCTACGCCATCACCTGGGCCCTTCTCGCCGATCGCGCCAAACATCCGTTGGATGCCAGCTTCCATGCCCTGGCCTCCATCCTGATCGTCTATCCGCTGATCGTGGAATCCACGGCCCGGTTCGGCATCCTGACGCCGCCTCTGGCCGCTGGTCTGCTGCTGGCCGCCACCTGCCTGCATGGCGCGGTGGCGTGGCGGCGGGATCTCCAGCCCATCATCTGGCTGGCCACCATCGTTTCGCTGGGTTCGGGTCTGGCCCTGATGTCCTCCCGACGTTCCGTCGAGCCCTTCCTGGCCGTGTTCCTCATCCTCGGGATCACCGCCCTCTGGCTCACCCAGGGGCGTCGCTGGCAGGGCCTCCGCTGGCCTACGGCGCTCGTGGCCGATCTCGGCGTCTTCATCCTCATAGCACTGGCCACCTGGCCCGGGGGGATCCCGGAGGCCTATCGCGGCATCACGCCGGGCAGGACCATGCTGTTCGCGATGGCCTTGGCCCTGTGCTACCTCGGCAGCTTCGCCCTGCGCATGCTCCAACAACGAGGCAAGGTGACCACCTTCGAGGTCGTCCAGACTGTGCTGGTCCTGCTCCTGGGATATGGAGGCGCCCTCCGCGTCGCACTGACCACAGGGTCCGGCGCGGGCCTGCTCGGCGCGGTGTGCTCCCTGGCGGCCATCGGCAGCTATGCCGCCGCCCTCTCCTTCCAAGAAGACCGGAAAGAGATCAGGTCGAGCTTCCGCTTCTTCATGTTCCTGGGGCTCAGCTTGCTGCTGCTGGGTGGCCCGCTGGTGCTGCCCATGGCTTTCTTCTCCCTCCTCTGTGGCGCCTTGGGTTTGGGTGCGCTACTGGTCGGCCTGCGGGTGCAGCGGCCGGTGCTCATCCTCCAGAGCAGCATCTACCTTGTGGCCTCGGCCCTGGCAGGGGGCCTGCTTGCATGGTCCTTCCGGGCCTTCCTGGCGCCTATGGGAGTGGCCACGTTCCTGCCGCTGCCTGGCCTCCTCAGCCTGGCCTTCCTAGTGGTCGCGGTGGCCCTCTTCAGCCTGCATCGTCCCTCCGGTCCCATCATGGCCTCGGCCCATCCCCTGATCCTGCTTCTGGGGGCCGTGGCAGCAGGGGGCATCGGTGCCTTGGCCATCCAGGTCGGCTACGCCGTTTCCTCAGCGGGATCGGCGGATCCGGGCCTCCTCGCCGCCGTCCGCACCGGGGTGCTGTCGGCCCTGGCCATCCTGCTAGCCTGGTGCGGCCGGAGGTCCCCGGTCCTGGAACTGCGCTGGCTGGTCTATCCCCTGTTGGTCGTCACCGCCCTGAAATTCCTCTTCGAGGACGTGGCCGTGGGACGGCCCCTGACCCTCTTCCTCGGCTTCATCTGCTACGGCGTCACGCTCATGCTCGCGCCGCGGCTGCTGAAGGGCTCCGCTCCCCATGATCGAGCCCAAGAACCGAATCCACTCAAGCCGGAGGTCCACCCATGAACACACGCCCGATCCAATTCGCGGGCCTGGCACTGCTCCTTCTGACAGCGACCGCCTTCGCGAGCCCACCTGAAAAGAAGGGTGATGCCAGCGCCCCGGAAGGCATCCAGGTGCCGAAGCCCCCCTTCTCGGAGGGGATCTTCCCCTGCACCTCCTGCCACGACGGCAAGTCCATGAAGGTCGACACACATCGCCGGGAGCTGGGCATGCATAGCGAGATCCAGGAGATCCTCCACCACGGTCCAAACCGCTGGTGCCTGGACTGCCACGATGCCCAGAACCGGGACCGCCTCCACCTGGCTGGCGGGGAGCCGGTCGCATTCACCGCCTCCTACCTGCTCTGTGGCCAGTGCCACGGCGACAAGTTGCGGGACTGGCGGTTGGGCATCCATGGCAAGCGCACCGGCAGCTGGAACGGGCAGAAACAGTACCTGCTCTGCGTCAATTGCCACAATCCCCATTCGCCCCATTTCAAGCCTTTGAAACCCATGCCACCACCCACCCGACCCGACGACATCAAGATGGCGAAAGGGGGTTCCCAATGACGGACATAAAACCCATCCAACCTCCCACTGGTGTTCCCGAATCCGGTGCCTGCGGCAGCCGGCGCGAATTCCTGGGCACTGCGGTGGCCACCGTCGCCATGGCCCTCACCGGTTGCGGGAAACTCAGCAAGGAGGAGTTCCTCCAGCACAACTTCCGCGAACTTTCCAAGGACGAGCTCAAGACCATCATCGCCCGCCTGGAGCGCGAGTACGAGGAGAAGTACCACAAGGCCGTCAAGGTGGGGAACGAGCCGGCCATGCCAGGCGTGATCTTCGGCTATGCGCTGGACCTCAGCCGCTGCATCGGCTGCCGCCGCTGCGTCTACGCCTGCGTGAAGGAAAACAACCAGTCCAGGGACCCCCAGATCCAGTGGATCCGCGTCCTCGAAATGGACAAGGAGGAAGGCGTCAATATCCAGCACGCCGAGCAGTACTACAACCCGGAGGAGGTGCCCCGCGAAGGCCACTTCTACATGCCCGTGCAGTGCCAGCAGTGCAAGCGGCCGCCCTGCGTGAAGGTCTGCCCCGTCGGGGCTACCTGGAGGGAGAAGGACGGCATCGTGGTGGTGGACTACAACTGGTGCATCGGCTGCCGCTACTGCNNCACCTTCTGCATCCAGCGCACCCGGAAGGGGCTCTATCCCGCCTGTGTGGAGATCTGCCCTACAGGCTCCCGCAAGTTCGGCAACCTCCTGGATGCCAAGAGCGAGATCCGGGAAATCCTGGAGAACAAGCGCGTCTTCAAGTTCAAGGAAGACCTGAACACCCAACCCAACTTCTTCTACTTCTACGGGGTGTGAGGCCATGGTCAACATAAGGAATTTCAAGACCTTCATCACCGACACCCTGGGCCTCATGACTACGGGAAGTCGGCTCTACTACGCCTGGATCGGGTTCCTTCTCCTGCTCATCGCCCTGGGCGCCTTCGCCTATACGGGACAGATGAACCACGGCCTCATCATCACGAACATGCGGGACCAGGTCTCCTGGGGTTTCTACATCGGCAACTTCACCTTCCTGGTGGGCGTCGCTGCGGCCTCGATCATGCTCGTGATCCCGGCCTACATCTATGACTGGGCCCCCATCAAGGAGATCACCATCCTGGGCGAGATGCTGGCGATCACCGCCCTGGTCATGTGCCTCGGTTTCGTCATGGTGGACATCGGCCGCCCGGACCGGTTCTGGCACATCATGCCCCTGGTGGGCCGCCTCAACTGGCCCAGCTCCCTGCTGGCCTGGGACGTGATCGTCCTCAACCTCTACCTGCTGCTGAACTGGTTCGTGGTGACCTACCTGCTCTTCAGCGCCTATGTGGAGAAGCACTACAAGAAAGCCCTGGTGCTTCCCCTGGTGCTCCTGTCCATCCCCATGGCCGTCAGCATCCACACCGTCACGGCCTACCTGTACAACGGCCTGGCCGCCCGCCCCTTCTGGAACTCGGCCATCCTCGCCCCGCGCTTCCTGGCCTCCGCCTTCTGTTCGGGACCCGCGGTCCTGCTCATCCTCCTCCAAGTGCTGCGCAAGACCACCCGGTTGAAGATCACTGATGAGGCCATCTTCAAGATCGCCGAACTCATGGCCTACACCATGGGCTTCAACCTCTTCCTGACGGCGGCCGAGTCCTTCAAGGAACTCTACTCCGGCACCGAACACATGATCTATTTCCAGTACCTGCTGTTCGGGATTGAAAAGAATGGCGTCCATTACCACACCCTGGTGCCCTTCGCCTGGGCCTCCATCATCACGGGCTTCGTGGCCTTCCTGCTGTTCCTCATTCCCAAGACCAGGACGAACTGGATCACGCTGAACATCGGCTGCGTGCTCATCTATTCCAGCGTCTACATCGAGAAAGGCATGGGTCTCATCATCCCCGGCCTCACACCCGACACCCTCGGCGAGATCTACGTCTACCGGCCCTCTCTCACGGAAATCACGGTGGCCGCAGGCATCTTCTCCCTGGGCGCGCTGGTCTTCACCTGCATGCTGAAGGCGGCCGTGCCCATGATGCTGGGCGAATTCACCATCTCTGGCAGACACAAGCCCGCCACTCCCCCCGAAGCCGATCCCATCCAGGCCTAGGGTTCCATCGAGACCTTAGATACTCGTAGCGGAAAAGCTAAATCTTTCCCGATTATCGGTCACACACAGCCAGGCGAGTGTTTAACCGCAGATGACGCAGAAAAGGGCTTAGGTCCATAGATTCCACCGATTCACACAGATTTAAAAATGCGAGTCGATGGCTGTTCTCAGGGGTACTGCTTCGGGCATGGGCTTCAGCTTTTTACTCTTGAAAGAACTCGGGCTGAGCCTCGCCGATAACCAGAAAGGGCAAAATTGTTTTCAACCGGTGAGGAACGATGAGGGCTGGTGAGACTGCGTCCTTCTTGTTCACTGTTCCTCACCGTTTCTCACCGGTGGATCCTTCCATTCCGACCAGGCCCGGAAGCTCTGGCATCGCATCTATGTATTCTTTGTGTTTCCGATGGCCAATTGCCTTTCCGATGATTCAGTGAGGCCCAGCATGAACTTTTTCAAGCCCATGGTGTTTCTGCGTGGTTGGTGTCTTGATGGTGAATCTTTGTTCTTAAGCGAAATTCAGCATCACCAGCGTTCTTGATCGGAACTCGGGGCCAATGACCAGGGATCGGAGGTGACGCCGTTGATGGTGGCCCCGCTCTGCATCATGTGCTTCGTGTTGGCCAGGAAGCCATGGGGGAAGATGGGCGCCGGTTCGCTGACCGCATCCAGGCGAGTGACCATCTCTGGTGGCAATTGCAGATCCAGAGCCTGCAGGTTGTCCTTGAGTTGAGCAAGGGTCCGGGCCCCCAGGATGGGACTGGCCACGCCCGGCCTTGAGAGCACCCAGGCCAAGGCCACCTGGGCCACGCCGCTGCCCAGTTCGGCCGCCACGGCCTCAGCGGTCTCGATGATGGTGTAGTTGCGATCCGTGAGGCTCTTCGACACCCCGGGCACATGGCGGCCTTCCCCCTGCGGTTGCCGGTTCCGCCCGTACTTGCCCGTCAGCAGACCACCCCTCAGGGGGGACCATGGGGTGACGCCGAGTCCGTTCGCCTGAGCCATGGGCAGCAGATCATGCTCCACTGTGCGTTCGATCAGCGAATACTCGATCTGCAGGGCCACGAAGGGAGACCATCCCCGGCAGAGGGCTTCGGCTTGGCCCTGCGCCACCTTCCAGGCCGGAGTGTCCGAGACACCGAGGTACCGGACCTTTCCGGCCCGCACCAGGTCATCCAGGACGCGCATGGTTTCCTCGATTGGGGTGTGAGGATCGTGGAAGTGCATCCAGTAGAGGTCCACGTAGTCCGTGCGCAGGCGCCGCAGGCTCTGCTCCAGCTGCTGCTGGATGGCCTTCCGGCCCGCCCCGCCCGCATTGGGATCCCCCCGGTAGAGGCTGCCGCAGAACTTGGTGGCCAGTACGGCCCGGTTCCGGCCTCCCCGCTCGGCGAAGTAGTCCCCAAGGATCGCTTCGCTGTGGCCCTTCGTATAGATGTTGGCCGTGTCAATGAAGTTACCTCCGGCCTCCAGGTAGCAATCCAGCATGGTGCGACTTTCGGCCACATCGGCACCCCAGCCCCAGTCGCTGCCGAAGGTCATGGTGCCAAGGCAGAGCGGGCTGACTCGCAGTCCCGAACGTCCGAGGGTCCGGTAGTCGGTGAGCTTCATGGCGGCCTCCACGGGCCCCCAGCCTACACCTGCTTCATCTGATTGAAAGGCACAGAAGAAATTCACTCCCAGAGGGTGGTTATCCGGCTGCGACTCCCACCCACAGAGTCAGATCAGATCCCCGGTTCCACGTCGTGGGCCTCGTCGGGATTCGCCATGAGGATGATCCGGAACCGCTCCAGGTTCGCCAGGAAGAGCTCAACCAGGAGCGGGTCAAAGTGCGCGCCTCTGCCCTTATGGATCAGCGCCACCACCTGCTCCTCGGGCCAGGGTTCTTTGTAGTGGCGGCGGTTGCTGAGGGCGTCGTAGACGTCGACCAGGGCGGTGATGCGCGCCTCCATCGGGATGGCCTCGCCCTGCAGGCCCCGGGGATAACCGGTCCCGTCCCACTTCTCGTGATGGCTGATGGCGATGGTGGCGCCCATCCGGATAAAGGGCACCGTCGAACCCTTGAGGATGGTGGCCCCCATGGCCGTGTGCTGCCTCATGATCACCCACTCGTGCTCGGTGAGGCCGCCTGGCTTCTGGAGGATCGCATCCGGCACGCCGATCTTGCCGATGTCGTGCATGGGGGCCGCCGATTGGATGGTCTCCACGCCCGGCTGTTCCCAGCCCAGGAGGCGGGCCATCTCCGCGGCATAGAGGCCGATGCGGCGCACGTGCATGCCTGTTTCGTTGTCGCGGTGCTCACTGGCCGAAATGAGCCGGAGCGCGATCTCCTCGCGGGAATTCCGGATCTCCACCGTCTGTTCCCGCACCTTCTGGGCCAGCTGGGCCTCCCGGTCCCGGAAGGCGATCTCCAGCATCCGCCGGCGCAGGGCCCCGTTCACCTGGATCAGGATCTCGCGGGGCTGGTAGGGCTTCAGCACATAGCCGAAGGCGCCCTGCTGCAAGCACGTGATGGCCGTCTCCGCATCCTCGAGGGAGCTGACCATGACCACGGAAGTATCGGGAATCCGGTGCCGGAGCGCCTTCACCAGATCCAGCCCAGAGGCGCCCGGCATCTGGATGTCGCAAAGCACCAGGTCGATGGACTCCTTGTCCAGTACGGCCAGGGCGCCGGATACATCTTCCGCCTCGCGGCAGCAGTAGCCCGCCTTGGTCAGGATATGCCGGAGCGAAAGGCGAATGATGGCCAGGTCATCCACGACGAGGACACTGGCCTGCTCGGGCAACACCTGGATCGATTCGGCCATAGCCTCCCCGGATGCTGTCTCAACGGTGTCTCCGCTGAATGGCGTTACTTTCAGATGATCGCACAGGCAAGAACCCCGGGTCATCACCCCGTCCAGGGAACTTAGCCGGTCTTGCAAGTTCAAGATTCAGCGTGCCCAGTCCAGAGAATCCCGCTTCGCCGAATAGTGCGCGCCCAGCCCCAAGGTGATGGCCCGCTCGCAGAGCTCCAGGGCCCCGTGAAAGTCGCCCAGTTCGCTGTGAGCCTGGATACCCCGTTCGAAACAGGACAGCCCTTCCAGCATCCTCCGGTACTCGTGCGGGAAGGCCGCTTCCAGGTCCGACAGGTAGCCCAGAGTCAGCTTCACCGACTCGGTGCAGGCCTCCCACTGACCGCACTGGGCCTGGGCGTCCGCGCTCAGGTCGTAGGCGACAGCCTTCACCGCATTGGGCAGGCTGGCCTGCCCGTCGAAAGTGCGGCGCAGATACTTCAGGGCCGACTCCGGTCCACTGAAGGCCGCCTCGCGGTGACCCGCCAGCAGATCCTCCAGGGTGTCCTTCACCGACTTGCGGACGGGTTCGTTGCGCTTGGCCACTATTCGTACTCGATGGTCGCGGGCGGCTTGGAAGTGATATCAAACACCACCCTATTGATGCCCCGAACCTCCCTCACGATTCGTTGCGCAATGCGGTCGAGTAATTCGTGGGGCAGCCGGGCCCAGTCCGCGGTCATAAAGTCTTCGCTCGTCACCGCCCTTAGCGCGCACATCCACTCGAAGGTNNCGTACCAGCCGCTCTCCCGCAGCTCCTGGAGGAAGATGGCATCGGCGCTCTGCAGGATGGTCGCCCGCTCGCGGGTGATGGCTCCGGGCAATCGCACGGCCAGTCCGGGCCCCGGGAAGGGGTGCCGCTGATTCATCTCCTCGGGCAACCCGAGCGCCAGGCCTGTGGCCCGCACCTCGTCCTTGAACAGCTCTCGGAGGGGCTCCACCAGCTGCAGCTTCATGCGGTCCGGCAGGCCGCCCACGTTGTGGTGGGACTTCACCAGGATGGCACCCCCGATGCCGCTGCTTTCGATCACGTCGGGATAGGTGGTGCCCTGGCCCAGGAAGTCCGCCTTCACCTTGCCCGCCTCCCGCTCGAAGACCTCGATGAACTTGCCGCCGATGATCTTCCGCTTCTGTTCGGGATCGGTCACGCCCGCCAGGGCCCCCAGGAATTCGTCCGAGGCGTCCACCCAGATGACATTCAGCTCGAAGGGTGCGAAGTAGACCTGCACCTGCTTCATCTCGTCCTTGCGCATGAGGCCGTGGTCCACGAACACGCAGGTCAGCTGCTGGCCGATGGCCTTATGCAGGAGCAGGGCCGCCACGCTGGAATCCACGCCGCCGCTGAGGCCCAATACGACCGTACCGGTGCCCACCTGGGCGCGGATGGCCTTCACCTTTTCGTCGATAAAGTTCCCGGCGTTCCAGTCCAGGGCCATGCCGCAGTGCCGCAGGAAGTTCAGCAGCAGGGGCATGCCCTGGGCACTGTGGGTCACCTCTGGATGGAACTGGAGGCAGTAGATCCCGCGCTTGGGGTCCTCCATGGCCGCCACAGGCACCGTGGAGGTCTTCGCTGTGACGGTGAAGCCCGCTGGCGCCACCTCCACATGATCGCCGTGGCTCATCCACACCTGCTGGGCATGGGGCAGACCCTCGAAAAGCATGGAGCGCTCCGGCATGGCCTGGATATCCGCCTTGCCGTACTCCCGGCTCGCGGAGCGGTGCAATTGCCCGCCCAGGTTGCGGGCCAGGAGCTGCTGCCCGTAGCAGATGCCGAGGATGGGCACGCCCAGGTCCAGGATGGCCGGATCCAGGTCCGGCGCACCGGGCTCCAACACTGAGTTCGGCCCGCCGGAAAGGATCACACCCTTCAGGTCGGCGCCGCCGATCTCCTGTGCCGTGGCCCCGCTGTTGTACACCAAGCCGAAGGCCCCCAGTTCCCGCAGCCGCCGCGTGATCAGCCGGGTGTACTGGCTGCCGTAGTCGATGATCGCGATGCGTTCGTGGTGCATGGGGGTTCCTACAAACCAATCGTTTCTGAAAACCGGGCACCACTTTGTAGCCATTCGTGCAACTCGGTGCTAGTTGGATTCGCCCATACAACCTTTTTTAGTCGTGGAGAAGATCGACTCACCTTCTCAAAGACTGCCCTTGCCTTTTTATCCAATGAAATGATGGCAAGGTCAGAGGCCATGGCAACTTCGACAAGATGAAGATCCTTCAACGCTACTTCATTTTGCTTCCCAGAGAGACCTGCGCCTTCAAGAATCTCAGTTAGGTCCTCGATGTTAGTGGGCTTGATGAAAAAAACCTTCCTTTTTGACCTCATTGAAGCCAACCAGTTTTTTGCGAACCGTGACTGATGTTTCTTCCATTCCTCCAAAACTCGTTCATCCATCGCGACTCGATGGCAGATTTTACGAATGTCCTCCAAAGCCCTTCGACAAGCACTCGACACCGGATGGTGAGTTTCACCAGCCGCTTGGGCCACATCAGCATCTATCACAATCCGCCGGGACATTTTCCCGATCATTTTTTGATCCCGCGATTCTCAACCGCATCAAGGTAAGCTTGCTCTGATTCTAGAGATACATCATCGAAGTCTTCAGGCCAATCGGGGCCATAGGCCCCATCAGAATCCAAATCAGCGGCAATCACCTGCGTGCCGCCGTTATTAGGATTGCGGGTAAACCAGTGCAACTTTACCAACGACGGATTTAATGTATCTGTCCCTGCGATAAGCGTCTGTACACCTCGAAGGAGTAGTGCACTATGTGTTTCTACCACAACGATCACGCCGCGGCTGGCCGCAGCTGCCAGGATGTTAGCCAACTTACGTTGAGCACGAGGGTGAAGGTGGATCTCGGGTTGCTCTAGATAGACAATCTGGCCGGGCTCAGCAACACGAAGTGCGACTAAAACAGGAAGCGTTTGTGAAACACCAAATCCAACATCAGCGATGCTAACTAGATCCCTCGCGCCACCGCGAGCCGCATGAGGCAAGCGGCCCACAAGAATTTCAACTTGCGTATCATCCTTGGGTCGGGCCTCCACTTTCCATGTCAAACCTAACGCTTCTAAGTCTTGCCCGAGGCCCTTTAAGTTCTCATCCTTGGTTAAACGCCAATGGTTTATGACACTCGCGACATAGGACTCGAATGTGCCTGGAAAGGAGTTGCCGACAGCCGCAACACTATATGTCCTACCAGGATTCCCACGGAGACCTGGCACATGGATAATACGTTCAATCTGTGATCCGAATAAATACGAATGCAACATTGGGGCAGAAAGCCTTAAACCATTTGGACCGCGCAATTCCACTTCAAGAAAACATCTATCTCGAAGCACGACCCAGGCCGCGTCTTCGGCACCTTTGAATACACGTTTCGTCGCCAAGGCACCGAGAAAGCGTTCCCTGAAGGATTTAAGTGTCGGCCAGGAAGCTTCGAGTTGAGCTCCACTCATGCCTGGAGAAATACTCGGCGGGTTGTTGTCGCCGCTATCTTGAATGATCCTCATCCCGCTGAGGTCGATTCCGTGTCGAGGGTCGGGCGAAAAAGTTAACTGTAATTGCATACCATTTTCAATTTCCAATCCCACCTTAAATTCAGATTTAGCCTCTGGAACTCCGCGTGAAATAAATTGTTCGGCCGAAGTGAGGCGAACGTTAGGCCCATCAAGCAACAATGGTCCTGGATCGAATGGAGTACTCAGCGTCTGTTTGAGGAGTAGCAATGGCTGCACAAGGCTGGACTTGCCTGCGCTATTCGCACCAGCCAGTATGGTGAGCGGTCGAAACTCGATCGTTTGCTCATCGATGATCGATTTATATCCCTTAACGGTGAGTGAACGAAGCCGAGGTGAAACCCCTTGATCCGTTCCTGTGGTAGTTCTGATTCCCTTAGCCATACACTGGTCCTTTTCAAATCAGAATACACCTGAGCGGAACCGGAAATTACTGCCACTGTGAGAAATCTGCCACGCGCAGGAATGCTAGGCGGAGGCGATGGAGTAGGCTGAGACGAGCGGCGCGGAGGGTCGGATCCTCGCACTTCACCATGACAGCATTGAAGAAGGCCTCCAGGGACTCGGCGAGATCGGCGAGATCCATGAGCAGGCCCATGTATTGCGGATAAATCTCTACCACGCCTGTGATTTCAATTCGTTCCACCCTGTCCGGATCGATGTGCGAAACCCAATTTTCAAGCTTCTCAATTAAGGTGTTTGCTAAAAATCGTTCGGACGGGTCCTTGAGAATCCCCACTTCAAATGCTTTTGAAGGGTTTTCATCCTTCAGGATATTAGCTATTCGCTTAGCGCTCTGGGCTAGGCTGCCAAACCTCGAGTCTTGTGCAAAGTGAGATAGGGCTTCGCACCTGGCTTTAAGGTCCACGAGGTATTCCCAGCCCGCCGCCATTGCGGAGCGGCGCACAGAGCTGGCGTAACCGGCCAGTTCCAGCTGGTAGGCCACACGGTCTCGGAAGAAGGCCATCAGGGCGTCCTGACAGGCTATGAATTCCTTGGGTGCGAAGATGAAGGGCCGGGTCCGTTCATCTCCAAACAGTTCTCTAAATTGTCCCAGCCCAGCATCCACGAGCGTTCTTAAGTCTATGGCCCAACCCATCTCCCACAGGATGCGCACGATGCCCTGTCCCGCCCGGCGGAGGGCGAGGGGATCCTTGGAGCCACTGGGGATGAGGCCCACGGCGAAACACCCGGCGACGGTGTCGAGCTTGTCGCAAAGGGACAGCAGGCAGCCCAGGGGGGTGGAAGGGATCGCGTCGTCGGCGGCCACGGGCCGGTACTGCTCCTTCACGGCCATCCACACTTCCTCGTCGGCGCCCTCATGCCTGAGGTACTCGCCNNGTGGCCAGGGCCTTGACGAGGGCCACCACCCGGCCGGTCTTGTCGTAGTAGCTCCCCAATTCCCGCTGAAAGGTGAGCGCCTTCAGTTTTTCCAACCGCTCGGAGAGCGGGTGCTTGCGGTCCTCGGCGAAGAAGAAGCGGGCGTCGTAGAGCCGCGCCTTCAGCACCCACTCGTTGCCGGCCTTCACAAAGCCTTCGGGATCATCCGGGCGGTTGGCGGCGGTGAGGAAGAGGGGCAGCAGCTCTCCCTTTGCATTCGCAATGCAGAAGCTCTTCTGGTGCTCGCGGAGGCTGGTGACCAGGACCTCCTTGGGCAGTTCCAGGAAGTTGGCCGGGAAATCGCCGCGCAGGATCTTGGGGAACTCCACGATTTCCGCCAGCGTATCCAGCAGCTCCGCGTCGGCCACCACGTGGCCACCCGCTTCGGCGGCCAATGACTCCAACTGCTGGGCGATGCGGGTCCGGCGGACGTCCACGCTGACGACGACACCCGCAGCCTCCAGGGCCGATTCGTAGCCCTCAGGCGTGGCGATGAGCACCGGCTCGGGGTGCTGGCGGTGGAAGAGGCGATGGCCCCAGGTGGTGTTCGTGGCCGAAACGCCATCCACCATGATGGGCACCACCTGTTCCCCGAAGAGGCACAGGATGTTGCGGATGGGTCGCACAAATTCGAAGTCGGACTTGCCCCAGCGCATGGCCTTGGGCACGTGCAAGCTGGCAATGAGCCCCGGCAGCGCCTCTGCCAGTAGGTCCACCGTGGGGCGGCCTTTTTTGGTGATGGTGACCATCGCGCAGGGCTCCTTTTTCCCCGCGGGCTGCTCAAAGTGCACGGCGCCGAAGTCCACCCCCCATTTCTCCGCGAACTTCAGGCCCTGGATGGTAGGTTTACCCGCCTCGTCCACGCACATGCGCTGGGGCGGACCCACCTGAGTTTCCGTCTGGTCGGCCTGGGAAACAGGAATATTCGCGAGTCGGACGGCGATCTTACGAGGCGAATAGAAAACACCCCACTGCTTATCACCCTGGAAATAGGCCGAATCACAATTGAGCCAAGTTCCCAGATGATCCTGAATTTTTCGATCGAGTTCCTCAGAGAGTGATTTGAGGAACCGCGCCGGAATTTCCTCGCAGTGCAGTTCCAGCAGGAAGGTTTTGGCGGTGCTCACTTCGCACCCCCCTTCCCGGCAGTTTCAATTGGAGTAGGTGAGCCTTCCTCATGTTCCAGGAAGGCCTTCGCGCAGCCGGATGCCAGATCCCGCACGCGCTTGATGACGCCAGGTCGCTCCGTGGTGCTCACGGCGCCCCGGGCGTCCAGCACGTTGAAGGTGTGGCTCATCTTGAGGGCCTGCTCGTAGGCGCTGAGGAAATGGTTGTGGTCCTTCAGCAGGCGCCAGCCCTCCTTCTCGAAAGCGTCGAAGAGCCTGCGGTGCAGGTCGATGTCCGCGTGCTCGAAGCTGTAGGCGCTCAGTTCGAACTCCTCCCGCTGCCGCATCTGGCCGTAAGTGACCGGGAAAACGCCGTCGTCAGTCTTCACCTCGCCGTGCACCAGGTCGAAGATGTTGTCGTAGCCCCCCAGGAACATGCAGATGCGCTCGATGCCATAGGTCAGTTCAGCGCTCACGGGGCGGCAGTCGAGTCCGCCCACCTGCTGGAAGTAGGTGAACTGGCTGATTTCCATACCATCCAGCACCACCTGCCAACCCACGCCCCAGGCGCCCAGGGTGGGCGATTCCCAGTTATCCTCCTCGAAGCGGAGGTCATGCTTCGAGAAATCGATGCCCATGGCCTCCAAGCTCTCGATGTAGAGGTCCTGCACCTTGGCGGGACTGGGCTTGAGGATCACCTGGAACTGGAGGTGCTTGTAGACCCGGAAGGGGTTCTCGCCATAGCGGCCGTCCGCCGGGCGTCGCGAGGGCTCCACATAGGCCACGTTCCAGGGCTTGCTTCCCAGGGCCCCAAAGAAAGTGAGCGGGTTCATGGTGCCCGCGCCCTTCTCCAGATCGTAGGGCTGGCCGATGAGGCAACCCCGGTCGGCCCAGAACCGCTGGAGCCGGAGGATCAGTTCCTGGATGTGCATGGAGGCCCGCCAAAACGAGCATTGTAGCGGGTTTTAACCACTTTGGTAAGCTCGTGGAATGGTCATCCGCCCTGCCCTTCCCGCCGATGCCCAGGACCTGGCGATCCTGGGGGAGCGCCTGTGGCGGGATACCTACGAGGGCCTGATTCCCTCATCTGATCTCGAACAATACTTGGTGGAGGCCTTCGGGCCGGATCGGCAGGCCGCGGAGCTGGCGGATCCGGCCTGCCGAACCTTGGTCCTCGACGAAGGCGGCACGCTCCTCGGTTATGCCTGGCTCCGGGCCAAGGGCCCGGCAGTCGAGGTCCCCTTCGAACGACCCCTGGAAGTGGCACGGTTCTACGTGGACCGGGCCCTGCACGGCACCGGGACCGCTCAGTCCCTGATGGCAGCGCTCCTGGCCCACGCGGCCTCCGCGGACCATGATGGCGTGTGGCTGCAGGTCTGGGAGCAGAATCCCCAGGCCATCCGCTTCTATGCCAAGGCTGGATTCACGGATGCCGGGGCAACCGTCTTCCTGGTGGGGTCACTGACTTACCGGGATCGGCTGCTGGTGCACAGGCTGAGGACGCAAGTGGACTGAACTCGATCTGGCCTCAGTCAATCGCGCCGGTGCCTTTCACTTGGCGATGCCCTTNNGTCCTCGAGAATCGCCTTCAGGGCCTCCTGGTTCATCCCCGTCAGCATGGGCGTGGCGGCCTGGATTTCGGGGATGGCCTGCGGCTGAAAGGGGTCGATGGCTGTCGCTCCGTCCTTGACAGGGTGCAAAAGGTTTCAGCCCCTGGAATGCGTTCTTGGGCTCCAGTCCCAGCAATCATTGGCTCGTCTCCGCCACCCCTGTAGAATCCTCGTTTCCCCGGGAAACGGAATGACCCGAAAAATCGCGCTCTTGGCCATCGGGGGGAATGCCCTCCACTCGGCATCCGCTGCGCGAATGCGCGAGACGCCAGGTCACGCTTGGAGTCCGCTATGAACCAGCGCCGGATCGCGCTCTTGGCCATCGGGGGGAATGCCCTCCTAAAAGAGAAGGAAAGCGGGCTCCAGGAGGAGCAGCTGGAGAACGCCCGGGAAACGGCCGAAATGCTGGCCCGGGTGGTGGCCGCGGGCTACTCGCTCTGCGTGGTGCATGGGAACGGTCCCCAGGTGGGCAACCTGATCATCCAGCAGGAGGCCGGCTCCGGCCAGATTCCGCCATACAGCCTGGACATCTGCGGCGCCNNGGAACCCACCAAGCCCGTGGGCCCTTTCTACCCTGAATTCCGGGCCCTCGAGCTCATGCGGTCCAAGCGCTGGAAGATGAAAGAGGACTCCGGGCGCGGGTGGCGCAAGGTGGTGCCCTCGCCCCGGCCCCTGGAGATCATTCAGCTGGATGCCATCAAGACCCTGCTGCACTCCGGCCATTCCGTGATCGCGGGCGGTGGGGGCGGCATCCCGGTGATCCGCGACGCCAGCGGCTTCCTGGTGGGGGTGGAGGCCGTCATCGACAAGGATCGCCTCAGCGCCCTGCTGGCGGCCCAGCTCGGTGCCGATCTCTTCATCATCCTCACGGGCGTGGCCAAGGTGGCCCTCGACTTCGGCAGGCCCAGCCAGCGCTGGTTGGATCGCCTCACCGCCGCCGAGGCCCGGAAGCACCTGGCGGAGGGCCAGTTTCCGGCGGGCAGCATGGGCCCCAAGATCGAAAGCGCCCTGGCCTACCTGGATGGGGGCGGCCAGGAAGTGCTCATCACCACCGCCGAGGCCTTGGCCACCGGGGATCCGGCCACCGTGGGGACTCGCATCGTGCGCGACTGAGCAGGTGGTTGCTACCTGTGATTGAAAGGGAAAAGCGGAACACCGATGAACACCGATAACTGCCGATAAACACCGAGCAAGCAGGTGGCCTGGCCCATTCGGTGGTTTTTATCGGTGTTCATCTTGTTTTTTCGGTGTTCATCGGTGTTAGTTTTTTTCTTTGTGCCCAACCCGGTGGCCACTCATTACTCATTTGTGTTCACCTGTGGCGAAACAAGGAGCCCCATGTACGCCATGATTATCTGCCGGTACCGCCGCCCGCTGTCCGAGATCGAAGCGATCACGGAAGCCCATCGCGCCTACCTCCGTACCCTCCAGGAACGGGGCATTCTGGTGGCCTCCGGGCCGTTGGATCCGCGGTTCGGCGGCCTATGGCTGGTGCGGGTCCAGGGCGAGAATCCCTTGGCCGAGCTGGATGCCCTCCGCGATGGGGATCCCTTCTGCCAGCACGGGCTGGCCAACTATGAGCTGCTTCCCTGGAAGGTCATGCAAGGCAAGGAAGGGCTCGACAAGCTTTGATCATTCCTTGATCGCGCTATGTTGGAGCCCCTGTCTCACCGCCTTCAGCAGTTCCTCCCCCTGGATCGGCTTGTGGAGAATGCAGGCGACCTCCTGCCGGTTCAGGGCCTCCTCTACGGCCGGATCGTGGGTGGCGGTGACCACCACCACCGGCAGGCCGGGCTTGGCCTTCCGCGCCATCTTGGCCACGGTCAGACCGTTGCACCCGGGCATTGAATAGTCGGTGATGACCAGATCGGGATCGGAAGTGCCGACCCGTTCTGACACCTCCTGGGCCGACACATCCTCCCAGGTATCCACCTCATGGCCGGCCTTCTCCAGGATGTGCCGGAGCAGGTTGCGGATGAGCTTGCTGTCGTCGATCACGACGATCCTGGCCATGGGTAAGTCCCCTCGGGCGGTCCTGGGCGGTGCCAGCTACTTCCGTTCTTTGGCCCGCTTGAAATCGGCGTAGCCCATGTCCTCTTCATTAATGTGATGCTTCAGCCAGTTCGACAGGAACGTAGTGACCTCCATGGTGACGGGTTTCCCTGCGGCGAGCTTGGCCTGCAAGTCCAAGGCCTTCTCGACCAGCTTGGCATGCTCCACCTTGTGGTCGATGAGCTTGGGGTAGCCCATCTCCTTCATGACCTTCTCTTCCGTGCCGAAATGTTCGACGGTGTACTTCACCAGGAAATCCAGGCACTCCTTCACCTGCGTCTTCGAGGTGCCGGCCTTGAAGGAATCGGCGAGATCGTTCACCGCTTTGAAGAGGGCCTTGTGTTGGGTATCAATGATCCCAATCCCGGTCTCGAACCGGCTATTCCAAAGCATGAGGGCCATGATGTCTCCTATGGAAGCTCCAGGAGACCCATCGGCCCACCATCGGGCGACCTTCACTTTTGGTACTGTTCCTTCAGGAAGTCGCCGCAGGCCAGATCAGATTCATGGATGCGGCCCTTCAGCCAGTCCCAGGCGCCATCCCTTGAATCATTTGGCCTTCAGGATCGTGGGTCAGAGACGGGTTGAACCTGAAACGCGGCGATCTTGGATTGGATTTCCTTCAGGCTGAACGGCTTCCGGATGCTCGATACCGATGGACGGCCTTTCAGCAGGGGCGCGATCTCATGATCGCTGTACCCCGTGGCCATGAGGACCGGCATCTCCGGCCGGAGGCCGAGGATCCGCGGCAGCACCTCTGCCCCGCTCATGCCGGGCATGTTCATGTCCAGGATCACCAGGTCGACCTCCAGGCCCGCCTCAAGGAAGTCCAGGGCCTGCGGGCCACCAGGGGCCGCCGTGACTTCATGTCCCAGGATCTCCAGCATGGGGGTCACCGATTCACGGATGAGTTCATCGTCATCCACCAGCAGGACTCTCAGCCCCGCCTGCGGCGTCTCCACCACGGCTGGAATGGCCGCCGGCTGCGGGGCCGGCCCCTCCACGCGGCTATGGGGGAACCGCAGGATGGCCTCGGTGCCCTTCCCGGGCTGGCTATGCAGGTCGAAGGTGCCTTCGTGGGCCTTCATGGTGCCGTAGACCATGGCCAGGCCGAGACCCGTGCCCTTGCCCTGGGGCTTGGTGGTGAAGAAGGGCTCCATGGCCTTCGCCAGCACCTCGGGGGCCATGCCNNCCCTTGGGCATGGCGTCGATGGCATTCACGCAGAGGTTCATCAGCGCGTGGCTCAGTGCCCCCGCGTCGCCCCGGAGCAGCCCGAGGTCCTCCTGAAGATCCATGATCAGCTGGATCCGCTGGAGGGTGGTGTGGCTCAGCAGCTCTCTCATCTCCCGCACCAGGTCATTGAGGTCGATGAGCTGCTCCTCCTGCAGATCCTTCTGCG
>PMJK01000067.1 GCA_003158505.1 Holophagaceae bacterium | reverse complement strand
TCGGTGCAGGCGGGGCCGGTTAGCATCATTCGTTAGACCGAGCATCCTATTTTTTGGAGCGACATATGATCCAACCAAACAGCTCTCCAATTTCTGATCGCGAACTCACACTAGAGCGAGTGATTAATGCATCGCCCGAAAAGCTCTATCGAGCATGGACTGAACCCGATTTACTCAAGCAGTGGTTCTGCCCGAAGCCTTGGTCTGTCTCCTCAGCTCAACTTGATGTCCGCCCAGGTGGTTCAAGTCTTGTCGTAATGCGTAGTCCAGAGGGTGAAGACTACCCTAACTACGGTGTCTACCTCGATGTCGTCAAGAATGAACGACTCGTCTTCACTGATGCTTTTGTGAAAGCGTGGGTACCCTCCGAAAAGGCCTTTATTGTCGTAACCATTACCTTCGAACCACTCGGTTCAAAGACGAAGTATTTCGCCCGAGTTCAGCATTGGAACGTTCCTGATCGTGAAGCACACGAAGGCAGGGGGTTCCATGTAGGCTGGGCTAAAGCTACTGATCAGCTCGAAGAGTTGGTTGCTTCCCTTTGAATCAGCGGTCTAACCCTCCGCTCATTTCAAACCCCGCCTGCAATGTCTTCCACCAAACGCGAATCTAGCCAGCAGGCATCCCGGTCCTCTTCCCGACGGATTGATGATGAAAAAACCCATACGAGCGCCTGTTTCCTACTCAACCAGAGGTTGAAGTGAACCTCTCCTCCTCCCTCTGACAGAGTAAATAGGGGCATCGGATGAAGCGGAAGAACACTGGGGGTTACCAACCATGGACCGCGTCGCTGGTTATCTCTTATGATTCTTTTCCTTAAGGAACTGCACCATAGCTAAATCAGTTCCATAGATGTGGTGCCCCAGCCAACCAGCGAAGAAAGTCAGGACATCCATGGTCATTGGCGTGCCTTCGGCAAGCCTAGCCTGCAGAGCATAGACCTTAGTCATCAATAAATCATGTTCATCTGTGTGTTCAGCCAGACCTGGGTAGGCTGCCTCGCACATGAACTGCTCTTCGGTTTGGAAATGTTCAAAGGTGTACTTTACAAGAAAATCCAGGCTCTTCTTCACCATGTCGTCTGTGTTCCCTAGACTGAAGGATGCCTCCAACCTGTTCACAGCCTCGAAAAGAGCCTTGTGTTGGGAATCGATAAGATCGATTCCTGTCTCAAAATGGCTACTCCAGATGGCTATGGCCATGATTGATGAATTTTGAGCATAAATAATAGATCGGCAATCGCTCGCTGGGTTGAAACATAAGTTTCCGGCAGGTCTGCCGCAAGGGCCGAGGACCAAAACATTAAGATGCTACTGTTTGGTCCAACCCAATGCGGGTTGCTGGCACCGCTTGATAAGCCAGCCTGAGGATCGGGGGGACTCGATGACTGAACAAATGGGGTGAACCATAAGATGTCCGCGAGTAAAAAGAACCATAAGGTGGCCAAACGGCCAAATTATGGTTCCGCGACACACGCGACTGTGTCGTGAAGGAAAAGATGTCCGGGACAGGAAGCATAATCTGTCCGATGCCACCCCGAATTGACCTAATTCCGGGGGGTGAAAACGGCCAATCCGAGAGGCTGCCGGAACCATAAGTTGTCCGGTCGTGCAAAGTCGGAAGCATAAGGTGTCCTGTCGTATAATCATGATGTAAAGCTTTCAAAAGCAATGGTTATCCACATAGATATCGACAGCCCATCCCAGACGAGGGCTTGAAAATCACTCAAGACCAGTGCCACCTCTGCAGGGTATCCTCGGGGACGATCCGCCCATGGGGCCCAGCCCTGGTGCAGCGCTTCCCCAGGGGGGCAGCCCCAATGACAATGGAGGTCGGAGTTCCCATGACTGGACCGTCCACGAGCTATGCCGGGCTGCTCGAAGAGCTCAAGGGGCGGATTCAAGCGGCCCAGACCCGGGCGGCCTTGGCGGTGAATGCCGAGCTGATCCGCCTCTACTGGGATATCGGGCGGACGATCCTCCAGCGGCAGGAAGCGGAAGGTTGGGGCAGCAAGGTGGTGGACCGCCTCGCCGGTGATCTTAAGGAAGCCTTCCCCGCCATGAAGGGGTTTTCATCTCGCAACCTCAAATATATGCGCACTTTCGCAGAGCGTTGCCCTGATTTTCAAATTGGGCAGCAACCTGCTGCCCAATTGCCCTGGTTCCACCTGGTGACCTTGCTTACCCAGGTAGAGGTTGGTTCGGAGCGCGATTGGTTGGCCTCGCAGGCTGCCCAGCAGGGCTGGTCCCGCGCCACGCTCCAGGTCCACATCAAGAACCGCCTCTTCGAGCGCCAGGGGCAGGCTGTCACCAACTTCGAGGCGCGGCTGCCTGCCACCCAGGCGGCCTTGGCGCAGGAATCCCTGAAGGATCCCTACCTGTTCGACTTCCTGGGCCTGGGCGAGGAGGCCCAGGAGCGGGATATCGAGTCCGCCCTGGTGCGGCACATCACCCGCTTCCTCCTCGAACTCGGCGCCGGCTTTGCATTCGTTGGGCGGCAGTACCGCCTGGAGGTCGGCGGCGAGGAGTTCTTCATCGACCTGCTCTTCTACCACACGCGGCTGAAGTGCTACGTGGTGGTGGAACTGAAGGCCACGGCCTTCAAGCCTGAACACGCTGGGCAGCTCAACTTCTACCTCTCCGCAGTGGACGCCGAGATCAAGTCTCCGGAGGACCGCCCCACCATCGGCCTCCTGCTGTGCAAGACCAAGAACCGAATCGTGGCCGAGTACGCCCTGTCTGGCATTGACAAGCCGGTTGGCGTCGCAGAGTACCAGCTGCTGCGGGCCCTTCCCGAATCTCTCGGCAGGACCCTCCCGAGCATCGAGACGATCGAGGCGGAACTGAGCGACGAGATGGGCGAAGAACCGGACTGAGGCCATGACCTCCCGCATGGATCTGGTTGCCGATCTGGAAACCCTTGAGGCCCAGCTGAGGGAGCGGGTGCAAGAGGTCGAAAGCACACGGGCCCGGATCCAGGAACTCCAGGCGCAAATTCGGACCCTTGATGAGGGTGTAGATCCGACTTCCTCCCATGAGTCACCCCTGGGGCCCAGCGAGAAGGTGACGCTCTTCCGGAGCATCTTCCGGGGGCGTGAGGATGTCTACCCACGCCTCTGGATCAGCAAGAAGGGCAACCGGAAGGGCTACACGCCGGTTTGCATGAATGAGGGGGATCGCGCTCTCTGTGACAAGTTCCGGGTCAAGTGCGCAGATTGCCCCAATCGCCGCTTCGCACCACTGGATGACCGGGTCGTTCTGGATCACCTACAGGGGCGGCATGTGATCGGGATCTACCCGCTGCTTTTGGACGAGACCTGCTGGTTCCTTGCGACTGACTTCGACGGCGAAGGCTGGAAGGAGGACGCGGTGGCCGTCCTGGAAACCTGCCAGCAGAATGGCGTACCGGCAACGTTGGAGCGCTCCCGGTCGGGGGAAGGGGCGCACCTCTGGATCTTCTTCACAGACCCGATACCGGCCACCACGGCTCGAAGGCTAGGCTGTTTCCTCCTCACGGAGACCATGAATCGCCGACCGCAGCTGAGCATGGCCTCCTACGACCGCCTGTTCCCGAACCAGGACACGATGCCCCAGGGCGGGTTCGGAAACCTCATTGCTCTCCCGCTGCAGCAGGCGGCCCGGAAGGCGGGTAACACCTTGTTCCTCGATTTCAGGTTGGAGCCGCATCCAGACCCATGGGCCCATTTGGCCAACCTCCCGCGTATGTCTCCGGCAAAGGTCGGCACCCTGGTTGAAGCCGCCGCAAAGCAGGGCCGGATCCTGGGTGTGCGCTTCGATCCTCTGGACGATGGTCTGGGCGAAACGCCCTGGGAAAGGCCTCCTTCAGGCAGGCCGAAGAAGATCCGAATAGAAGCACCCATTCCGGCGACCGTCAAGGCCGTTCGGTCGCAGCAGATCTTTGTGGAGAAGGCGGGGTTGCCCGCTGGGCTTCATGCTGAGATTAAGCGCCTTGCGGCCTTTCAGAATCCTGACTTCTACCAGAAACAGGCCATGCGGTTCTCCACCAATGGCATCCCGCGCATTATCTGCGCCGCAGAGGAGCACCCAGCTCACATCGCACTTCCTCGTGGGTGCGAAGAGGAACTCAGAACGCTCCTCGGCGAGTACGGGAGCCGCCTGGAGGTCGAGGACCAGCGCTGTTCCGCTGATCCCCTGGGAGTCACATTTCAGGGCCAGCTTACCGAGGTTCAGCAGACTGCAGCCGAGGCCCTTCGCGTTCACGATCTCGGTATCTTCGTGGCGCCGCCCGGCACCGGCAAAACTGTCCTCGGGGCCTACATGTCCGCGCTGCGTGGCGTAAACACGCTGGTGATCGTACACCGGAAGCCCCTTCTGGATCAGTGGCGGGCACAGCTGCAGGCCTTTCTTGGCCTCGGCAAGAACGAGGTTGGGCAAATTGGGGGCGGCAAGCGCAAGGCAACCGGCCTTATCGATGTCGCCATGATCCAGAGCCTGGCGGGTAGGGAGGGGGTGCTGGATCTCGTGGGCACCTACGGCCACGTGATCGTAGATGAGTGCCATCATGCGCCAGCAGTCTCCTTTGAACGGGTCATGCGGGAGGTGAAGGCCCGCTATGTGCTGGGGCTCACTGCAACCCCTTACCGGCGCGATGGTCTCCAGCGCCTACTCCATTTCCAGTGCGGCCCCATCCGGTACCAGGTCCAGCCCCTGTCGGCGGAGGGCCAGCACCCCTTCTCGAACCGCCTGCTGATTCGGGAGACGCGATTCTTCGCCCAGGGAACCATCCAGGACCTCTACGCCGCTCTTGTTGCGGACCCACAGCGGAATGCCTTGATCCTTCAAGATGTCCGGAAGGCCCTTGGGGAGGGGCGTTCTCCCATCGTGTTGACTGAGCGCCGGGATCACCTGGAGCTATTGGTGGAAGCCCTTAAGGATGCCGTCCCCCATGTTGTGGTCCTCCACGGAGGCGTGCCGGCAATGGCCCGCCGGCTGGCCCTGCAACGTCTCGCTGACGTCCCGCCCAATCAACCGCGCCTCATCCTGGCCACGGGGCGCTACATTGGCGAAGGCTTTGATGACCCCCGCCTGGATACCCTCTTCATGGCCATGCCCATCGCCTGGAAGGGGACCCTGGTGCAGTACGCAGGCCGCCTTCACCGGCTGCACCCCGGCAAGCGGGAGGTCCAGATCTACGACTACCTCGACGATGCTCTGGCGGTCTTCCGGAAGATGTTTGAGAAGCGCATGAGTGGCTATCGGGCCATGGGGTACCAGGTCGAGGCTTCGGCGGGACCGCCACTGCTTGAGGGTCTCGACCCTCTCGGGGACTGGGACGGTTCCCTGAGAGTTTAGGGCGAACTGTGTTGAGGGACTCAAGAGTAGGTGCACGTTCCCAAGACTAGTTCCCGGCACTTCGCAGTGTCAGGCAAGAGGAACCGCTTTCCACCAACAGGCCAGTTCCCAGGGGTGTCGAATATTAAGCTCCGGTATGATCCCGAATCCAGGAATCCTCGCCGAGTAGGATGGATCCATGTCCGTGAGCCGCGAGAAGCTCTACGAGGAGGTATGGGCCGAGCCCATGCTCAAGGTGGCGGCTCGCTACGGCGTGTCCTCGTCCTTCCTGGCTCGGGTGTGCCGGCGGATGAACGTGCCTTGTCCCCCGCGTGGCTACTGGGCCCGAAAGAACGCAGGCCTGACTTCCAAGGCCCCGCCTCTCCCCGATCCAGAACCTGGCTGCGAGCTTGCGTGGAGCCAGGGCGGGGGACACGTCCCCCGCCAGCCCTACCCTTCGCCGTCGACGCGGATTTCCCGGCGAGACAAGAACGCCCCCGCCCCGGTAGACGGGATGGGCAGGCATGCCCACCTTTTGGGTATCGAGACGCTCTTTGAGAACGCCACGGTGATGAGCAACGATTACCTGAGGCCCTCCAAACGCCTTCTCGCAGACCTCTATGCCACCAAAAAGTCCCTGCCCAAGGTGATCGAGGCGGCAAATCAGCTCTACCTGCACCTGGAGGGGAAGGGGTTTCGCGTTCGCCAGAGATGACATTTATGATGTCCTGGCAATTCACGAGCCATGGTAAGCGGTAATGCTTGACTCTCGAAGGAAGCACCATGAGTCAAGCAATGTGTGCCTGTAGGTATGTGGATTCAAATTATCTTCGCCGTGCCGGCGCCATTGGAGTTAGACAATCCTTGGCACGTCCCCTGGGTGATGATGATGTTTCTAAATAGCGGAGGTCAGGCACCCTATTTTTTGAGCAGCCACAGGCACCTGGTTTGTATTTCTGACATCCAAATGACACACCCGGGGGTTCAGCTTACCGGATGGAGATGTACTGATTCACGCCGGGGACGCCACCAGCGAAGGGTTCGCGGGTGAGGTCGTCCATTTCTGACCCAACCCCCCAAAACCAGTCCACGAGGTTTGTGTTTCGGGTCATGAAATTCCCCCGATGGTGGTCGAAACGAGTGATACCTTACTGATTGTATTACGGATTGGGCCTTGAATAATGTCAGAAACTCAACAAAATATCTGACACGGAATTGCCACAGTGACGACAGCTGAGAACGTCCGCCAGCACATCAAGGCTCAGCCCAAAGGGAAGCCGTTATTGACCATCAGCATGATGTCCCTCGGCCCAAGGGCCTCCGTGGATCAGGCACTCCTCCGCCTCGCCAGGGAGGGTTTCATAGTCCGCTTGGCAAGAGGCGTATATGTGCGGCCCAAAAATAACCGCTACGTGGGACAGGTATTGCCGGGCACTGCCGAAATCGTCAAGGCCCTCGCCAAGGCCAAGGGTGAAACCATCCACACTCACGGCGCAGAGGCAGCCTTGTTGCTTGGACTCACCACCCAGGTCCCGATGAAGGCCCTCTACTACACCAACGGTCCGAGCAGGGACTTCCGCATAGGGAATATGAAGGTCATCGTGAAGAATGTGAGTTCGCGTCTGCTTGCCCTGGCCGGGCGCCCTGCGGGCGTGGCCTTTTCCGCACTTTGGTACATGGGCAGGGAGCAAGTCACTCCACAGACGCTCGCCTTCATTCAGAAGAAACTCCCAACCAAGGAATTTGCTGCCCTCCGTGAGTGCCCCCAGCTTCCGGCTTGGCTCAAGGAGATATTTCGACGATTTGAAACGACCACCGCCCCGGTGTAGTGGGCCTCTGACTGAAGTTCCAAATGAATCCAG
>PMJK01000076.1:298-45879 GCA_003158505.1 Holophagaceae bacterium | reverse complement strand
GAGGATTCGGTTCGCCGAGTCCTTCCGGGCACGTTTAGCATCCTCGTCGGTGGTCGCCTCGTGATGCTCAGGCTCATCGCGCTTCTTCCCTGTCTTTCTACGCCCGGACTCGGCGATCGCCGAATGCCAGTCCTCTATCCTCCGCTTGTAGAGCCTCGACACTTCAATTTCCCCAAGCTCAGGAAGAATGTAGGCAATTGCGGTCGTCTGAGTGATGGAGTAACCCTTCATCCGCCTCTTCTGGGCATCGGCCAGATAGTCCCGGATGGCATCGGCCACAGTGTAGGGCCCCTGCTGAGGAACCTCTCCCCCTGCCCTACGCAGGGCATCTTGCTCGGTCCCAACGAACCAGTCATCGGCCTTTTCCCCGGCCTGGATGTAGGTAAGAACCCTGATCCCATCCGCAGTCAAAAAGTCGTCAGCATGTCCGAGGGCGCACCTCTGCAACTTCCTGGTGGTCGGATCGTACCTTCTCGCCGCCCACGATCCGCTCGCTCCATTCAAGGGTCGGCGGTTCGAGACCGCCCGNNGGTAGAGCACTACCTTGACACGGTAGGGGTCGGCGGTTCGAGACCGCCCGCGCCAACCATAAAGAGGCCGCTTCTGCGGCCCTTTTCTTGCCCAGAAACCGGGCGGGCTCAAGCCGCCGAGAACGTCCGGCGGGGCCTGATTCGGGTCTACGGCAAGTGGCCCTATGCTCCTGCTTCGGGCTCGGCGCCGCCATCGCCTTACCCAGCACCAGGAAGCCGATGCCCAGGACGGCGCGAAAGCGCTCGCCTTAGAAGCCTGCGAGGGCCTCGTCCTCGGTGTCCTTCACCTCGAAAACGGAATGGAGGCTGGTCATCTTGATGAGGCTGAAGATCTTGGAGCTCATCCCGCAGATGCGCAGTTCGCCGCCCTTCCCCTTGATGGAGGTGTAGCAGCCCACCAGTTCCCCCACGCCGGAAGAATCTAGGTAGCTCACCTTGCTGAAGTTGATGACGATCTTCCGATCGCCGTTGGCCAGAGTGGTCCGCACTGCCTCGCCCAGTTCCTGGTCGCCGTCACCCAGGGTGATCTTCCCTTCAGGGTAGAGGATCAGTACATCGTTGTGCCTACGTGTCTTCATGATCATAGGGTCCTCGGGATGAGCGGCCAGTGTAGCAAGGGTGATCCACCCGGACGCAAGCAGGCACCCGGGCCAGTACAGCCTAAGTCATCGGTTCGTTCGGCACGGGCTCTGCATACTCACCCAGGAAGCCGGGTAGGCCGGCCCATTCTGCAGGGTGCCCCATGTTCGACCTCACCAGTGGTAATGCGATGATCCAGACCATGGATCTCAGCATGTCCCTGGCTTCCAAGCGCCAAACCCTGATCGCCTCGAACCTGGCGAACCTGGACACGCCCGGCTACCGGACCAGGGATTTCAGTTTCGAGGGGGCCATGAAATCTGCCCTTGCTGGGCAAAAATCACCCAATTCACTCGTGACCACCAATCCCATGCATCTGCAGGGAAGCACCGGCGGGTCCCTCCCGCCAACCACCGACGCCCTTCAGCCCAGTGCCGAGCGCAACGATGCCAATGACGTGAGCCTGGACCGGGAGAACATGCTTCTCGCCCGGACCCAGATCAACTACCAGGCCTCCTCCACATTCATGCAAGTCGAGCTGCGGAAGCTCTATTCGATCATCCGGGAAGGGACGGCGCACTGATGAGCATCTCTCAGATTTTCGACATCGCGAGCACCGGCATGGCCGCCCAGCGGCTGCGGGTCCAGCTCATCGCCTCCAACGTGGCCAACAGTGAAACCACTCGAACCAGGGAAGGTGGTCCCTACCGTCGCCGGGATGCGGTCTTCCAGACCCAGGATCTGGGATTCTCGGGGGCCCTGGCCAACGCCGGCGTCCGGGTCGCTTCCATCCAGACCAGCCAGGAGCCCTTCCTGACGCGCTATGAGCCGGGCCACCCCGATGCGAATGCCGATGGTGTGGTGAACTACCCCAACATCAACCCCGTGGAGGAGATGGTGAATCTCACTGAGGCCAGCCGGTCTTACGAGGCCAACATCGCCGTCGTCCGTTCCGCCAAGGCCATGGCAACCTCCGCTCTCGGCATCCTCAGCGCCCAGTAACCTGTCGGAAATTCGACTTGCCCCGGTTCCCCTTCTGACCGATCGTGTGAAAGGTTTCCCGAGTTCATCCCATGGATCCCCTTCAGAACATCTCCCAAGTGCCCTCGCTTATTCCTGTGTCCGGATCCTCGAATTCCGGCCAGGGCAGCGGCGCTCCGGGCGCCCAGGGGGAGTTGGCTTTCGGCGACCTCCTCAAGCAGGCCCTCCAGGAAGTGAACCAGGTTTCTGCCCAGGCTGACGTTGAGGCACGGAACTTGATGACAGGAGAGAGTGCAGACATGCACACGGCCATGCTGGCTGTCCAGAAGGCCGATCTTAGCTTCCAGATGATGATGGCCGTTCGATCCAAGTTGATCGATGCCTACCGTGAGGTCATGCGCATGCAGATGTAGCGCAGGCCGAGCTTCCCGGCGCGGCCTCACCCCTGACTGAGGAACGCCTATGGCCGGGGAAACGAACCTCGCTGAACAACTGACCAGCGCCTTCAAGGGCATGAGCTCCACCCAGCGGGTCATGGTGCTAGCCATTTCCATGACAGTGCTGCTGGCACTGGGGGGTCTTGGGATCTGGGCAGGCCAGGAGTCCAAGGGCGTCCTTGCCGCCAACGTCTCGCCCTCGGAGGCCAGTTCCATCGTCGCCCAGCTGGACAAGATGCAGGTGCCCTACGAACTCAGCAGCGATCAACGGACCATCAGTGTCCCCGAAAGCAAGGTGGGGTCCCTCCGCCTGAAATTCGCCGGTGACGGGCTGCTCTCGGGCGACAAGCTGGGATTCGAGAAACTTGAGAATGCTGGACTCGGAACCACTGATTTCTCCCAGAAGGTGATCTACCGGCGGGCCGTGGAGGCCCAGCTGTCCAAGACCATCATGAGCCTCCAGCAGGTCGCGGAGGCCACCGTCCACATCACCCCCTCCAACGACAGCCCCTTCCTCACCGAGAAAGAGGACGCCAAGGCCAGTGTGCTGCTCAAGCTCCGCGGATCGCGCATCCTGCCGGACGAGAACACCCAGGCCATCGTCAACCTGGTGGCCGCCAGCGTCGAAGGTCTGAAGCCCGATCAGGTGGTGATCATCGATCAGTACAGCCGCATTCTCTCTCGTACCGGCCGCGATCCCATGGTCGGCGCCAGTGATGCCCAGAAGAAGGTGGCCCGCGAGGAAGAAGACTACATGGTCCGTCGCGTCACCGAACTGCTGGAGCCCGTCGTGGGCATCGGAAAGGTTCGCGCCACGGCCCATGTGGACCTGGACTTCGACAAGGTGAAGATCAACGAAGAGAAGTTCGATCCCCAGGGCCAGGTGGAACGGAGCGTCCAGCAGAAGGAGGAGAAGGTCCAGAAACGGGATGGTGGAGCAGGCATTCCCGGGACCGCCAGCAACGTGGCGCCCGCCACTGGCGGCGCCTCCGCCGCCAACATCACGGAAAACAGTGAGAAGAAGGAAACCACCACCAATTACGAGATCACCAAGACCGTGCGGGCCATCGACCAGGCGACCGGCTCGGTGAAGCGCATGACCCTGGCCGTCATCGTGGACGACAGATCAGCCTGGGACAAGGACGCCAAGGGCGAACCTGTGCAGAAGTTCACATCGCGAACTGCCGATGAATTGAAGAAGATCCGCGATCAGGTATCGGCGGCCGTGGGCATCCAGCCCAAGCGGGGCGACGAGCTCACCGTGGAGAACATGGCCTTCGCCACCCTCCAGGAGAATCCCAAGGAAGAGGCCGACGCCAAGAAACAGTTCTGGGTGGACTTGGGGCTCAAGGCCCTGCCTTACGCTGCCTGGGGCGTGGTCGGCTTCATCGTCTTCTTCATGCTCTTCCTCCCCATGCTCCGCCGCATGTCTGCCGCCATCAATCGGCCTGCACCCATGCGCGTGGCCAGTGCCGAAGGGGGTGAGGCTTCAATGGCCGGCTCGGGCGGAGGATCCACCCGCAAGCCTGTTCAGGTGAAGTCCATGTCCGAGATCGAGGCCGANNTGGTGCGATCATGGCTCCTTGAGGAAGGACGGTAGCCCATGGCGAAACTGACAGGTGGGCAGAAGGCTGCAGTACTCATGGTCACCCTTGGGGACGAGACCGCCTCGAACATCTTCAAATATCTGGAGGAGGACGAGATCCAGACGATCTCCCGTGAGATCGCCATCACCAAGCACGTCCAGCCGGAAGTGGCGGAAGAAGTCCTGGAAGAGTTCCATACCATGACCCAGGCCCGGAGCTACATCAGCCAGGGCGGCATCGAGTACGCCAAGAAGCTGCTCATCAAATCGGTGGGCCCCGAGGTGGCCCGCAAGATCATCGACCGCCTCGTGAAGGCCCTGGAATCCAGCGCCGGCTTCACCAGCCTCGAGCGCGCGAATCCCCAGCAGCTCTCCAAGTTCATCCAGAACGAGCATCCCCAGACCATCGCCCTGATCCTGGCGCACCTGAACGCCTCGCAAGCGGCGGAACTCATTTCCAGCCTGCCGGAGGCCCTCCGCAGCGACGTGGCCATGCGCATGGCCAGCCTCCAGGAGATCAGCCCCGAGGTAGTGCGACGCATCAGCCTCATCCTCGAGCAGAAGCTGGAAGCCCTCGGCTCCTTTGCCACCGAAGCCTATGGCGGTGTCCGGGCCGTGGCGGAGCTGTTCAATCGCATGGAGCGCAACGTGGGTCGCACCGTCCTGGAGAAGATCGAGACGGAAAACCCCCAGCTGGCCGCCAGCATCCGCGANNGAGATCCTGAAACGGGCCGACAAGAAGACCCTCACCATCGCCCTCAAGGGAACCAGCGAGGAACTCCAGAACCAGTTCTTCCGCAACATGTCCAGCCGCGCCGTGGAACTCATGAAGGAGGAGATGGAATTCATGGGGCCCGTGAAGCTGAAGGACGTGGAGAAATCCCAACACGAAGTCGTGGAGATCGTCCGCCAGCTGGAGGAGGAAGGCGTCATCAGCATCGGCGGTGGGGGGGGCGAGGACTATGTCACCTGAGACGAGATTCCGGCATGAGCACTAAGGGCTACATCCGCGCCGAAGATCTCGGGGGCACCCGCCTGGAGGCCTTCCCGTACTTCCCCGTGGACGTCATGATGGCCCACGCTTCATTCGACGAGGGTTCGGATTCGGTGGCCTCAGCCATCGACGATGGAAACCTCTCCGGGATTCCCATCGAGCAGCGGCTGATGGACCGGCTTCAGGAGGCCGAGCGGCAGGCGCAGGACATCGCCCGTCGCGCCTATGAAGAGGGGTTCTCATCGGGTGAAGCAGAGGGGCGCGCCTTTGGTGAGAGCCAGTACAAGGCCTACATCCAGCGCTTGGAGGAGCAGCTGATGGAGTTGGCTTCCACGTCCCTGCTCCTGAGAGAGGCTCTGAATGAGGAGTTGGTGGCGCTTGCCCTCGCCGTCGGCGAGCATCTCGCCATCCAGCAGATCGAACAGACCCCCGGCGCCGTGAAGGCCATGATGGAACGCATTCTCGAGGAGCTGCCATTCCCGCTTCCCCGCGGGCGGCGAGAAGGTGAATTGCCCGTGCAGGTGTTCCTCAATCAGGCGGATCTGGAACAGCTCGGGGACCATTTCGTCGGCCAAGCGGGTCTCGCCCTGGTGGCCGATGGAAGCCTCTCCCGCGGAAGTGTTCGCATCGAGGCCCCCCAGGGCGTCCTCAACGGCACCCTGGAGGGCCGCCGCGAGCGGCTCATGCAGCTGATCGCCCGAATGAAAGAGGACCTCGCGCCGTGAACGCCGAGATCGACCTGACCGTTCTCGCCACCCGCCTGCACGGGTTGCCGAAGGGCGACTGGATGGGGCGGGTCGCAAAGGTGGTGGGCCTGGTGGTGGAATCCAGTGGACCGGACTGCTCCGTGGGCGAGCAGATGCTGATCCACAGCATGGATGCCTCGGGGAAACCTCGCCTCGTCCACGCCGAGGTGGTCGGCTTCTCGGGCCAGCGGGTGCTGCTGATGCCCATTGAGGAAACCGAAGGCATCCGCCCAGGCCTCTGGGTGGAAGCCACGGGACACCAGCCGGAGTTGCCGGTGGCGGATGCCTTGCTAGGTCGCGTGATCGATCCGCTGGGCCGGCCCCTGGATGGCGGTCCGCCCATCGAACCCACGACCCACCTGCCCCTTCAGGGCCTGCCGCCCAACCCCATGCAGAGGAAACGCATCGACCAGGTACTGTCCACAGGGGTCCGGGCCATCGATGGCCTGCTCACCCTGGGCAAGGGGCAGCGGATCGGCATCTTCTCCGGCTCCGGCGTCGGGAAGTCCACCCTCCTTGGCATGGTGGCGCGCAATACGTCCGCCGAAGTGAACGTGATCACGCTGGTGGGGGAGCGGGGCCGGGAGCTCCGCGAATTCATCGAGAACGACCTGGGCGAGGAAGGGCTGAAACGCAGCGTGGTGGTCGTCTCCACCAGCGATCAGAGCCCCCTGCTTCGCCTGCGCTGCGCCATGGCCGGCACCACGGTCGCGGAGTACTTCATGCGGCAGGGCAAGGACGTGCTGCTCATGATGGACAGCGTCACCCGCTTCGCCATGGCCCAGCGCGAGGTGGGCCTCAGCGCCGGGGAACCCCCCAGCTCCCGCGGGTACACGCCCTCGGTCTTCGCCCTGCTGCCGCGCCTCATGGAGCGCGCCGGGACGTTCGAAGGCATGGGTTCCATCACGGGCATCTACACCGTCCTGGTGGAAGGCGATGATATGAATGAGCCCATCAGCGATTCCGTGCGAGGCATCCTGGATGGCCATGTGGTGCTCTCCCGGAAGCTCGCCTCGAGGAATCACTTCCCCGCCATCGACGTGCTTTCCAGCCTCTCGCGCCTGTTCAGCGCCTTGGCTCCGCCCGAGCAGAAGCAGCTGGCCAGCAAGCTGCGCGACCTGATGGCTACCTACCAGGACGCGGAGGATTTGATTCAGATCGGCGCCTACACCAAGGGATCTAGTACCACCATCGACCAGGCCATCCAGTTCCAGCCGGCCATCCAGTCCTTCCTCCGCCAGGCGACGGCCGAGGGCTCGGATCACCGCTTGGCCATGCTGGCCATGGGTCAGATCTTCGGCATCGATCTGACCCCGTTCCTGAAGGCTGAAGCCTGATGGCCGCCCGTTTCCGTTTCCGCCTCGAGCCCCTGCGCAAGCTGCGGGAGGCCCTGGAGCATGAAGCGCAACGCGCCCTGGCCCAGGCTTTCCAGGCGGAACGCGATGTCCGGGTCTACCTCGAGTCGCTGGAGGCCCAGCGCACCGCCATCTACGAATCGCGCCGACTCGCCACGGGACAGGTGCTCGACCTGAATCTCTGGCGCGCCGGTGAACGGTACCTGGGGGTGCTGGCCCGGCGCCAGATCGAGGGATACGAACGCCTGCGGGTCGCCTCTGCCCAGGTCGCTGCGGCACGAGAGGCCCTGATCCTCGCCCACCGGAACCACCTCATGCTCGTCCGCCTCAAGGAACGCCGGGCCCTCCAGCACGCGAAGGAACAGCAACTCCGCGACGCCCTGGAGATGGATGAACTGGCCATCCTCCGCCACCCTCGACAAAGCGCCTAGAAACCAGGAGTCCCCATGAACGCCCGCTACCTGCTTTGGATCTCGGCGCCCATCGCCCTTTCCGCAGGCGTGCTCTGGCTGTCCGCCCAGGAACCCAAGGGTGAAAACAAGGCTGCCGCCGCCGAAGGTGTGAAGGTCTCAGAGTTGGCCTCCCAGCTCCAGAACCGGGAGAAGGCCCTCGCCCAGAAAGAGGCCGACCTGCGACAGATGGAGCAGCGGCTGAACACCCTCCAGGCGACCCTCGACAAGGATCGCGGTGACCTCGCGGTTCGGGAGAGGGCAGTCCAGGAAGCCCTGGCGAAGGTGGAGAACTTGAAGGTCCGCCCGGCCATCGACCCGCAGATCATCCGAACCTATGAGGCCATGGATCCGACGGCCGGCGCCCAAGCGATGAAGGAGCTGGCTGGGCAGAACATGGAGGTCGCCGTGGCCTTGCTGGCCGGCATGACCCCGAAGAAGGCCGGCAAGCTGATGGACCAGCTTGCCCCGCTGGATGCCAAACTCGCCGGCCGCCTTTCGGAGCGGGTGGGCATGAGTAGGCCCAAGGACATCGGAGCCTAAAGCTTCAGGACACCCGGTAGCGACTTTCTGCCCAATAGCCCCGGCACGGTCCTGGCGCTGGAAACCCATCCGGATCACCCGGAGTCTGAGGTTCCCATGGCGCAAGGAAGCCCATCTGCCATCCAGGCCATCACGGACCGTCCCTACACGGAGCGGTCTGAGACGAAGGGCTCGGATAGTTCTGAAGGCCAGTTCGCCAGTCTGATGGCCCAATTCGCCCGGACTCCGAAAGCGACCAAGGCGCCTGAGCATCCATTTAGCCGCTCAGCCAGATCGGACAAGGGCTCCCAGGCCCAGTCGACAAAAACCCAGACCAACGCTGGGCCTGAGGTGCCGGCCGCGGCGGTTGGATCAAGTCCCAGAGCAGATGGTCCGAGTGGTTCCAACGCAGATGTTCAGGATCCCAAGGCCGATGGCACGAGCCCAGGCACGGATGCCAAGAACGCCAAGGCCGAGCCTGCTACACCCGGAATATCCCCCACGGGCAATCAAGCTCCCGATGATGGGTCTACCGCCGTGGCGGGACCCTTGTCCTCCCTCCTGCCCATGGGTGGGATTCCGACGAAGGCCACGGCGGATGGAACCTCCGCTGCACTACTTGCTGCAGCGCCAGGCGCCCCGGCTCAGGCCTCTACATCCGAGGACACGACGACACAAACGGCGGGAGCGATGCCCGGGGCCCTGATGGGTGCGCCTTCCCCCGCCATCCCGACCCAGCCGGAATCCATGCTCCCAGCGGGGATGGGTCGCGCAGCGAAGTCCGCGAGTGCTGCTGATTCCAGCGGCCTTACTGCCGAAACCGAGACATCGGCCACCCTCCAACCCGACCCTCAGACCACGTCTCTGATCGACCCGAACCAACTGAAGACCCAGGCATCGACCCAGGCAGCCATTGCCGAACTGGCATCCCGGATGAAAAATGGGCCCAGGCCGGAAAGCGGTGTCGCCCCCGCCAATACGACAGCTACTGACGCCACCCTGGTGGTGAAGAGCATGAAGGTCGCCGATGCTCAGGCCCTTTCCCTGGAACGGGGGGAGGCCCAGGCGGATCCCATTGTGGACTCTGTGGCCGCCGATGCTGGGTCGCCAAACCCCGTGGGAGACGGCAAGTCCAGCACCCTGCCTTCCGCAAACCCTGAATCCGCCCTGCCGATGCTGGATGCCCTGACCCCGAAATCGGCCCTGACCCAGACATCGAATCTCCATGCGCCAGACGGATCAGCCCTGGCCACCACAGGCCTCCTTCTCCGCGCCGGAGAAACCCCTACGGTATCTGCCCCGGCCGCCCCTCTGGCGCCAGCGGCCCAGCCCCAGGCGCCCGTCATCCAAGTGGAAGGCGGCCTGCGCTGGATGCTGAAGGGCGGGGCCCAGGAGGCGGAGCTGCAACTCCATCCCGATTCCCTCGGTCAGGTGACGATACATCTCCGGGTCGAAGGCGGCGAAGTGCATGCCCGTCTCTGGATCACGGAGCCCACCTCTATGCAGGCCGTACAGGAGGGTCGTCCCCACCTGGAAATGGCCCTGAAGGAGCAGGGACTCCAGCTGGGCAGTTTCGATCTTCAGCAGGGACACCGTCCCTTCCAGGAGGCGTCCACCACGTCCTCATACCAGGAACCTTCCTTCCAGGAGTCGGCTCCCACCCGGCAAGAAGCACCTGCATCCCCCTCCACAAGCATCCTGAACTCGCACCACGTCGAGCTTTACGCATAATCGGCACATTTCCTGTTTCATCCCTTCCCAGGAGGTCCCCATGCAGACCGGCATGATCAGCAGCACCCCAACCGCGGCTACCCCCACCAGCAGCAGTGCCAAGACAACCCCGAGCAATACGCTGGACGCCAATAGCTTCCTCCAGTTGCTTGTGACTCAGCTTCAGAACCAAGATCCGACCTCAGCCTCAGCGATGGACCCCAATACCATGGTCCAGCAGCTGACCAGCTTCTCCAGCCTGCAACAAGCTCAGGACACCAACACGCTGCTGACGGGGCTGCAGGGCCAGATGGGTGGCCTGTTCCAGGCTCAGTCCGCCGGCATGATCGGGGCGACCGCCCAAGTCAGCGGTTCGCAATTCAACCTGAGTTCGGGCACCGCCAGCATGAATGTCAACCTGAACGCCGCGGCCAACGTGACCCTGAAGGTGTCGAACGCCAGTGGCCAGGTCGTCGCCACCCTGCCCGAGGGGAACCTGAAGGCCGGGGCGAATACGCTGACCTGGAACGGGAAGGATGCCAACGGCAATCAACTGCCCGACGGGACCTACAACGTGAGCGTGACCGCCACTGGGGCCAATGGCGCCGCCATCGCCAACACCACCAGCATGGGCGTGACGGTGACCGGTGTGGGCTTCCAGAACGGTGCCGTGTCCATCTTCTCGGGAAGCAACTCCTACAACCTCTCCAACGTCCTAGAAATCGACGCCTGATCCCTCCAAGGAGCTGCCATGAGCCTCTATTCAGCCTTCTATTCCGGCCTTTCCGGTCTGGCCTCCAACGCCAATGCCCTGAACGTGGTCGGCAACAACCTCTCGAACATCAACACGGTCGGGTTCAAGGGTTCCAGCACCACCTTCAGCGACATCTTCAGCTCGACCCTGTCGGGCGTCGCCATCGCGGGGAACGGCGATCCCATCCAGTTCGGCCTGGGCACCCAGGTGAACGGCGTGAGCCAGAACTTCTCCCAGTCCTCCTTCCAATCGGCGGGCAGTGCCCTCAACATGGCCATCCAGGGGAACGGGTTCTTCACCCTGAAAACAGCATCGGGTCAACAGGTCTACACCCGTGACGGCAACTTTTCCAAAGACAGCAACGGCTTCCTCGTGGCCAGTGACGGTTCGAACGTCCTGGGCTATGCCATCAACCCGATCACGGGGGTTGCCTCGGCAGCCGCGGCTCCCATCCAGATCAGCTCGGGCATCACGTCTCCCGCCGCCGCCACGGCAAATATCACCGCCGGAGTGAATCTCGACGCCTCGGCAGCCCTTGGCGCGACTCTGAACTCCCCCGTCCAGGTCTTTGACAGCCAGGGAAATCCCCAGAGTCTCCTGGTGACCTATGTCAATACCGGCACCAACACCTGGAGCTATACGGTCACGGGGCCCACCGGGTCCACCATCGGCGGAGCCAATACCGGGACCATCACCTTCGATGCCAATGGCAATATCGTGCCCATGGCCAATCCAGCCCTGAATATCACTTGGCCCCCCAGCGATGGTGCCGCCGCAAGCACCATTGCCCTCAACCTGGTACAGGCCGATGGTGTCACTGGGAACATCACCCAGTACAGCGCCCCCAGCGCCACCAGCAGCACCTCTCAGGATGGTTACGCCGCAGGGACCCTTTCGAGCCTGGCCGTGGACCAGAACGGCATCATCACCGGCACCTTCACCAATGGCCAGATCACCAAGCTCGCCCAGGTGGCCCTTTCCACCTTCAACAATGTCAACGGCCTGATCCAGGCCGGGAACAATGCCTGGACCCAGAGCCTGGCCTCAGGGGCCCCCTCCATCGGCGTGGCCAATCAGGGGGGACGGGGCGGCATCCTCGGCTCGAACCTGGAACTCTCCAACGTGGATGTGGCCACCGAGTTCACCAACATGATCCTCAACCAGCGTGGCTACGAGGCGAATTCCAAGATCATCACCACCACGGACCAGCTCATGCAGGCCACCCTCGCGATGAAGCAGTAGTCGAACCCTGTTCTCCTCTCAAGCGCGGCTCCCGAGCCGCGCTTCTGCGTACTTGGAAGTCTTGACAGGGATACACTGGAACCCTTGATTGAGGCCCCATGTCCGAGCAGGAAACCCAGCCCCTCACCCCCCGCCGTCGCACCCGCCAAATCATGGTGGGCTCGGTGGCCGTGGGCGGGGATGCGCCCATCTCGGTCCAGAGCATGACGAAGACGGATTCGCGGGATGTGGAGGCCACGGTCAACCAGATCTACACCTATGCCAACGCCGGCTGCGAGATCGTCCGCGTGAGCGTGCCCACCAAAAAGGCGGGCGAGGTCTTCCACGAGATCTGCGACCGGAGCCCCATTCCGGTGGTGGCGGACATCCATTTCGACTACCGCCTGGCTCTGGTGGCAGCAGATGGTGGCGCCGCTTGTCTGCGCATCAATCCGGGCAATATTGGCGGCCAGGAACGCGTGAAGGCCGTGGTGGATAAGGCTGGCTCCAAGGGGATCCCCATCCGCATCGGCGTGAATGGGGGCAGCCTCGAAAAGGACCTGCTGGAGAAATTCGGCACGGCTACGCCCGAGGCCATGGTGGCCAGCGCCCTGCGCCACGTCGAGGTGCTGGAACGCGAGGGCTTTCGCGACATCAAGATCAGCCTGAAGGCCAGCGACGTGATCCGCACGGTCCAGGCCTACCGCCTGCTGGCCCGGCAGGTGGACTACCCCTTCCATCTGGGCATCACGGAGGCTGGCACCCCCTTCGGCGGCACCATTCGATCCAGCGTGGGCATGGGCATCCTCCTGGCCGAGGGACTGGGAGACACCATTCGCGTCTCCCTCACCGGCGATGGTGAGGATGAATGCCGCGTGGGCCACGAGCTGCTGCGTTCCCTGGCCCTGCGCACCGGCGGCTTCCGCATGGTGAGCTGCCCCAGCTGCGGCCGCGTGCAGATCGACCTCAACCGCGTGGCGAACGAGATCGAGGAAGGCCTCAAGCAGATCAACCACGAGAACATCACCTACGCCGTCATGGGCTGCGTGGTGAACGGCCCGGGCGAGGCCAAGGATGCGGACCTGGGCGTGGCCGGTGGCGCGGGCGAAGGCCTCATCTACCGGAAAGGCGAGCTCATCCGGAAGGTGAAGGAGGAGGACCTTGTCCCCGCCTTCCTCGAAGAGGCCCGGAAAGTAAAGGCCGAGGCCGATGCGGCGAAGGGCTAGGTCCGTGGACTGGCTCCTGGCCCATCCTTTCGCGACCCTCGTGCTCTTCCTGGTGTTTGAGGCCTTCCTCCCGGTGCGCTTTCAGCCCACCGCCTGGATCTGCCGCGGGACCATCCGGACCTACCAGGCGACCCTATCGAGCCACCTCCCCACCCAGTGCAAGTTCACGCCCACCTGCAGCCATTACGGACTAGAGTGCATCCAGAGGTACGGCACCCTCCGCGGTAGCCTGCTCACCACTTGGCGCCTGATCCGATGCTCACCCTTGACGGATGGAGGCACAGACCCCGTGCCCTAGGGTCACTATTAGTGCGCGTCCTGGAGGCTCCACCGGTCCGTGAAGCCCTCGCTTTCCACGACCTGACGGGCCTTCCGCATCCGCAGCGTGTGCTGGACGGTCTGCATGATGGTGAACAGGCGGTCATGAATGCCCAGACGCTTCAGATCGTCATCGGTGAACCAGGAGATGCCGTCCTGGTCCTTGCGCGACGCGTGATCGGCCAGGATCTGCTCGGTGATGCCCACGGAAGACCTCCACAACTGATAGCTTAGATCAAGGAGGGGCGGCGTGGCCAACTGGCGGGATACTGGATTCGGCGGGATTGTGATGGCGGTCTGGGCCTTGGCCTCCGTGCCCCTGACCGTGATCGGGATTCTGCTGGCGGTTCCCTTCTTGGGTCGACGTCGCGCCTTCTTCACCGTGGGTCCCCTGTTCGCGCGCGGCATGGCCTGGTTCTGCCACATTCCGTTCACGTTGCGAGGTTGGGAGCAGTTGCCGGAAGCCATTCGCGAGGGTCGCCAGTCTGTCATCTTCATGTCGAACCACGAAAGCCAGCTGGATCCCCCCATCCTAGTCGCCGCCCTGCCCGTGCCCGCCGTCTACATTGCCAAGAAGGAACTCCAGTACGTGCCCTTCATCGGCTGGGCAGCCTGGGCCGCCGGCGTGATCTTCATTGACCGCGGCGACCGGGATCGCGCCTTCCGCAGCATCCGAAATGCAGCTGCACAAATCCGAGGGGGCAAGAACGTGGTCATCTTCCCCGAGGGCACCCGCAGCCGGACCGGCCAGATGCTCCCTTTCAAAAAGGGAGGATTCGCCTTGGCCCAGGATGCGGACGTGCCCATTGTCCCCATGGCCACGGTTGGGGGCTTCCATGTGCTGGCGTCCGGAAGCCTGAGGATCCGCCCTGGGCGCTACACCGTCATCCTGGGAGAGCCCGTGAATCCCTCTGATTTCCCGGATCGCGAATCCCTCATGAAGGGAGTCCGGGCTCGCATCGAGGCCCTGGTGGCCGAGGCGAGAGCGAGCTAGTTACTGTCCTCAGGACGGATCCTAACGGAACACGGGATCCTGCTGGGCCACCCGGAACTTGCCGGGGTGGAATCGATCGGCCAGTTCCACCATGGACCGGGCTGCTGAAGGGTCCCCCTGCCGCGCCAACATGCGCGCCATGAAATAGAGATTCACCGATACCACCCTGCGTTCATTGTGTTTTTTCTGAGAAGGGTCGGTGGCGGCCAGTTTCTGGCGGTAGGCCTCGAAACGGGCCTGTGCGCCCGCGCCATCCCCTATCGCAGCTTGTTTCACGCCCGCCAACAGGACGGTATTCGAATGATCCGGGGGCCAGACTCCTTCGAGTTCCTTGAGGTACCGTTCTGCGGACGTCCGATCATGCCTCTCCCAGGCCGTGTAGGCCATGAGGCTGCGGAGCACATTCGAACCAGGGATTTCATGGAGTCCAGCCCGCAAACGAACTTCCGCTTCCAGGCTACGCCCCATCCAGAGCAAGGCGTCCGCGGCGGTGACATAGGCGTACTCAGCCGCAGGACAGAGGGCGATTGCGCGGTCCGCATGCTCCAGCGCCACCGTGAGTTCGCCTTCATTCTGCAGGAGCACACCGAAACGATGGTGAGCCTGCCACCCTTCGGGGAATAGGCCGAGGGACTTCTCGAAGTAGCGTCGGGCGGCTTGGTGGTTGTCCTCGCCCTCCAGTCCGGCGAAGACATCGGCCAGCACATCATAGGCTTTGTGATCGGCCGGATCGAGACGCACGGCCTGTAGCGCCGCTCGGCTGGAGCCCTCCATATCGCCCATCCTGAGGAGGATGGAAGCCAGTGCGCGATAGGCCTGGGAGGCGCTGGGGTCCAGGGAGATGGCCTTTTCCGCGGCAGACTTTCCTTGTCGAAGCAGTGTCTGTGCTTCGTCATACCGCCCCTGACCCAGCGCCGTNNAGGTCAATGGCTGACGCGAGCAGGGAGTTCGCCAGCCGCACGGAGTCCTGGTTGCCATCGGTGATGACCTGGAGCGCCTTGGTGTAGAGCTCCCGCGTCCTCGGCAGCTTGGCCTGGGATCGCGGCGCGCCCGGATCGTTGCCGAGCCCCATCTCCTGGGGCAGGCGCAACTGCAGCTCGTCCTCCAGTTTCAGGAGGTCCGTCATGGGTCGGTCCATCTGGAACTGGTGTAGCGTGGCGCCCCGTACCGCATCCAGAACTCGAACACCCATCCGGAGCTGGCCACCCACGACCTGGTAGCTTCCAAGCACCAGCCACTCCGCCTTGAGTTGACGTCCCAATTCTCCCACGGCCTTCGGGGCCTGACCTGGCGTGTCCCCCAGCTGGTGCATGACCTCCACTACGCGGAGCCGGTCCACCACCGCCAGGTCCTCCCGCCGCACCAGCCCGAAGGCCAGAGCATCGGCAAAGCTGTTGCTCAACCAGGCGTGTTCCGCCTCCGGCTGCATCTGCTCCAGGGGCAGGATCGCGACCACCCGACGGCCCTTTGCAAAATCCTCCCGCGAGGCCCGGCGGGCCTCGCCAAGGCCCGTCCCGTCCCTGCGATGCATCAGCCAACCACCGACGATGGCTCCCGCGGCCAGCATCCCTCCGATAGATGCCAGGATCCAGCGTTGACGACGGTTTCTGAGTAAAGCGACACTATGACTGAAGAAGGGAACCGAGGCCGTGGCGGTATTCTCCGACAGCCCGGCCGCGAGTGCCTGAAGGTTCGGGAAGCGGTCCTTCGGAGTCTTCTCCATCAGGCGGTGGATGGCATCCTGAAGGGTGCGAGGAAGGTCCGGACGGGCCTCGGACAGGGGGGGCGGCTGGTCCCGGGTCACGGCATAGAGCGTGTCCACCAGATTGCTGCGGAGGAAGGGATGCACTCCCGTGGCCAATTCGTAGAGCACCACGCCGAGGCTGAACTGGTCGGACTGGCCTGTGAGGGGCTGGCCATTAGCCTGCTCAGGGCTCATGTAGGCGGGAGTGCCTTGGCTGTAGCCAGGTGCCGTCCGCTCCACGAGGGTCATGTGATGCGAAGTGGGGCCTAGGGCGGGAGCTTCATCGCCCCGGCGCGCGATGCCGAAGTCGAGAATCTTCAACTGACCCTCATCCGTCAGCAGCAGGTTCTCCGGCTTGATGTCGCGATGGACGATGACTTTCTGATGCGCGTGGGAAAGCGCCGAGGCTGCCTGCCGGGCCAAATCCTGCAGAGTGGCTCCGTTCATAGGACGACCCACCAGAGCTCGGAGGGTGCGACCCTCCACCAGCTCCATCGCGATGAAGGGGGTGCCCTCCACCTCTCCGGCGTCATAGATGTGGGCAATGTTGGGGTGGTTCAACTGGCAGGCCAGCTTGGCCTCGCCGATGAGCGCCTTCCTGCGAAGGTCGTCCGCATCCTTCAGGATCTTGAGGGCTACTTCGCGTTCCAGCCGCAGGTCCAGCGCCCGCCAGACCTCCCCCATGGCCCCTTCCCCGAGCCGGGAGAGCAATCGGTAGGAACCGAAGTGGGAGGCATCAGCGGTCAAGCGTTTCCTTGGGTAGGAGGTCCCTGGAGTATACCTTTCAGAAGCACATGGAGAGTTCTGACGCGCCAACAGAACCCAGGTTTCCGCTTGACCTGTTTCTCGAAATGCCGAGAATCAGTCCGGAGGTGCCCGTGCCCATTCCGAATCTCGACGCCGCACTGACGGGAGCCCGCCTGGTGGAGGAAGCCGGGGCCCTGCTCACCCTGGGTGAGGAGCCTGAACGCATGGTGGCCCATGCCTTCGAACGGCTGGGGCAGCTCGTGCCCTACGATCTCGCCACGGTGCTGCTGCGGGAAGGCGATAGCCTTCGGGTGGCCCATGCCATAGGACCCTTGGCCACGCCCCAGCTGTCCGAGGCCCTCATTCCCGTGCGGGGAAACCTGCGCCTGCAGAACGCCCTGAAGGCCCGTTCCCGGCCCGCCACCTTCGAAGAAGATGACCCGGGCGAGGATACCTTCCATGGCCTCCTCGACATGCCCCACGGCCACAGCTGCCTGGTGGCGCCCCTGCGCAGCAATGGGGAGACCTTCGGGCTCATGACGCTCGATGCCATGGTGTGTCGTCAATATCCGGAAAGCGTGCTGCACCATGTGGGCGTCTTCGCCTCGCTGCTGGCCCTGGGCCTGAAGCAGGCTGAACATCTGACACGCCTTGCGGAACGGGAACGGAACCTCGCTGAGGAGGTCAGCTACTTCCGCGAGGTCCAGCGCCGGGATGTGCTGCAGGAGCCCCTTCGCGCCGAAAGTCCCGCCATGCGCGGCATCCTTGACCAACTCCGGCAGGTGGCTCCGACCGTGGCCACTGTCCTCATCACCGGGGAGACTGGCACCGGCAAGGAAAAGGTGGCCCAGACCCTGCACCACCTCTCGCCACGCCGCGAAAAGCCCTTCATCAAAGTGAACTGCAGCGCCCTGCCTGCGACCCTCATCGAATCCGAACTATTCGGCCATGTGAGGGGCGCCTTCAGTGGCGCGACCGCGGCCCGGAAGGGGCGCTTCGAGCTGGCGGATGGAGGCACGCTCTTCCTCGATGAAATCGGCGATCTGCCGCTGGATCTCCAACCCAAGCTGCTGCGCGCCATCCAGGAGAAGGAGATCGACCCCCTGGGCAGCGAGAAATCCCGAAAGGTGGACGTGCGCCTGGTGGCTGCCACCCACGCTGATCTAGAGTCCGCCGTGGCCGGGGGGCGCTTCCGCGAGGATCTCTACTATCGGCTCAGCGTCTTCCCCATTCACCTGCCACCCCTGCGGGAACGGCCCGGCGACATCGCCGCGCTGGCGGAAGGCTTCCTGGACCGCTTCGCCCGGGAGAACCGCCGGCCGCCCATCCACTTGCCAGAATCGGTGCTCGATCAGTTGGAAGCCTACGCCTGGCCGGGCAACGTGCGCGAACTGAATAACGTCCTCGAGCGTGCGGCCATTCTCTCGGCCGGCCGGGAGCTGCGCTTGCCGGCTGGCGCCTTGCCTGCCCGAGGCGAGAAGACCGGGCGACCCCCCACCTGGGAAGCCCATGAACATACCTACCTCGAACGCCTGCTGCGCCATACGCATGGCAAGATCACCGGCGCGGATGGGGCTGCAGCCCTGGCGGAACTGGCCCCCTCCACCCTCCTTTCCCGGCTGGAGAAACTGGGCCTGCGGCCCAGGGACTTCCGGGAAGCGTGATCCCGAAGCGTGTTAGCGTAGCCCCATCGCGGAGCAGAGCATGAGCGAGATCACTGGCCCCAACGAGGCCCTTCCCCCGTCGATCCAACTGGACGAGCCGCCCAGGCTTCCACCACCCAATCTCGGCCCTCCATCCCCGTCCGCTCCGGTTCTGCGGCCCGTTCCCTTCGAGGATCATGAAACCTTCCCGGACTTCTGGCCCCGGGTGGGCGGCATGTTCCGGCTGGTCTTCAGCAACCCGATGGAACTGTTCGACCGGGTGCCCGTCACCGAGGGGCTGGGTGCGCCCTGGCGCTTCCTGCTGCTGCTGTCGATTCCCGTCTTCCTCATCATGGCCATGGTCTTCTTCTTCGCGGGCATGGCCATCATGTTCGCCGCCCTGGACCAGGTCGGGAAGGGCGACCACAAGGCCATCGCCGCCATCATGCCTGTGATCTTCGGGGTGATCGTGCTGCTGATGCCCCTCTTCACCTTCCTGGGCATGGTCATCGGCGGCGCCTTCAACCACTTCTTCCTCTGGATGTGGGGCGGCCTCAGGCCGGGCGTGGGCACCGGCCAGAGCATCCGGGCCTACGGCTACGCTTCGGCCTTCATCCAGATCGGCGGCCTCATCCCCTATCTCGGGATCCTGATCCAGCTCGCGGGTCTGGTCGTGATCGGCATGGGCCTCGCGCGCATGCACAGGACCGACACCTGGCGCGGCATCTGCGCCGTGCTCACGCCGATCTTCCTCTGCTGCTGCTGCGGCCTCGCCGCCGCCATCAGCATTCCGGCCTTCATCGCTGCGACCCGCCACTAGAGCTCATAACAAGACCCGACAATGCCGCGATGAAGCCACCCCAACACGGCAGCCTTCGCCGTGCCTGGATCGACCACCCGATGGACGGCGCCATGTGCCAGTGCGGTCCGTTCGTCCCAGGTCTCGAAATCCCGGAACAAGCGGTCCGCGCCCGCGTGCCCCAGGACTTCCGGCAACCGGACGGTGCCGCCAAAGCCCGTGAGAATGCCATGTTTCGCGGCGGGATGGGCGATGCGCAGTCCCCCCTTGCCTGTGGCTGGATCGGCGGCGACTGCCCAGCGTTCCTGGCCATGGAGGGCCAGGTCGCAGCCACCGCCCATGGCAACCCCGGAGATGAGCGTGAGGCTGCGCCACCCGGGCCAGACCAGGTGCGACATGACGCGCTGGCCCCGCCGGGCGAAGGGCTCCGCAGATATGGCATCCAGCGCCCCCACTTCATGCAGATCGGCACCCGCACAGAAGTGATGGCCGGGCCCCGACATCCATCCCGCGCCGCTCAGGGCCAACCGGCGGACGGCGGACCAGCGCAACTCGATGAACAGGCGGTCCAGGGCCACCAGCAGATCGCTGTGAAGACGATTCAGGCCGTCGCCGGAACGCAGGCCGACCCAGGCCCAATCGTCACCGCGAATCAAGTCGAGCGAGGTGCGTCCCTCGTACCAGGTAGTTGGCATCATGACAGGCCCATCCGCAGGAAGGCCGCCTCCATGGGTTTGGCATCGGGATCCCAGACCGGCGCCTGGGGCAGCTGGTTGCGGAACCAGGTGGCCTGGCGCTTGGCGTAGGCCTGGGTTTCCTGGACCACGGCGGCTTGGACGGTGTTGGGATCGCCCCCGGCCATCCAGGCCGCATAGCCCAGGGGCCGGAGCGCCACCAGATCCTCCGCGTGGCCGCTCGCCAGCAGCCGGGCCACCTCGTCTGGCCATCCTGCGCGAATCTGCGCGGCCACCCTCGCCGCCACTCGATCCCGCCGGTGCTCTCGGCTGGGCGAGACCACCAGCACCCGCCAACCCTCCGGCAGGCCTGTTCCCGAGCCAGGCAGCAGGCCCGAAGCTGCCCTGCCCGTGGCCAGATGGAGGGCAAGGGCGCGCTGCACCCGGGCACTGTCGTTGGGATGGAGGACTGAACCCCGGACGGGATCCACGGCGGCCAGGAAGCGGTGAAGGACAGGTGTGCCGAGGCGGGTACCCCAATGCCGCACCCGGTCCACCAGGGCCGGGGCTACCTCTGGCAAGTCGCTGAGCTGCTCCCAGATGCCCCTTAGGTAGAGGCCCGATCCTGTCACCAGCACCGGCTCACGGCAGGCCGAGAGCCACGCCCGGACCAGGGCCCCAAAGGCCATCGGATTCGGCCGGGTAGAAAGGGGGAGGACACCGTAGCCCAGGTGGGGCACACCATCCTGTTCGTCCCCTCCGGGCTGTCCGGTGCCGATGGCCAGGCCCTGGATCGCCTGGTAGGGATCCCCATTGACCACAGTGCCTCCGATGCGCCGGGCCACGGCGATCGCCACGGCGGATTTGCCGGAGGCGGTGGGTCCGAGGATGGCAATGGGCATGGGTTAAAACTACCAGCTGTCGGTCAGGCATGCTGGGCCGGGAACCTCGCCCTACCTGGCCTCATTTCAAGGCCATGCGTCCTTTGTTCTGCCTCTGCCTTGCCACCGGCCTGCTGGCCGGAGAGGCGCCCCAGCCCGGGCGGGATCCAGCCTTCCTGGCGCGGATCCTGGCGGATGCCGAGGGGGGAACACGGCCCTGGAAGACCTTCCGGGTATCGGAGGACTCCGCTTCCGCCGTGGTGGAAGTGGTGGGTGAATACAGCCGGGAGGAACTGCGCCAGGTGGCCTTCCAGGAATTCCAGGTCTGGTTCAAGGAGGACCTGCAATGCTTCTGGCTCAAGCACGGCTTCCCGGGCCCGGCCGCGAACTGGCCTTCGCACGCCCTGCCCATGAACCGCTTCGGCGGAAATCCCGCGCCGCAGACTGTACCCCTGGGCAAGATAGGGTTCTAGCCTAGTCCATCAGCCCCGGCAGCAGCCGCGCGGCCTGATCCCGGGCCAGGCAGGCCGCGTTGAGGGCATGCCGGGCCGCGTCCTCGGAGGGCTGCCGGGGGGTGAGGAGGGCCTCCAGCTGGCCCCGCAACCGGGTGATCTCATCTTCCGGGTCCGCAAGGTGGCGCTGCGCGCCCAGTTCGAAAATCACCAGGAAGCATTGGATGGCATCGCAGGCGGCGCTGACGATGGCAGCCCCGTTCCGGCGGTCCGCGTCCAGGGCGAGGGCCGTCGCGAGAAACCGCAGGCCGTCCTCGAACCTGGCCTGGGGCAGGCCGGAGGGTCCAGTACTCATCCGTTCGGGATCACGGAGTAGTTGCCGGTGAAGCAGGCATAGCAGAACCCCTGCCCATCATCGTCCATGCAGCCCTCGAGATCCTTCAGGTCGAGGTAGCCCAGGGTGTCAGCCTCCACGAAGGCGGTGATCTCGGCGAGGGACATGTAGGAGGCTATGAGATGCTGCCGCTTGGGTGTATCGATGCCGTAGAAGCAGGAATGGGTGGTGGGCGGGCAGGCGATGCGCATGTGCACTTCCCTGGCACCCGCCTCCCGCACCATCTGCACGATCTTCTTGCTGGTGGTGCCGCGCACGATACTGTCATCCACCAGCACCACCCGCTTGCCCGCGAGCAAGTGGCGCACCGGATTCAGCTTCACCTTCACGCCGAAGCTCCGGATGGTCTGCTTGGGCTCGATGAAGGTGCGCCCCACGTAGTGGTTGCGGATGATGCCGAAATCGAAGGGGATGCCGGACTGTTCGGAGTAGCCCAGGGCCGCGCTCACACCGCTGTCCGGCACGGGCACCACGAGGTCCGCCTCCACGGGATGGCGCAGGGCCAGGCGCCTCCCCATCTCCCGGCGGGCGACCATCACGCTCCGGCCGTAGACCAGGGAATCGGGCCGGGCGAAATAGATGTGCTCGAACACGCAGGGCTTGGGCTGCACCCTGGGCAGGGGGAACCGGGAGCGGATCTCCCCGCTCTTCCGCGACACGATCACCAGTTCCCCGGGCTCGACATCCCGCTCGTACTGGGCCCCCACGAGGTCGAAGGCGCAGGTCTCGGAGCTGAAGGCGTGGGTGTCTCCCATGTGCCCCATGGCCAGGGGGCGGAAACCGTGGGGATCCCGCGCGGCGATGAGGGCATCCTCCGTGAGAATGAGCAGCGAGTAGGCACCCTCGGCCTGGCGGAGGGCCGCGATGAGGGCCTCCTCGAGCGTGTCGGCCGGGGCCCGGTTGATGAGGGCCAGCAGCACCTCGCTGTCCGAAGGACTGGTGAACGTATGCCCGTCGGCGATGAGCCGGGAGCGCAGCTCCTCAGTGTTGGTGAGGTTCCCGTTGTGGCAGAGGGCCACCTGGCCGAAGCGGCCTTGGATGAGGAAAGGATGGGCTGCGGAGGCGACATTGCCGCCGGTGGTGGAGTAGCGGGTGTGGCCGATGGCCGCGTCGCCGGGCAGGGCATCCAGCACGGCTTCGGTGAAGACGTCCGCCACGTAGCCCTGGGCCTTGTGCAGGTGGAGCCCCTGATCATCGCCGGAGCAGATGCCGGCGGCTTCCTGGCCCCGGTGCTGGAGGGCATAGAGGCCCAGGTAAGTCTGCCGGGACGCCTCTTCCTGATGGCAGATCCCGAACACCCCGCACTCGTCCCTGAACGGCATGACTCCTCCGAGTCCTTCAGGATAACCTCCGGGAACCCCATGCCGTAGCTTCGGCATCCATGCTGTGCCTCCCGGTGACCCCATGCGAATCTCCATCCTCCTGCTATCCATGACCTTGCCCATGATGGCCAATGGCCTGGACGACCTTCGTGTGGCCCTCGGCAAGCTCCGGGGCACCGAGCCCGTGAAGGCCTCGCTGGACCACAGCTTCTGGCGTCAGATCATCGATGACAAGAAACCGGTCATCAGCCAGGGGCATGTCTCTGCCCAGGTCGAAGAGAACAGCCAGGGTCTCCGGATCCTCTGGGCGCATCCCACCCTCCAACAGGCCGCCAAAGAGTTGGACATCCAGGAACGCGAACCCGACCGCTCCACTCCCACCCGGACCGCCCTCAAGAATGTAGACGCCTTGGAAGTTGGTGAAACCCTGAACCATGCGGAAGGTCTGCTCAGGGATCTCACCTTGGCCCAGCTCCAGGAGGAGAGGACCGAGACCTGGCAAGGACGCCCGGTGAAAGTCCTCTTGCTGAAACTGGCGCCCAAGATTCCCGAAAGCCAGAGAAAGTACATGAAAGAGCTGAAGGTGGATGGCAAGGTCTGGGTGGGCCCGGACGGCCTCCCGCTAGCCTTCACCAGCATCGTGGCCTACCGGGGCAGCCGACTGTTCATCACCTTCGAAGGCGGCAACTCCCAGGATCTCCAGTTTGTCCGGGTCGGCAACCGCCTGGTGGTGACCCGGGCCATCAACGAGGAGCACAATGCCGGTTTTGGAGCCTCGTCGCAAACGAAGAAGACGACGATCCTGACGTTGCCATGATCACCGCACCGTCACGCTGGATACAGCTTCCTGCTGTGCCTCTCGCGCCAGCGACTGGAGGGTGCTGAGAAGCGTGGTGCCGGCTTCGGCTGGGGCGAGTCGAGCCGTGCTGTCCAGACCCTCCAGATGCAGTTCTACCCGGTCCACGTCCCCGCGCTCGAACCGGGCGCTGAAGTCGCAGAGTGCGAGCAATCCTGGGCTCACTTCCACCAGGACCGTGGAGGCGTGGACCCCCTTGGGCATCTCCAGGCTCCAGACCGGGAGGCTGCGCTTGCCGAAGCGGAGGGAGATGGGTTCAGGCCTGGTCTGGGGTGCCGGACCCGCCAGATAGAGCAGCCGCTCGGCCCGGGCCAGGAGCATCGCCTGGGCATAAGGCGTGCCCTGGTCCCGGTCCACCTCCAGGTGCCAGCCACCCATGCGGGGCTTTTGCACCCGGTTGTGGCTTCGGGTTCCCACGATGGATTGGAGCCTGAACCGCGTTTCCAGCGGCTGTGAATCGCCGTGCATCCATAGTTGCATCCGGTAGCGGAGTCCCTCCTGGGCGCAGACCGACAATGAAGTAACCAGAAGGAACAGGAGCACACGGCGACGCATCAAGAAACCACCCTCATTCTGAGGATGCCATCCCATGCGATCCTGAGCCATAGATGGAGTTGCCGGTGCCGATCTGCTTTGACCTCGACGGAACCCTGGGGCATTTCAGTTCGGGCTTCGTGCTGTTGCGTGAGGCCCTGGGCGAAGTCTGGGGCCAGGCGCCCACGGTGGAGGAGTTGAGGCTCTGCCACGGCTCCACGGACTGGGAGATCGTGGATGAACTGCACCAACTGAGGTTCGGCCGGAACCTGGACGAGGCCGGGTACTCCATTTACGAGGCCGCCTGCGTCGCCCGGTTCCGGAAGGTCTTCACCTCCGGGGCCCAGGAGGCCGTCGGCTACCGGGGCATCCTGGAGGGCCTGCATCGCTTGGCTGCAACGCGCCAGGTGTGGATCGTGTCGGGCAACGCCCCGGAGCTGCTGCTCTTCAAGGCCGATGTCCTGGGCATCAACCCGGCCATCCCGCGTCTGGGGTCACTGCCCCATCACGGTCGAACGGACTTGTTGAAGCGGGCCCTCTCCGGTTGTCCCGGTCCGCATCTCTATGTGGGTGACCGGCCCCACGATCTGGCCGCGGCGCAGGCCCTGGGGCTGCCCTTCGTGGGCATCGGCGACAGCGTCCCCGGTGGCCACCGGAGCCTGTCCCCCGATACGGAAGCGGAACACCTGGTCTCAGCCGTGGAAGCCGCCCTCGGAATCCTTCCCTGACCTCTCCGGTTTCCTAACGGGTGCGAACCTCGAAATCATCCAGGAAAGCCGCCGTGCGGGGATCGCCCTCCCTCCGCACGATCGCCTGGGCATGATGCAACCGACCCCGGCGGACGACGACGATACCCTCGACCATCCCTCCATTGGGGCTCTTCACCTTGTAGCGGAAACCTGGTCCCTTGCTGGCCGCCAGGTCCGTGCATTGAATCGGGCCGAACCGGTAGCTGAGGAAATTCTGGAAGGTCGTGAGGATTTGACCGGAGGTGGTCCCGCCCTTATCTCCCGGGGGCAAGTTTCCCACGGCGACGCTGAACGTTTCATCCAGGCGTCCAGAGGGGCTCATGGCCAGATCAAACCATTCCACCTCTCCATAAGGTCCGGGATCCGTGTGCCGATGCAGTTTTGGAGGCCCAGGAAATGTGGCGGCGATTCCCAAATTCTCGTTCTCGATGCGACGAGGGTCGTCCTTGCAGCCCGCCAAAGCGAGCAGTAACACCGGCACTAACCAGACACGGGACATGTCCCCCCCTGGAATACCATCGGACTCCGGGTCCAAGAAGTTGATTCATGGCGCCTTGAGCGCATCCTCCAGGGCCTGCTTGGCCATGCCTTCACCGTATCCGGACCAGCGCTTCACCAGCCTGCCCTTTCGGTCGATGATGAGCGTCGTCGGAATGCCGCTGATGGCGCCAAAGGCAGCCAGGGCCTTGCCCCCGTCCGGCACAAAGGCCGTGAGGCCGAGCTGGGGATTCTGGGCCAGGAAGGGCTTCACATCGGCCCAACCGCTGCGATCCACGGAAATGGGCAGCACCACGTAACGATCCCCGCCGATTTTCTGCAACTCTGCTACTTCCGGCAAGGACCTTCGGCAGGGTGGGCACCAGGTGGCCCACACATCCACGAGGACCACCTTGCCCCGGAACTCGGCCAGGGTCCGGTGATTCCCTTCGGCATCGCAGAAGGCCACCCGGCTCACTTCGGTACCCTTCGAGGCCCCCTCGGAACCCCCGCCGAACAGGCCCCTGGCCATGGCCACCCCACCCAACAGAAGGCCGCCCCCGACCAGAAGGGCCGCAACCGCGAGGCGCCAGCGGGACTCGGGAACGTAGGTTTCTGACATGGGAGGCTCCGGTCTGTTGGTCTTCAGTCTTTCTCGGGCAACGTATGCGTTGCCCGAGATCTATGGGCAGTCTTCAGGGTACCGCCTGGACCGGTCGCTTCATACTATGGGAATGCCGCTCATTTCCGCTTCCGACCTCCTTGCCCAAATGGACTCGTTCCTCCTGCTGGATGCCCGGCAGGAGGCCACAGACTATGGGGCCGGCCACCTGCCCGGCGCCATCCATGCAGACCTGAACCGCCACCTGAGCACAGCCAGTGATCCGGGCCACGACCCCGCCCGGGGCGGCCGGCATCCCTTGCCCCCCATTGCCCGCTTTGCGGCCCAGGTGGGCGCCTGGGGGATCGGCCCGGCTACCAAGGTGGCCATGTACGACGCCAGTGGCGGAAGCAACGCGGCAGCCCGCCTCTGGTGGATGCTGCGGGCCCTTGGACACGAGCGCGTGCGGGTCCTCGACGGTGGGCTCCAAGCTGCGCTTGGAGCCGGGATGATCCTGACGGTCGAAAATGCCGCCATCGAACCCGCCTCACCCTATCCCACGGATCGCTGGCACCTCCCTCAGATGGACGCGGATGGAGTGGAAGCCCTGCGCCGTGACCCATCCCAGAAGCTGCTGGATGTGCGCTCTGCGGAGCGTTGGCGGGGCGATAGCGAACCCTTCGATCCCGTGGCGGGTCACATTCCGGGTTCCCTGAACCTGGCCTGGAACAACAACCTGAACCCGGATGGCCGATTCAAGTCGCCCCAGGCCCTGCGGGCCCAATACGAGGCTCTGCTGGGGGGGATACCGCCCGAGCGCCTCACCGTCCACTGCGGCAGCGGCGTCACCGCCTGCCATACGCTGCTGGCGCTGGAAGTGGCCGGATTGACCGGTGCCGCGCTCTATGTCGGCAGTTGGAGCGAATGGTGTCGCAGCGGGCGGGAGATGAGCCCGGCTCTGAAAACCCGGACATGAACCCATGGAAGGGCCTCCGGGGCCTGCCCCGCGAAGTGTGGCTGGTCTGCGCCAGCACGCTGGTGAACCGTCTGGGGACCATGGCCCTGCCCTTCCTGGTGCTTTATCTCACCGAAGGCCGTCGCTGGACGCCAACGGAAGCGGGCTACGGGATGATGGTCTACGGGGCGGGCGCCCTGACCGCGGGCCCATTCTCGGGCCGTCTCGCGGATCGGCTTGGGCATGTCCAGGTGCTGAAGGCGAGTCTCTGGACTTCGGGGGCCTTGCTGCTGGCGCTGCCCTTCGCCACCACGAAGCCACTGCTCTTCTCACTGATCTTCCTGTGGGCGGGTCTCACCCAGGCCTTCTGGCCCAGCGCCATGGCCCTGCTCACGGGCCTCGCTCCCCCGGATAAACGCAAGGCCGTGTTCGCCTTGCACCGTCTCTCCGTCAATCTGGGCATGGCGGTGGGTCCGGCCATGGGTGGCTTCATCGCCCACCACAGCTACCGGTGGGTGTTCTGGACCGACGGCCTCAGCACTCTGGCCGGTGCGGTGCTGCTGGGCCTCTTGCTGAAGGCGCCCCCCGCGCCAAGCCTGCCGCCTGGCCACATCCGGGGCCATAGCCCTTGGAAGAACAGGCATCTGGCCTTCCTCCTCCTGCCCTTCATTCCGGCCCTGATGGTGTTCTTCCAGATTGAAGGCACGCTGCCGCTCTGGGTGGTGCGCGATCTCGGCTTGGGCAGCCGCTTCTTTGGCCTGCTGTTCACGGTGAACACCCTCCTGATCGTGGTGTTCGAAGTGCCTCTCAACCTGGCCATGGCCCATTGGCGCCATGGGAGGACTCTGCTGATGGGCTGCCTATGCCTCGCCGTGGGCTTTGGTCTCACCGCTTGGGCTGCCGGCTACATGACATTGATCCTCACCACCGTCATCTGGACCTTCGGCGAGATGATCCTCTTTCCGGCCATGAGTGATGCGGTGGCCACCCTGGCGCCGCCGGACCGCCGGGGCGAATACATGGGGCTGCTTTCCCTCAGCTTCGCCGCCGCCCTGGCCCTGGGCCCCTGGCTGGGCGTGGTGACCTACGCGGAGGCTGGGCCGAGGGCCGTGTGGCTCTCCAGCTTCATCATCGCCGGTATTTCGGGGCTTCTGCTGGCTCGGTTCCGGACGCCGGAAGTGGCCCCCCACCGCTAGTGTGGCGGCCTCCGGGCATGTACCAGGTGCGAAGTCGCGATCGGGGCCGAACGGGCGGCCGCAGGGGTTTTGACTATGATTGAAAAATGCTTCGGGATTCCCAGCCTCACTCAATTGCCGATCCAACCTGGCCAGAGGGACAGGCTGCGGAGTTGGGCGATATCCATTATCAAACGCGGCGCGAGTTGCTGCAGACGGCGGTGAAGCAGGCTCGCGACGGTGGGGCCGCCCTGGTGTTCATCAGCACCATCATCGGCTGGATTGGCTGGTCGGGCGGGCAGAAGGCCGCGGGCGCGGCGGTGGCGATCCTGTCCGTCCTGATCGCAGCCTGGAGGTACACCCAGGCGCGGCGGCTGGAGGCGCTCACACTCACCTCCCGCGGCATGATGCGGGCGGAACGCGAGTTTGAGGGCAGTGCCTTTCTCACGTCAGTGCTGTGCGTTCTCATCCTCACCTTCATCTATCCAGCCACTACCGGACGGACCGCGATCCTCATCATTGCGGCCGTGGGGGCCATGCTCACGGTTGCTACGCTATTCGTATCCCTGGTGGGCCGGGCATTCTATTTCTATACCATTCCGCAACTGCTTGCGTTATTGGCTGTCTGCCTGCTGGATCCGCGCGCCTATTCTCCCTTGTTCGCCTGCGTGACTCCGGTGTTCTACCTGACCCTGCGCCGCACGGCACGCGGATACAAGTCGGTCACCGAAATGGCCATCCAGCGCCGCATCGACTCCGAAGCCGCGAACGTCAGGCTGATCCAGGCCAAGGACCAGGCTGAAGCGGGCAATGTCGCCAAGGCGCAATTCCTCGCGAACATGAGCCACGAAATCAGGACTCCCTTGAACGGCGTGGTCGGATCACTCGACCTGCTGAGCCACCAGGATCTGCGACCGGAACAACTGAGGCTGCTCGGCACGGCCATCTCCTCCAGCGAAGCCCTGCTTACCCTGTTGAATGAGGTCCTGGATTTTTCCAAGATCGAGGCAGGCAGTCTCGTCCTGTTGAACGAGCCCATGCGGCTCCAGCCCGTGCTGAGTTCGGTCGTCGACCTGTTCTCTCCACTGGCCCAGGACAAGGGCCTCCAGCTGTCGATGGAATTCGACCCGTCCCTGCCGGCCTGGGTGAAGGGCGATGCGGGGCGCATCCGCCAAGTGTTGTTGAACCTCATCGGCAATGCGGTGAAATTCACCGACAGCGGGCACGTGAAGGTGCGTGCGAAGAGGGAACCCGGCTTGAGCGATGATCGTCCAAGGCTGACCCTTGAAGTGGAGGACACCGGTATCGGGATCTCGCCCGAGGCGCTGCCCCGGTTGTTCACGCCGTTTTTCCAGGCTGATCAATCGAATCGCAGGCGCTTCGGGGGTTCGGGGCTGGGCCTCGTGATCAGCAAACGGCTGACCGAGGCCATGGGTGCCGAGCTGCTTGTGGAGAGCCAACTGGGGCAGGGTTCCACCTTCCTCTTCAAGCTTCCGCTGGAACCCCTTTCACACTCGCCGGGCGCCCTGCTTTTGGAGCTGGCTGCCAATGATCCGCCAGCGCCACTGAAAGGCAAAGTACTCCTCGTGGAGGACAACCCGGTCAATCGCACGCTGGCCATGGCCATGCTCAACCGGCTCGGCCTCGAACCCACTGAAGCCGAGAATGGGCTGGCCGCGCTGAAGGCCATCGACGGGACGAGTTTCGACCTGGTCCTCATGGACTGCCAGATGCCCGTGATGGACGGCTTCGAGGCGACCCGCGCCATCCGCGCCCGCGAACATGGCCAGCTGGTCACCCGCACTCCGATCATCGCCATCACAGCCAACGCCTTGACTGGCGACGCGGAGCGTTGCCTTCAGGCCGGCATGGACGCCTATCTCGCCAAGCCCTACACCCTCAGGGCCCTGCGTGAGACCCTCGCGCCCTGGCTTGGGACACAGCCTGCGGCGGCCGCCGAGCCTGAGGACCGGGCTGGCGGAACAGCTTGAAACGACCGCCCTGCATGGCCGAGGGTTGAGCGGCCGCTTCCCTCGGCGGTCAACCGATCAGGTCGCCCACCGAGATCACTCCACCCTCGATGATTTCGGCGCGCAGGCCGCCGCGGTGGACGAGCCCAGGCAGGATCTGGGGCTTGCCCGTCATGCGGGCTAAGTCGCCACAGGGTTCACAGAGTTCGTGGCCCCTTAGACGCACCGCGCCTACCTGGAATTCGCGGCCCACCAGGTGGTTCAGCGCCACACCACGGGTGACGAGGTTGCGGCGGGTTTCCCCGGGGGCCAGCTTCAGGCCCAGTTCCCGTTCCAGCGCCTCGATGGCCTCGGCCTCGACGAGGGTGATCTGCCGTCCCGGCTTGGGCTTCGCCGAGAAGCTGCCCGTGCGGGTGGCATAGCGATCCCCTTCCAGCCCCACCCCGGCGATCGCCCTGATTTCAGCCACGCCACGCATGGTGGCCTCCGCGGTGGTGGCAAGGTGGATGGATTCGACGCGGCCCATTATGAACCTCCGGTTTCAGGATAATAGGATGGCCGGAGCATGGACGGAGCGGAGCCCGCCAGCCCTTCGAAGCTCCGATTTCCTGTCCACGGGAACGCGCCTAGGCGAGAACCGCTTCCAGCTGGTCCACGGCCCAGTCGATCTGCGCCCGGGTAATGACGAGGGGCGGAGCCAACCGGATGGTATCCACGTGGGTGTCCTTGCAGAGCATGCCGCGCTCCTTCAGGGCGTGGCAGTACTTCCGGGCGCCGCCGGCCTCGGGCCTCAGCTGCACGCCGGCCCAGAGGCCGATGCAGCGGATCTCCTGCACCTTGTCGGTCTTCAGGTTCTGAAGGCGCTGCTTGAAGTGGGCACCCAGGTTGGCCGTCTTCTCCACGAGCTGCTCGTCCACCAGCACGTCCAGGGCGGCGCTGGCCACGGCGCAGGCCAGGGGATTGCCGCCGTAGGTGCTGCCGTGGATGCCGGGCGTGAAGACGTCCATTACCTCGTCATTGGCCAGGAAGGCGCTGACGGGATAGTAGCCGCCGCTGAGGGCCTTGCCGATGGTGATGCCGTCGGGGCGGATGCCCTCGTGCTCGAAGGCGAACATCTTGCCGGTGCGGCCCAGGCCGGACTGGATCTCATCCAGCACCAGGAGGCAGTGGTTGGCATCGGCCAGGTCCCGCAGTCCCTTGAGGAAGCCCCTGGGCGGGATCACCACGCCGGCCTCACCCTGGATGGGCTCCATGAAGATGGCGCAGGTGTTCGGGCTGATGGCCTTCTTGACGGCTTCCAGATCGCCGTAGGGCACGATCACGAAGCCCGGGGTGAAGGGGCCGAACCGGCTGGTGCTATCGGGATCGGTGCTGAAGCCCACGATGGTGGTGGTGCGGCCGTGGAAGTTGCCTTCGGCCACGATGATCTCGGCCTTGCCGTACTCGATGCCCTTCTTGTCGTAGCCCCACTTGCGCATGGCCTTGATGGCGGTCTCCACCGCCTCGGCGCCGCTGTTCATGAGCAGGGCCTTGTCGAACCCGGTGAGCTTGCAGAGTTTCTCGAGCAGCGGCGGGAACTGGTCGTTGCGGAAGGCGCGGCTGGTGAGCGCCAGCGTCTTGACCTGGGCGATCATCGCCTCGCCGATCTTCGGATGGTTGTGGCCCTGGTTAACGGCCGAATAGGCCGCCAGGAAGTCCATGTACTGCTTGCCGTCCACGTCGGTGAGAAAGACCCCCTCCCCCTTGGTGCACACGACGTCGAGGGGATGGTAGTTGTGGGCACCGAACTGGTTCTCCTGGGCGATGAGTTCCGCAGCCTTGGTGGTGGTCATGGGTGGACTCCTTTCAAGGGGTGGCGAGGGACGGGGGCGGATCAAAGGATAGGTACAACAACATTCTAGGGGATCAGGGTCGCAGACCTGACATATATGCCAATGAATGATCCATTTTATTTACACTATATAAAATCTCATAAATGACTTGCGAGTTATCTTAAGCTGCGTACATTTGGGGCTCTCCATCCGGGGTGGCGACCAGATGATTCCGCCAACGATACTTCGGGACCTCTATACCCATGGTTCGCTGCGGAACGAAGCCGACGGCGTGGCCATCAGCCTCGAGAACCGACTGAGCGACCTGGTCCTCAACCGGCTCCTGAAGGTGCGGATCGGGCCCCTGGAACTGGGGGCCGATGACCTCGAGGTGGATCTCGGGGACGGCAGCTGGCACCGCGCCAACGAGGTCACCCTGGAAAGGCCCCGGTCCTTCCCCCTCAAGCAGGTCGCCCATCTCCGGGCCCCGGGGAAGAAAGTCGAGGAAGGCCCCCACGCCATCGAGATCGCCCTGGAGGTGGAGGGCTTGGGCGCCCTCAGCTTCGAGGTGGAGGACCGCATGGGCCTTCCCCGGACAAAGCCGGCCTCGGTGCCCTGTTCCAAGGAGGACAACTACTCCCCATCCATCATCGCGACCCGGCAGGCCTTCGTAGAGGACCTGGCCGGAGTGGAGCTTCATCACATCCGCCAGTATTCCTTCGATCCCAGGGTGTCCCAGGGCAACATCGAAAACTTCACCGGTGTGGCCCAGGTCCCCTTGGGTTTCGCGGGGCCGCTGCATGTCCGGGGCGAACACGCCAAGGGCGAGTTCCTGATCCCCCTGGCCACCACCGAGGGCACCCTGGTGGCCTCCTACAACCGGGGGATGAAGGTCCTCAACCTGTCCGGCGGTGTGACCTGCACGGTCCAGAGCGACCACATGCAGCGCGCCCCGGTGTTCATCTTCGACAGCGCGCGGGAGGCCCTGGCCTTCCGGCGGTGGGTCGAGGACCACCTGGACGAGATCCGGCGGGAAGCCGAGGCTACCACCGGAAGTGGCAAGCTGGCCTACATCGACACCTACCTGGCCAGCAAGTTCGCCTTCCTCCGCTTCAACTTCAAGACCGGCGACGCGGCGGGCCAGAACATGGTCGGCCGAGCCACCTTCGCCGCCTGCAACTGGATCCTGGAGCAGCACAAGACGACCGTCCGGCGCTTCTACCTTGAATCCAACCTGGCCACGGACAAGAAGGCCTCCCAGGTGAACCTGCTCCACACCCGGGGCAAGCGGGTCACCGCCGAATGCGTCATCAGGCGGGACGTGCTGATGGAGGTCATGCACGCCCAACCCGAGAGCCTGGTCTACCACTGGGGCGTGGCCAACGTGGGATCCATGCTCTCCGGCGCCAACAACAACGGGCTCCATAGCCCCAACGCCCTCGCCGCCATGTTCATCGCCACGGGGCAGGACGTGGCGAATCTGGCGGAGGGCTCCTCGGGGATTCTCTACACGGAGCTGACACCGGAGCAGGACCTCTACATGTCGATCACGATCCCCTCGCTCATCGTGGCCACCCACGGCGGGGGCACGGGCCTGCCCACCCAGCGGGAGTGCCTGCAGGTGCTCGGGTGCCTGGGATCAGGAAAGGTCTACAAGCTCGCGGAGATCATCGCCGGGGTGGCCCTGGCGGGAGAGATCTCCCTCGGCGCGGCGATCTCTTCACTGGAATGGGTGTCTTCCCATGAAAAATACGGGCGCAATCGCTGAGCTGGAAGCGGGAGCCGACCTCCGCCCTCCGTCAGGCAGACGGGCTTCCAAGGTCCGGGTAGCCCTTTCCGCGGAGGTGGACGGACAGGACCAGGCGGCGCTCCTCCGCGCCCGGGGGTTCGAGGTGGTGCAGGCCTGGAAGCCGCAGGGACTATTCCGGCGCCTCCTGGTGACCTGGCGGCATTTCCTGGGTCTGCTCTTTGGCGCGTTAGCCTACCAGTCGACTTCCCAGCTCGGAGAGGGCGGACCCAAGGGCGGGCGCCAGCTGCTCATCTGGTTCGCAGCGCTCCCCGGACGCCTCTTCGTGGACCGAACCCTGCGAAGGGAGCCCTTCCCCGTCCAGCTCCGCCGGCGCCTCGAAAGGCTGGGCCCCACCTATATCAAGCTGGGTCAGATCCTCAGCCTGCGCGAAGACCTGCTGCCCAAACCGATCACCGATGAGCTGAAGCATCTGCTCAACCGTCTGCCAGTGGTTCCCCTGGATGTGCTGCAGGGCATCATCGAGAAAGACCTGAAGCGGCCCCTGGGCCTGATGTTCCAGTCCATCGATCCGATCCCCCTGGGTTCCGCCTCCATCGGCCAGACCCACAAGGCCACCACCGTGGACGGGGAACAAGTGCTGCTGAAGGTGGTCAAGCCGGGCATCCGCCAGACGCTGGAGCGGGACGCGAAGCTGCTGCGGATGCTGGGGGCGGTCGCTCAGCTCATCATCCCGAGGTTCCAGCCCCGCCAGGTGGTGAATGAATTCTGCAATTACACGTTGCGGGAAGTGGACCTGCGGCTGGAAGCCGAAAATGCCGACATCTTCGCCGGTCATTTCGCGGATGTGCCCGATGTGGTCTTCCCACGCATCTACCGGCAGTTCAGCGGGCGCAGCGTCCTCTGCATGGAATTCTTCGACGGCCTGAGCCCGGACTCGCCGGAGGCCCTCGACATCCCTGAGGAGCAGCGGCGTTACCTGACGGACCTCGGCGCCATGTCCATCATCCGGATGCTCTACCGGGATGGATTCTTCCACGCGGACCTGCATCCGGGGAACCTCATCATCCTGCCGGGTCCCAAAATCGGGTTCATCGACCTGGGGATGGTGGGGCGTCTGGACGAGGACCTGCGCCGGTCGCTGATGTACTACTACTTCGCCCTGGTGATGGGCGATGGCGAGAACGCGGCCCGGTACCTCACCGCCATCGCCAACCCGGGACCAGGCGCCGATCCCAACGGCTTCCGCCGGGACGCCGTGGACATCGCCCACCGCTGGAAGCGGGCCGCCAACTTCAGCGAATTCTCCCTGGGCCAGCTCATCCTCCAATCCCTGTCCAAGGGTGCCGAGCATGGCATGTACTTCCCCGTGGAGCTCGTGCTGATGGTGAAGGCCCTGGTCACCTTCGAGGGAGTCGGCAATGTGCTGCTTCCGGGTTTCGATGTGGCGGACGTGAGCAAGCGGCACATCCGATCCTTGTTCATCGAACAGTTCAGCCCCTTCCGGCTCATCAGCGAAGGCATGCGGGGAGTGCCGGAACTGGTGGACGCCCTGGCCAAGATGCCCCTCCTGATCACGGATGGACTGAGGGTATTGGAAAAATACGCCCGCCAGCCCAATGAACCCCCGCTGTCTGGCCTGCGCGGCACCCTCATCGCCGGTTCATGCCTGGTGGCAGGCGCCGTGGCCATGGGGTTCCGGTCTCCCTGGCCCCTGTGGTCGGGCCTCTTCCTTCTCGCCTTCGTCCTGGCAGTCCGCAGGAAGTGAGCCCCCATGCGTGAACGAATCGCATCCAGCGATGCCATCTGGCTCCAGGATTCGGCGACGAACCTCATGGTGATCAACGCCATCATCATCACCGATCGCCTGGATCTCGAGACCCTGAGGACCGCCTTCCAGCGGCGCATCTTCGAAGGACCGGAGGCCGGCCGTTTCGAACGCCTGCGTTGCCGCATCACCGGGAAGGGCCTCCGCCGCTATTGGACCCGGGACCCGGACTTCGACATCGCCCGGCACATCTTCGCGACTCGCGCCAAGCATCTGCACAGCCTCGAGGCCATCCAGGCCTACGTGGGAAAGCAGGCGAGCCAGAAGCTGGACTGGGACCACCCCCAGTGGGAGATCCAGCTCATCGACCCCTTCGAAGAGGACACCACCGCCCTCCTGGTCCGCATCCACCACAGCATCGGCGACGGTGAGGCCCTGGTGTGCCTGCTGTTCACCCTGATGGACGGGAACTGGGACAAGGGCAACGGCATATCCCATGCGACAGGGCCACCTCCAGGTGACGGCTGGCTGGGCCAGGTCCTCAGGGCTGCGGCCATTCCGCTGAGCGCGCCCGGCATCCTTCTGCGTCGCCTGACCTGGTTCCCGGATCGGAACCACATGCACGGGCCAGCTCTGTCCGGAAACAAGCGGGTGGCCTGGACCACGCCCCTGGATCTGGAGGTGGTCAAGCAGGCCAGGCATCGCATCGGCGCCACGGTGAACGATGTGCTCATGGCCTCGGTCTCGGGAGCCTTCTCCCATTACCTGGCGCACCGCGGGGGCACCGCCCCGTCCCGGTTCCTGATCTCCATGCCCGTGAACGTGCGGCATCCAGGGGAGTCCCTGCGCTGCGAGAACCACTTCGCCCCCGTGCCCCTCGAACTGCCAGCAGGTTCCTGCGCCCTTTCCCAACGCATCCTTGCGGTCAAGACGAAGATGGACCAGGTGAAGCGCTCGGCGGTACCCATGGTGATCTATGAGCTCCAGCGGGCCCTCCTGGCCTTCCTGCCCAGGGCCATGAGCCAGGGGCTCATCGACTTCCTCGCGAACAAGTGCACCGCCGTCGTTACCAATATCACCGGACCCTGCCGGGACATCTCCCTGGAGGGACGCCGGGTGCGGTCCATCCTCTTCTGGGTACCCCAGCGGGCCAAGATTGGAGTGGGCATCTCCATCCTGAGTTTTGCCGGCAAGGTGCAGCTGGGCGTGATCACCGACGAAGCCCTCGTGCCGGATCCCGCGGCCCTGATCAAGGCCTTCGAGGAACAGTTCGAGGCCCTGAGGCTTCTCTGAGCATGTGCGGGCCAGTCTCTGTCGTGTCCTACTTTAGGCTGGCCTCCAGGGCCTGCAGGGCGGCATCCAGACGATCAGCCACGCTGGATTCCTTTTCCGCAGGATGATCCAGGCAGTCCCACACGTTTCGGTGGGAGTCGCCCAGGCGCTCCAGGCGGAGCGCGAGGCCATGCTTCGCGAAGAGCGGCCCCAGCGTCTCCCGGCGGTGCCAGAGGTCCACTCGGGTCTGCTCGTAGCCGATCTCACACACCTTCCGGCGGGAGTGGAGGCGGAAGAGGTTGGTGAACAGGCGGTGTTCCGTGGGCTTTGGCTGGAACAGCACCAGATCCGCGTCGGGGTACATCTGGGCGGACCGCTCCATCCCCAGGCTGACCCGGGAGTGGATGAGGATCCTGAAACTCTGGGAGAGGACGGCGGGAAGGCCGCCCCGTTGCAGCGCCCGACGCCCGAGGGCCTCGCGGGCGTCTTCGGATCCCGTGTTCATGGGCACCAGGGGATTCACGCACAACAGCAGGTCGGCACCATACCCCAGGGCGACCGTGGAATGGAGGGTCTTCAGGAGCACCCCGTCCACGCATACCCGCCCCTCGACGTCCACGGGCTGGTATAGACCGGGGACGGCCGTACTGGCCTGCACGGCGCGGGAGATGGGAATGTGGTCCAGCCCTTCATGACCGAAGACCACGGCCCCGCCGGTTTCAAGATCCGTCGCCACCACGAAGAACTTCCGTGGAAGTTCCCGGAAGTCGTCGGTCCTCCCGGGCTGCAGGAAAGCCCGGTGGAGGTACTCCCGGATGGCCTCATTGTCGAAGAGGCACACAGGAAGCGAGGGACCCAGCCCCTCCAGGCTCCCGATGAAAGAAGGGCTCTCAGATCCTTTCAGGAACTGCACCAGGGCATCTCCGAGGACCCAGGGGAGCAGGAACCCTCGTCTTCGCATCTCCCTAAAGGCAGGCATAAAGAAGATGGCGGGATCAAAGAGCACTTCCTGGCCAGGATCCCCCCGCAGGCCCCGGATCATCTCAGTGACGGTGATTCCATTGACCAGGTGGGAGCCGACGAAAGCCCCGGCGCTCACCCCGACGTAGACATCCAGCCGGTTCAGGTCGAGGCCATCGATGGACTCCTCAAGGGCCCGGAGGGCGCCGACTTCATAGACGCCCCCCAGCATGCCTCCGGAAGCCAAGGCGAGCCCCAGCCGCGATCCTTTCCTGCGGCGTGGCGAAGCCATGGGACCCTCAGGCCCTTGCGGCGCGGGCCCTGGGCTTGGGCTTGGTCTGACCCGCGGCCCTGGACTGGGCCACGAGCTTAGTGAGTTCCTCTACCCGATGGGTGAGCTTGATGATCTCACTGCGGGTGGGCACACCCAGGCGCTGCATGGCGGCAGCCAGGCCATCTTCGATGGGCGAGGTCACCTTGTTGAGGACGCTCTTGGCGTCGCCCGTCAGGACCTCTGCGCGCTCCATCAGGTTGTTGATCCACTCCTTATTGACCTCCTCCTGCTCGCTGCCCTTCTCCACGAGGTGTTTGAAGAGTTTGCTGCCTTCCTCACCGGCAAGATTGAAAGCGCCGAGGCCCGCCAGCCAGATCTCGTAGGCGGATTCCTTCAGCCCTTGGGCTTTCTGGGTTTTCTTCTTGGTCGCCATGTCCTTTCTCCTTTCAGCCGGCTGTGTGGCCGGGATGGTTGATTGGGGCTAACTGGCTTTCTTGCGGGGCGCACGGGGACGGCCCTCGACTTTCCGGGCCTTGGTCTGAACTTCCAGTTCCGCCAAGCTGGCCTCGAGTTCCGCAAGTCGTTGGTGGAGCAGCGCCATTTCCTCTTTCGCGCCGCCGATATGGGCGAGGCGATCCAGGGAGCTGCGGACCATGCGATCCACCCCCGCCTGCACCTGTTCGACTCCTTCGGAGAGGGCCTGGCTACCCCGGCGGATGACCTGATGGAGGAGGTCCCCGGAAAGCATCGAGCTCCCGCGCCGATGGTCCTCATAGATGATCTGGGTGAGGGTCTGGGCGGTCACGTCCTCGCCGGCGACACTGTCCAGGATCTGGAGTTCCTGGCCGGCTCGGATCCAGGCGGAAAGCTCTTCAAGAGAGGCGTAGCGGCTCTCCTCCGTATCGTAGAGCTTGCGGCTGGCACCGCCGTAACGCTTGATGAGACGGATCATCCCTCGACCCCTTCCCTGACCAAATTTACCGCATTGCGGCAATGGCGCCACGTTTTTTTTCCGCAACGCGGTATTTCCAGGTCATGCATCAGTTCGGGTTTGCTTTCGATAGCTTCTCGAAAAGCTGCCCCAGTGTCCTCAGGTCCCCAGGGGGGACGGGCTCCAGTGACACGGAGATGATGTTCTTTTCACCCGGGAAGAGGCTTCGCAGCAGGCTCAGGCCGCGTTGATCCCGGTCTGCCAGGAAGCGCAACAGGACCGTTCCCTGGTCCTTCCCTGCGGCTGGACCGGGATCGGGATGCACCTGGTTCACCAGAATGGGACCGAGGTGGTGGCCGGTTTCCTGGAGCTTTCGCAGGAAGAACATCGCGTCAGGAACCCGGTCCGGACCCGGGCCTGCCACCAGGAGGAATCGGGTCTCGTCTGCCAGGAGCAGGTTCCTCACGTCCTCCGCCCGGCTCCGGAACCCATCGAAAAGGGGAGCGAAGGCCCTGATGAACTCCACCACGTCCAACAGGAACCGGCGTCCGATGACGCGATCCGAAAGTTCCATGGCCCCTTTCAAGGCAATGCGAAAGGCCAGGTTTTTCCGCCCCGCGTCATCCCACCAGGGATCCATCGCAAACTGGATGGCCTTGCTGTCCACCAGGTTCATCATGCGCTCCGGCGCCTGGAGGAAATCCATGGCCTGGCGGGTGGGAGGAGTATCCAGGATGATGCGGTCATAACCCTCTGAGGCCTGCATCTCGAACAACCGCTCCATGGCCATGTACTCCAGGATTCCCGACAGGTTGCCGGCCATGTCCCGATAGAAGCGGTTCGAGAAGATCCGCTTGGCGGCCGCCGCATTGGGCGCGTAGTTCCGGATCAGACGGTCGAAGGTAAGCTTCGCGTCCAGGAGGGCCGCATCCAGAAAGCCCGGACCAGCCTCCATCACGCGAATGGGCTCGCCCTTCCCGGAATCCCCCACCCCGAGCGCATCCTTGAGGCGGAGGGAGGGATCGAAGGTCATCACCAGGGTCCGCCGACCTTCCTTCGCTGACCCCAGGGCCAGCGCCGCCGCCAGTGTGGTCTTGCCCACGCCTCCCGCACCCACCACGACGATGAGCCGTCCCTTCAGCAGATCGCCGCTCACGAGTCGGCCTCGTGGAGCAACGCGACCAGGGCCTTCACCAGGGCCGGCCCCCGGTCCAGGGGCAGCAGGGGCAGTTTCAGCAGGGGCCCCTCCCAGGAGGCGGTGAGACGGCCAAGTTCGGCCTCATTCAGACGACGGCGGGCCCGCCAGAGATTCATGCCTGGGGTTGGGGCCGCACCGTGGGGAAGGGCTGGGTACATTCCATTCGCCACGACCAGATCGGGCCGGATGCCCAGTTTCGCCCACAACAGTTCAATCAGCTCGAGGGTCTCCTCAACGGGCATCTCCTCCAGGAGGGTGGCGAGCACCACGTCGCAACGGGACGCGTCCGCCAGGAAGTCGGCCAGTTCGGAGGCCATGTCCCCCAGCTGTCCCCCCTCCGCCGCCTGGGCCAGCAGGCCCGGAGCAGCCAGCATGGTGGCCCCATGCCCCGTGGCGGGAGCATCCACGATCACGAGGTCGGTCCTGGGGCGGTGGCCACCCTGGAGGACCCGGTAGGCGTGCCCCAGCAGGGCCGTCTCCTTCAGGCCCGGCGCGCCTTCCACGAACTGGTGGAAGGCCGTGCTCTCCGTGATCTTTCTGGCCAGGTAGGCGATGGGAACCTTCTCCCGCACCAGCCCTTCGATCACCGCACCGGGTTGGAGATTCTGGATGGACAGACCGGGGCCAGCCGGCACGACCTCGCCCCCGGAGGGCTCGGTACCCAGGGCCTGGTGGAGACTCTCCCGGGGGTCCACTTCCAGCAGCAGCACCTGCTTCCCGCGATTCGCCAATAGACGCCCTAGCACAGCAGTAAGGGTGGTCTTGCCAACGCCGCCCTTACCCGTCACCACCACCAACTGCCGTTCTGCGATTCGATCCAAGACGGACATGGGAACGATCTCCGGAAGGGAAGGCGGATCGATGCGCAAATGTATCACCGGTGGTTGTGGCCCAAGGGGTCCTCATTGCGCTAGAGTGCCTGGGATTCCCCTGAGGTCCAGGCCATGAGCGATCAGCCCACATCTTCCCTGTACGGTGACCAGCCAGAGCCACCGAAACCCAGAGCCCCCAGCCTCGCGGATCAGATCCTGGGCGTCTTCACCAATCCAGTGGAGCTGTTTCAACGGCTGAACAAGGCGCCCAGCTGGGGTTGGGCCCTGGGCGTGATCCTCGTGGCAGCCCTGATCCTCACCGTGCTCTGGGGCCTGAAGGTGGACGTGGATGAAATGCTGCGACCAGCCCTGGAGAAGAATCCACAGATCGCCTCATCGCAGATCGACCTGATCGTCGGCTTCTACAAGAAGTTCATCGTTCCGCTCAGCGCTTTCACCACCCTGTTCTTCACGGCCTTCTTCACGTTTCTGACGGCCTTTTTCTACTGGCTGGTGGGCAAGAACACCGCCGAAATCGAGGCCCCAAGCTATCGTCAGGCCCTGAGCGCCGTGGCGGTCCCTAGCCTGGTGCGCCTCCCCTCCATGCTGCTCGTCGGATTGATCTGTCTCATCGGGACCGTTGGAGGCCTGACTCCTGAGAAGATCCCGCCGACCTCCGTGGGCTACTTCGTGCAGGTGGAGAGCGTGAAAGTCCATGCCCTTCTCTACAGCCTGGACCTGTTCTTCATCGCCGAAGCTGTGCTGCTCTTCCTCGCCGCGCGACACACAATGCGGCTGAAGACCAGCGGTGCGGTGGGCTGTGTCCTCATCACCCTGGTGCTTGGCATTGGTCTGCGGGTGCTGGGAGCCAAGTAGACTGGATTCCCCCACCCCGGAGCCTCCATGCCCAAGCTCGTCCGCATCGCCAATGGCCAGGGCTTCTGGGGCGACAGCATCGACGCCCCCGTGCGCCTGGTGGAGGCCGGGGGCATCGACTTCCTGACCCTGGACTATCTGGCCGAAGTGACGCTTTCCATCATGCAGAAGCAGCGCCGGAAGGACCCGGACCTGGGCTACGCGACCGATTTCGTGGACCTGATGAGACGCGTGCTCCCGCAGCTAAAAGCCAAAGGCATCCGGGTGGTGGCCAACGCCGGGGGGGTGAATCCGGAGGCCTGCGGGAGGGCCGTGCTGGCGGTGGCGAGACAGCTGGGTGTCACCGGACTGAAGATCGCCACCGTGACCGGCGACGATGTGCTGGCGCGCCTGCCCGAGCTCCGGGCCCAGGGCTTGAAGCTGGCCAACATGGACACCGGCGAAGGCCTCTTCGATGCGCCAAGGGAGATCCTCAGCGCCAACGTCTACCTCCAGACGCAGGCCATGGTGGAGGCTCTCGACACCGGCGCGGACATCGTCCTGACGGGACGCTGCACCGATCCAGGGCTCACCCTGGCTCCGCTGATCCACGAGTTCAGGTGGGCCGCGGATGACTGGGACCGCTTGGCCGCGGGCACCGTGGCAGGCCATATCCTGGAATGCGGCGCCCAGGCCACCGGTGGCAACTTCACGCGTTGGTGGGAGGTGCCCGAACTGTGGAAAGTGGGCTATCCCATCGCCGAGTGCTCGGAGGATGGCACCTTCATCATCACCAAACATGCGGGCACCGGCGGCATGGTCACGGTAGATACCCTGAGCGAGCAGTTGGTCTACGAGATGGGTGACCCCCACAACTACATCACCCCGGATGTGGTGGCCGATTTCACCAGCATCCACCTGGAACAGGCCGGTCCCGACCGGGTGCGCGTCAGCGGCATCACGGGCAAGCCCCGCACGGCCTTCCTCAAGGTGAGCGGAGCCTACCTGAAGGGCTACAAGGCCACGGGACAGCTGACCCTCTGCGGCCCCCGGGCTCTGGAAAAGGCCCGGCTGTGCGCCGACATTGTGTGGAAGCGGCTGAAGGCCGCGGGGTTCGAGTTCGAGTACACCGACGCCGAATTCCTAGGCGCCAGCACGGTTCATGCGGGCATCGCCCAGGCTCCGGAAGATCCCGCCGAGATCGTCCTGCGCCTCAGCGTGAAGGATCCGGACCGGAAGAAGGTCGAGCGTTTCGGTCGGGAGATCGCGCCCCTGGTGACGGCGGGTCCGGCGGGGGTCACGGGCTTCGCCGGGGGTCGCCCCAAAGCCCAGGAGATCGTGGCCTACTGGCCCGCCCTCCTGCCCCGGGAGCTGGTCAAATGGGCCGTCTCGGTCCAAGAGATCTGATCCTCAACCTGGGGCCCGGTTCCGGGGTCCAACTTTCCGCAACCTGGCGGCCACCGGCCAGACCTCCCACCCTTTCACCACGGGTTCAAGGAGTCCCCATGCGCACACCTGTTCGCCTGTTCCTCGGATCGTTGATAACACTTGCCTTGTTTGGATGTTACCATTCCGATTCCAATTACGCGTACGGCCCCAGCTCGAGCTATCTGGTGAACGCCATCGCCGTGGCGGACGTCGATGGCAATGGTCTGCCCGACATCCTCGGGTTGGTTTCCACCGACCTGGGGGGGATGCCCACCCAGGGCTATGTTTCCACTCGCCTCCAGATTTCCGCCGGCAACTTCGCATTGCCCCCCACCCGCTTTGGCGTGGGCATTGGTCCCGCCAATTTCGTCGTTGCGGATATCAATGGGGACGGCCGCCCCGACCTGGTGGTGGCCAATGCCGATGACCAGACCGTCACCGTCCGCTATGCCGATCCCGCAAAGCCTGGATTCTTCCAGCCTGCCGTCGTCCTCCCGCTGCCAGGATTTACACCGTTGGATGTGGCCGTAGGCAACTTGAGCGGGCACACCGACGGACGCTTGGATATCGTCGTCGCCGGAGCCGCCACCCCCGGTGTCTCCAGCGTACAAATTTTCTATTCGACCGGTATTCCTGGAGTCTTCAATGGGGGGTTCTATGCCGTTAATGGGTATCCCACAGCTGTGACTGTGGCTGATCTAGACGGCAATGGTCTTGACGACATTGCGGTGGCTCTCACATCCAATGCTGTTTCCGTTCTTCTACAGACCAGTCCCCATGTGTTTGCACCGGCTGTAACCTATCCCACTGGCGTGCAACCTGTCGCGATCAAGGCGGCGGACCTGAAGGGAGATGGCCATCTGGCCCTGCTCACCGCCAATTACGGCGACACTTTCGGGCCCAACAACCAGGGCCTGAGCGTGCTGATCCAGGGCACCACGCCCGGGACCTTTGGCCCCCCAGTCAACTACACGACCGAATACCGCGCCAGCGGGCTGGCCGTGGGTGACCTCAATGGGGATGGCAAGCCCGACGTGGCCGTGGCCTGCCAAGGTCTGCCGGGCTCCCCGGGCGCCGTATCCGTCCTCCTGCAGGATCCCGCCAACCACGGCGCCCTGCTGCCCGCCGTGAACTACGCCGGTACCTATGGCCCCATGGCGGTGGCCATCGGCGACATGAACGGTGACGGCCATCCGGATCTGGTGCTGGCCGACGGGGACATCGTGATCCGGTTCAACAGCGCCAGCACGCCCGGCACCTTCGGCCCGCCGAACTTCTTCTACAACTGACTCCAAAAAAGCCCCGGATTCCGGGGCTTTTTTGGAGCGAGGAAAGGCTGACAGGCGGGCCTCAACCAAGACTGACGTTGATCTTGCGGGGCCTCACTTCGGGGCGCTTGGGCACCATCAGGGTGAGGACGCCGTTGCGGAGTTCGGCCACCACCTTCTCGCCTTCCACATCCTCGGGCAGGGTGAAGGTCCGGCTGAATTGGCCGTGGCTGCGCTCCGCCAGATGAATGCGCTCTCCATCTTTCAAGACCTCCTCCTCGCGCTTGCCGGCCACGGTGAGACGGGTTCCTTCAAGGCTGATCTCCATCTCAGCCTCCAGAATCCCGGGGAGGTCCGCCTTGAACTGGTAGGCATCCGGGGTCTCCTTCACGTCGAAGCTGGGCATGAAGGCCATGGACGGTGACCCGGAATCGTAGTCCCAGAGCGGATCCCAGCGCAGGAAGTCGCGCATGAGGCGGAAGGGCTCCAGGGTCGACGCCGTGGCCGGAAGCGTCTGGGGGGTACGGGTGCGAAGGATGCTCATGAAGTCCTCCTATGAGAAAGAGGGAACGGTGAAAGCCTGGCCAGGAAACCATGCTTCCGTTTCCGAATAAAATCTTAGTCATATTAAGTCATATGTCAACACGAACGTTAAATTTTTCTTAACCTCTTGATTTGCATATCTTGACACTTCGATTCGACCAGATAGATTGGGGGCCGCCACGGAGGTTCCCATGCGTCGGAGCATCTATATCGTGAGCTTGTTATCCGCAGGCATCTTCGCGGGCTGGTGCGGACACGCCCTCACGCCCGCAGTGGTGCGCCCGCGTGCCGTGGAGCCCCGGGGGCCCCTGCCCGACTGGGAACAAGTGCCCATCCGGCG
>PMJK01000076.1:0-219 GCA_003158505.1 Holophagaceae bacterium | reverse complement strand
TCGCCGTGCTTCAACTGGCCAAGACGCCGCCGAAATTGCGCCCCATCCCCCTGGGCTCCAGCGCGGACCTGCAGGTGGGCCAGGCGGTGCTGGCCATCGGCAATCCCTTCGGCCTGGATCAGACCCTCACCACCGGCGTGGTGTCAGCCCTGGGGCGCGAGATCCAAAGCACAACCCGGCGGCGGATCAGCGGCGTCATCCAGACCGACGCGGCCATCA
>PMJK01000078.1:307-31733 GCA_003158505.1 Holophagaceae bacterium | reverse complement strand
CACCTTCGCCTGCGTGGGGGGCTGCGATCCGGCCCTGGTAGCCCGGGCCATTCGCCGGGCCTCAGTGAAGGCTGAGCGCGCCACTGGCGTCGCCAAGCCGACCCTGCTCTCGTTGATGGGAGTCAGCGGTGCGGTTCCCGTGGGCTCGGCGGCGCAGGGTGAGCGCGGCGGCGCCCACCGCACTTTCCCTTCTTACCGTTTTCCGGAGTCGGCCGCCTTGGCGCTCTCCAAGGTGGTGGACTATGCCCGGTTCCGGATGCAACCCCCGGGCCGGATTCCTGCCTACGAGAACCTGGATGCGGGACAGACCCGCCTCTGGGTGGAGCAGCTCGTCGAGGGGCTGACGGACGCATCTCCGTTGATGCTGTCTCCCGCACAGGTTCGCGAGCTCATGGCAGGCTTCGGCATTCCCATCGCCGACAGGCTGCGGGGGGAACCGACCCCTGGGGGCTCGATGATTGCCATGAGCCTCTCGGCGGACCCTGATTTCGGCCCCATCTGGCGGTTCCACCGGCAGGGGGAAGCGTCGATCCTGCGCATCACGCCCCTGACCGATATCGATATCGCCGATGTCGTTGAAAGGCTTCAACTGCCCTCGGTCTGCGGACTGGCCGAAACCCTGGGCCGACTGACTCAGCTGGTGGAGGAACTGCCCTGGGTCTGCACCCTGGAGGCCGGGGTCTATGTTCCGCCCGAGGTCGGCATCTCACTTCACCCCATGCCCTTGCAACCCGAACCCCGAGTGGCCCTCTCTCAGGCCGAATACCGCATGCCATGAAGCCAGGAGGACCGCCATGCTGGTGAATGAAATCATGCACAGACCGGTGACGGTGATCCAGGCGACCACCCTCCTGGGCGATGCGTTCCAGCAACTCCAGACTCGCGGATTCCGCCATCTTCCCGTGATGGAGCAGGGACGCCTGGTGGGGGTCATCACGGACAGGGACCTCCGGTTCGCCACCAGCAGCCTGTCACCAGCTCCCCGCACCGCAGGGGAACCGGTCTCGCTGGTCATGAGCAGTCCAGTAATGACCGTGGATCCGCTGGACCCCATCGAGGATGCCGCCAGGATCATGCGAGACCGGAAGATCGGTTGCCTGCCGGTGCTGGATGGTTCCGACCTGGTGGGCATCATCACAGGCATGGACCTCTTGGATGCCCTGGTGCTCCTGACGGGCGTCACCAAGCCCTCCTCGAGGCTGGAAGTGGCCCTCGCCGATAGGCCTGGAGAACTGGCCCGCCTCACAGCCTTTCTCGCCACCCGCCACGTCAACATCCACTCCATCCTCACCCACCCAGGCGCGGATGGCCGAGTACGCACGGTGCTGCGGCTGGACTCGAGCCAGACCCGGCCTCTGGCCGAGACGCTGCGGGCAGATGGATTCGATATCCTGTGGCCCGCCCAGAAGCCATGGCAGCACTGATCCATCGCCCGGAATATGCCGGGTACGACTTCGGTCCGGAGCATCCCTTCTCCCCAGCGCGCCTGGAGATGCTCCTGGACCTGTTTCGCTCCCTCGGTCATGAAGTCGCGCCCATCGCCGCGCCCGCCGCGACCCGGGAGGACATCCTCTCTGTCCATGACGAGGCCTATGTCGCCATGGTCGAGGCCCTGGACCAGGGGAAACCCAACCTGGAAGCCGATCGGTTCGGCCTCGGCACACCGGACAACCCCATCTTCCCGGGCATGGACCTCGCCACCCGGTGGCTGGTGGGCGGCATTCTTCACGGCGCCCGGATGCTCATGACTGGAAAGGAGCGGCGGGTGCTCCAACTGGGAGGAGGGCTGCACCACGCCCAGAAGGATCAAGCGGCCGGGTTCTGCCTGTACAACGACCTGGCCGTGGCCATCCAGGCCTTCGTGGCGCATGGCTGGCGCGTGGCCTATCTGGATATCGATCTTCATCATGGCGATGGTGTCCAGAACCTGTTCTATGAGAACGATCGAGTGCTCACCCTCAGCATCCATGAATCCGGGCACTACCTCTATCCTGGCACCGGCCACATCCAGGATCTGGGGAGTGGATCGGCTCGGGGCCTGAGCGTGAATATTCCTCTGGAGCCTTTCACCGAAGCCGGCGACTACCTGGAGGCCTTCGAATCGGTCGTGCCCCGGGCCCTATCCTGGTTCTCGCCCGATGTCCTGGTGGTCCAGGCTGGCGCGGATGCGCATTTCGCGGATCCATTGGGGGATCTCGCCCTCACTACGCAGGCTTTCCAGACGCTCTATCAAAGGATTTTCGCTTTGGCGGATGCCCATGCCCATGGCCGGGTGCTCCTGACCCTGGGTGGAGGCTACGAAGCCCAGGTGGTGGCCCGGGTCTGGACGATCCTTTACCTGACCTTCATGGGGCTCCCCCTGCCGGAGCACCTTCCCGCGGTGTGGATGGACCACTGGCGTCACCTCCTGGGCCCGGGAACCGGCCGGGAGCTTCATGACCCGGCGTCGGCCATGCCTGACCTTCCCGGCCGCGAAGCCCGCACTCGCCGCAACCGGGACGTCGTAAACCGCCTGCTGGATTCTGTCCGCACCTACTGGATCTAGGACACCCAAACCCGGCAATGCCGCTGGGTTCTCTTCCGGTATCCTCGAAGCATGATCGGACGTCTGCGCGGGGAACTCATCCAGAAACTGCCGAACCTGGCACTCGTCGAATGTGCTGGCGTGGGCTATTCGGCCGCCATCAGCCTCTCCACCTATGGCCTGCTTCCGGAGGCGGGATCCCCGGTGGTGCTGCACACCGAACTCCTGGTGCGGGAGAACGAGATCTCGCTGCTCGGCTTCTCCTCCACGCAGGAACGGGAGTTGTACCGCATGCTGGTGAAGGTGGACGGCGTGGGCCCGAAACTGGCGCTGGCGGCCCTCGGGGCCTTGTCCCTCGAGGACCTGGTGCGGGCCATTCGGAGCCGGGACGTGAAAGTGCTCGTCCGGATCCCCGGCGTGGGCAAGAAGACTGCAGAGAAGATGTGCTTCGAATTGTCGGAAAAGATGGGTGGGCTGACGGGCCTGGATGGCCTCTCCGGCGTGCCGACCGGCGATCCCTGGGAGGAGAGCCTGCGGTCGGCCTTGACGAATCTTGGTTTCAAGGAGGATTCGGTACTGCCGGTGGTGTCAGAACTCCGTGCCTCCAAGCCACCCCTGGCGGAGGCCATCCGCCAGGCCTTGAAGGCTCTGCAGCGATGAGCATCCGCATCCTGGCCACATCCCCCCTCGTGGGCCCCGCCCTCGTCGATCTGGGTACCCGCTTCCCGGACCTGTGCGTGGCCCCCTTCCGCTCACCGGAATGGAATGCGGCCCTCGCCCAGGCCGAAGCGGTGGTGGTCCTGGTTACCGAACCAATCACTGAAGCCGATCTGGATGCGGCACCGAGGCTGAAGGCCATCGGCGCCTACTCCGTCGGCGTCAACCAGGTGCCCGTCGCGGCCTGCCAGGCCCGCGGCATCACGGTGGTGAACACACCGGGCGTGTTGACGGACGCCACAGCCGACATCGCCCTGACTCTGCTGATGGCCTTGACCCGCCGCGTGGCAGAAGGGGAGACCCTGGTGCGTTCCGGCGCATGGCAGGGCTGGGCGCCGGACCAGCTGCTGGGATCGGGCCTCGCTGGCAAGATCTGCGGCATCCTGGGCAGCGGTTCCATCGGGCAGGCCTTCGCGCGTCGAGTCAGGGTTCTGGGCATGACGCCCATCTTCTGGGACCGGGAAGGCCGGGGTGGCGAGGCGGATTTCGGCGCGGGCCATGCCTCGCGCATGCCCCTGGTGGACCTGCTTTCCCGCAGTGCTGTGCTCTCCATTCACTGCCCGCTCACGGACCAGACTCGCGGCCTGCTGGACCGATCCTCATTGGAGAAGCTGCCCGCCGGCGCGGTGATCATCAACACGGCCCGAGGCGGCATCCTTGATGAGAATGCCGCCATCGGCCTGTTGGAATCGGGCCACCTCGGAGGTGTGGGTCTGGATGTCTACGAGGGCGAACCTCGCATCAATCCGCGTTGGGTGCGGGCGCCCCGCACGGTCCTGCTGCCTCACCTCGGCTCGGCCACGGTGGAAACGCGCGCGGCGATGGCGCATCTGCTTTGTGAGGGGCTTGCGGCCGCACTTGGAGCCTGTCCAAGTAATTAGAATGCCCCGCGCGTGCGGCGCCGCGCGAGCGAGGCCAGGAAGGCGAGATGAGCGTAGCGGGTACTACGCGATCCGAGCCTGACGCCACATCGCGACGCGCGCCGCCGCACGCCCTTCGGGATGGGCCCAGGCGGGCGCCCCGCGGCGTCAGGGCCCTTGAACGATGCCACCACATCGCCCTGCGGGCCCTTCCTGGCGGCGCATCCCGCCTGGACCCATCGCGGGGCCCTCGAATACTTGGACAGGCTCCGAGGGTGATACGCTGGACTCCCTCACGAGGCATCCCATGGTACGCCCTTGGCTCAAGTTGCTGGATCCCGGCCTGACGGCGCTGAAGGCCGCGGCCGTAACCTCCTATGAAGACCGTCTGGCCCTGGCTCGCGCCTACAACAGTCGGGCCCGCCACGATGAGGCCCGGGAGATCCTGGACCAGTTGCTGGCCGAGGACCGTTCCCATGCGGAGGCGTGGTTCGAGCGCCTGCTCTGCTTCAGTGATCAGAACGGCGACGAGGAAGGCCTGGAATTGCTGGCCCAGCTGGAATCCCTCCGGGATGAGCATCCCCGCGAGGGGGGCCATCTCCGCAATCTCGGCTACCTGCGCCTGCTGGCCATCGCCATGGAACAGCTGGGTGATGTCGCCGGAGCCGAGGCCCAGCTCATGGCCGCGTTGCGCGCCGAGGACTGCTACTACTGGGGCTGGCACGCATTGGGTGAACTGCTTCTGAAGCGGGGAGAATTGGCCGAAGGCCTCCGCTGCATCCAGCGGGCCCGCAGCCTGCATGTGTGTGATCCGACCAGCTATTTCATCCTCGCGGAAATTTTCAGTGAACAGGGCCATCTCGAGCTGGCCCAGGGACAGCTCCATATGCTCATGCTGCTGGCGCCACCTGCTCCGGTACTGGCCGAGGCCCAGGCCCTGCTGGGCGAACTGAAACGGGACATGGGTGACCGGGACGGCGCCGCCTCCTATTTCAGCCTCGCCACCGAGACCGATCCGGACGCCGCGAACCCCTGGGCCGCCCTTGGTGACATGGCCCGCGAGGACTGCCGCTGGGACGATGCTCTGCGTTGCTACCGCGAGGCCTTGATGCGCGAACCCGATGCGGCCGATTTGCAGGTCCAGCTGGGTTATGTGCTGTTGGAAACCCGCCAGGAGACCGCCGCGGAGCAGGCCTTTCTTCAGGCCCTTGAACTTGACCCTGGCGAATACAGCGCCTACCTGGGTCTTTCCGAGGTCTACCGCTTCGCCAACCGGCGTGAGGATCAGATGAGCATGGTGGCCCAAGCCATGGCCTTGGCACCCCATGATGCCGACGTGTGGAACGCGAAGGGAGTCGCCCTTGAGGTTACCGATCGCTGGAAGGAAGCCACTGAGGCCTATGAGAAGGCCTTGACCCTTGAACACCAGCATCGCAAGGCCGCGAACAACCTGGGGTTCGTGCTTGAGAAACGCATGAACCATGGTGAGCCGGAACTTCGCGCCCGGGCGACCGAGGCCTGGAGGCAGCGCCTTCTCATCTGCCGTGATGAAGACCAGAGCTTAAAGATGGCCACGGATCATCTGGCCAACCTGGGCGTCGACGACGGCACCATCCGTGAATGGTTGCGTCCTGGATTTCTGGCCACCGAATCCCAGGAGTAATGTCCTGGTCACGGCCCCGTCACCCACGTGTTTCCAGGTAGTTACAGAAGGTTCTCTCCTATCTGTGGAAAAGCCTGTGGATTGACCCCTTCCCGAGGCGTTAAATCCTGTCCGGATACGAAGTTCCTCGCGTGACTTGACCCATGAGGTATCAATGTTAATCGTTTTATTTCAATTCTTCCATTGTTGATGTTTGCGGAATTTGTCCATTCGCCCAGAATCCAGGTTTTCCACATTTTCCGCTTTTTTTCGCCTCGACAAGATAAACCCCCTTTAACTCCGTATCGGATGGGGCGAAAACCGGGCCGTCAACACCTTCCCTTCACGCGGAAGTCACACCAGAGGCAGCTAAGAGCAGTGCCTTAGACCAGAGCCTCTGCCTCCCGCAGTTGAACGCTCACCAGCCGGGAACAGCCTGCTTCCTCCATGGTCACGCCGTAGAGAGTGTCTGCGGCCACCATGGTGGGCTTCTGGTGAGTGATGACGATGAACTGGGTATCGGCCTTCATCTTCTGAACCATGGCGGCAAAGCGGCCCACGTTGGCCTCATCCAGGGGTGCGTCCACCTCGTCCAGCACACAGAATGGACTGGGTTTGAAGTGGAAAATGGCGAAGAGCAGCGAGATCGCCGTGAGGGCCTTTTCGCCGCCGCTCAGCAGCGTGAGTGCCTTGGCCGTCTTCCCCGGAGGCTGTGCGGTAATCTCGATGCCGCACTCCAGGAGGCTCTTGGGATCCTCAAGACTGAGGTGAGCGCTTCCTCCTCCAAAAGCCTCGCGGAAAACCTCCTGGAACCGGCTGTTCACAAAATCGAAAGCCTCACGGAACCGGTCCTCGCTGGTGGCATTGATCTCCTGGATCGTGGATTCAAGATTGCCGATGGCGGTCGTCACGTCTGCCCGCTGCTCATCCATGAAAGCCATGCGCTGCTCGGCCTCCTCCTGTTCCTGGATGGCCAGGGGATTCACTCCGCCTAATTCCATGCGCCGGCCCTGCAACTCATTCAGTCGCGTCTGGTGAACCAGTTCACCTTCCTCCCATGCCCGCCGTTCCACATCACTCAATCCAGCCATGAAAGCCGGCACATCCAGCCCCAGGGCCAACTCGACTTCCTTGGCCAGAGCTTCCTGGCTCCCTTGAACCTGGGCGCCATGGATCAACACTTCCTGGTGATGGGCCCGTGCATTCTCCAGGGCCTCCTGAAATTCGCGGGCGTCTCGCTCATGGACCCGCAGGGCCTCCTGATCCAGTTCGAGCCTGGGTTGGGCCTCCCGGGCCTGGGCCTGCACGCCTTCCCGTTCCTGCAACAACCCCTGGGTTTCTGTTTCCAATTCAGCGAGGCGACGGATGCATCCTTCCCTGCGATCCAGCTGATCCGCAGCCTCCGCCTCCAGCCGCTGACGTTCGGCCTCCAGATCGAAACGGCCTCGGCGTGCAAGCTGCAGGTGGCGCTCATGCCCATCCCGCTCCGCCCAGGCGGCATCGCGCCCTCGGGCGGCCTCCAGCCGCTGTTCGCGGCACCCATCGAGGCGCTGTCTTGCCTCCTGCACACGGATCTCAGCCCCATGGATGGCCTCTTCCAGCGCGGCATCGCCCGCCTCTTCCGGATGTTCATCAAGTTCGCGCAGCAGAACCTGGAGCCGCTTGATCTCCGTCTCGATCTGCTCCCACATGGCATCGGCCCGCTCGCTTGTGGCATGGATCTCGGACAGCTGAGTCTGCACAAGGGTCCGTTGGGACTTGAGGGTGTCCGATCTCCGGCGAATGGTGCGGAGATCCTCATCGATCTCCAGGGATCGCTCACGGGCGGCGCGGGCCTCGTCACCTCCTCGTTTCCGCTGGCCCTCCAACTCTTCCAGGCGATCCAGAAGGGCTTCCCGTGTGGCCCTGGCCTCTTCCTGTTCTGCCCTCAGCTTGATCGGCGAGGCGGCAGGTGCGGAGATGCCGAGTTGCAGCGGGCCATAGGGCAGGCGGATGAAGGCAGGCGACACGAAGGCCAAATCCGGGTGGGTCAGGACGAGGTCCGGCAGGGCCTCGTCGGAACAGCGGAAGGCCCGGTCCACGAGGGCCTGCAGCGGCCGTCCGGAGGCAGTCCAGCGAACGTGGTCCCGGAGGGACTCGCAACCTTCGGGGGCCGGGGGCGCCGGTAAGTCGCATTCCAGGGCAAACAGAAGATGCCCCGGTGCCCCGGCCGCCTGGCGGGCCGTGTCCAAGTCCACGGAAAGCGACTGGAGCCAGACTCCGAGCAGGCGCTCCAGATCCGGCCGCAGGGCCTCATCCACGGTCAGCTGCTCCACGAGGGTGAGTGACCTCATGCCCTGCTCATGCAGCCAGGCGAGCCCCTTCCGCAACTCCTCATCCCCGAAGCTCTGGGCCAGCAGGTCAGAGATCTGCCGCAGCCGGCGTTCTGCGGCATCCAGTTCCGCCTCGGCACGGTGATGATCCTGGGCCAGGGTCCGTTGGCTCTCCTCCAGGGTTTCCGCATGCCGACGCTGATCGGAAGACGCCACCTCGGCCTGTTCAACCTGGGACAGCAGACCCTCCATGTCCCGATCCACCTTGGTGGCCTCGGCCTGAAGGCTCTCGAGACGCGGAGCCCGTATGGATTCGTCATGGTTCAGGGCATCCAGCCGTCCTTCAAGCTGGGCAATCTGACTTTGAAATCCCAGGCGCTGCTTCTGGCGGGTCACAGCTTCCTTCTGGCTTTCAACCTTCCGCTCGCGCAAGGCGTGAAATTCGGTTTCTTCGTGACGGAGGGCCCCCTGAGCATGGGCCACGGTCTCCTCTGCCTTGGACAGATCGGCCTCCCATATACCCAGGCGTTCGGAAGCCTCCCTGAGTACCGCTTCGAGTGCCGAGAAAGAATCCCCTGACTCCTCCAGCCGCTCCGTCAAAGCCCGCGTGCGTTCTTGCAGGCGGTCTCTCTGCCCCTGGGCTTCATCCCGGCGTTCCACCTGGAAACCGCGCTCCTGGTCCGCAAGCTGAAGGCGCTGGTCCAGGGCCAGCATGGCGCTGGCTCGCCGGGCCTGGGTCTGCTGCTGCTCGTCCACCGACAGGCGCAAGGTCTCGACTTCGGAGGCCTTTTCGGAGACCTGGGCCGTGAGTTCCGCCACCCTGCGTTCAGTCTGGTCCAGCTGATCAAGGAGGCGCAGCTTGGCCGCTTCCAGTTCCACGGCCTTCCCCGCGAGCAGAATCCGCTGAGTGGCCTTGATTTCAGTATCCAGCTCCTTCGCCTTCCGGGCGCGAGAGGCCTGACGGCGGAGCGAATCCATCTGCTTATTCAATTCAAAGAGGATGTCGTCGAGCCGCTGCAGGTTGCCCTTGGTCTCCTCCAGCCGCTTCTCGGCGTCGGCACGGCGCAACTTGTAGCGAGTGATGCCCGCGGCCTCCTCCAAGAGGATGCGGCGATCCTTGGGTTTGCTGCTCAGGATGAGGTCGATTTGTCCCTGCTGGATGAAGCTGTAGGCCCGCGTTCCCATCCCCGTGTCGAGCAGGAGATCCTGCACGTCCTTGAGCCTGGCCTCGCGCCCGTTGATTCGGTACTCACTTCCAGAGTCGCGGTAGAGGCGGCGGGAAATCGTGACTTCGCGGGTGGCCCCGGGCAAAGCGGGATCGGGCATCTCCAGCACCAGCTTCACTTCAGACAGGCCCATGGGTCGGCGCTGGGCAGTGCCCGCGAAAATCACATCGGCCATCTCGGCACCCCGGAGCATGGAGGGACGCTGCTCCCCAAGTACCCACGCCAGGCTGTCGGAGATATTCGACTTACCGCAACCGTTCGGCCCCACCACGGCCGTCATACCGCCCGGGAAGCTGAGCTTCTGGGCATCGGCGAAGGACTTGAATCCATGGAGTTCGAGGGAAATAAGGCGCACGCAGTCAGCGCTCCGGGTCAGGCGGGTGGGAACATCCCCCTCCATCATTCCACACCATACGTAGGATCCGATCCTACCTCGCGGAAGGTCCCCTTGGGGATCGGCCAGAAGCCCGGTAGACTCAGGTCTTCCCTAGGCCCGTCAGGAGTCGTCTGTGCCGCCTTTTACAGCCCCCGCAAGCGAGCCTGCGGCAGAAGGCCGGTTGGGGACTGGCTTGGTACTCTTCTTGGAGAGTGGCCCTGAGGCAGGGGACCGGCCGTGAAACGTCCCGTCTTCGCCACGCCAGATGCCTCCCTGCTATGGCTGGAAGCCCACCGGGTCATCGCCGCCGCCCACCGGCGCCCTCTGAATGGTGTACCTACGGAGGACCAGCTGGCTCTGGCCCTGGCGGCCCTGCCCCCGGGCCCCACGCGCTGGGTGGTGGAAGATCTATGGACGCCCTCCATCCTGCTCCGGGATCTCACAGAATTTCCCAAGGGTGCGGAGGCTCAGGAAGCTTTCTTCCGGTGGCGGTTTATGCAGGCCCTGGCCCTGGAAGTACCCCACTTCGTCCAGGCTCTGGAAGTGGAACCTGGTACATGGCTCGCTTCGGGCATTCGGGAGGATCTGCGCGAATCCATGCTCCAACTGGGTCTACGGCTCGACCGGAGCCTCCATGCCCTTACGCCGCGGTGGCTGTACCTCTACAACCTGTTGGCGCCCACCCTTGACCTGCCCGGCATCCTGCTGTCCTTGAGTCCTGTGGGATCCGGGAAGTATGCCGGGACTCTCGTGGCCTGGGGCCGGACCCTGTGCCTGCTGCGCCAGTGGTCAGAGCCCCTTGTCCCTGAAGCCTGGGTCGAGGAGCGCCTCGCCCCCAGCGCGGCCTTCCTCCAGCGGGAATCACGCACCCCGCAACAGCTCATCATCTGGGGCGCCCCTGCCTGGCCCGAAAGCAACCTGGCCGTACGCATCCTCGATGACCGCTCGGTTCTGGGTGAGGGGAACTGATGGCAGTCCCAGTCCTCAACCTCAACCTCGCCCCCCGCCCGAGCCTCTGGCGCCAGCGTCACGTCACACTCGGCTGGACCGCCCTCGGCGCGGGCACCCTCTTCTTGGCAGGAGCCATCGGCTTCACGTGGCACGCCTACCATCAGGCCAACCGTGCTGGACGCGAGGCGGTCAGCCTGACCGAGGAGGCTCGGCACGCGGCCCAACAGGAGCAGCAGATCCAGGACTCTCTCCTGGACATGGATGCCTCCCGCGAACAGTCCCGATGGAAGCTGGCGGAACGGATCCTCCAGGAGCGCAGCCTTCCCTGGTCCCGGCTCACCGCCGAGCTTGAGCAGTGCATGGTGCCGGACATGCGGTTGAAGGGCCTCCAGCGGGCCCGGAGCAACGCCCAGCAAGTGGTGATGAAACTCAAGGGCGAGGCCCGGACTCGCCAGGCCGAGGCCGCCTTCGTGGAGGCACTGCGGGCCACGCCTGTCTTCGCCCAGGTCATCCTGGAGCGCGAATCCGAACGGGCGGGAGGAGGTTGGGATTTCGAGATCAGTCTTCCCACCGCCGCAGTGCCTCCTCCCTTCCAAGTGAAAGCCATTAAGCTGGGACCCGCGACCCCTGCCCCGGTCAGCGTGGCAGCCCATCCCGCGGGACTTCCTGGGCGCCCCCCTGCGACGCCCGCCCGCACGGCCCCAGCGGCCGCGGTCACCCCCCCCACGGCGCCGCCGCCCCAGGGCGCGCACGAAGGAGCGCAGGTCCGTCCAGCTTTGCCGCCCGTGTCGGTGGATGATGACACGGCGGGAGGTCGGCCCAGGCGTCCGCCAAGGATCCGTCCCATTCGCTCGAAGGACCCTGAATGAGAAGCCCTCTGCGCGCGAGCCGCCTTCGCCTGGCCACGGGAGCCCTGGGAGTGGTATCTGGCCTTGGGGTGGCCTTCTTCGTGCTCCCCGATGCCTCTCAGCAACTGGCCCAGAAGCTGAAAGCGAAGCGGGAGGCCGAGTCCGGACGGAATCAGCAGATCCAGCAACTGCAAGACCTGCGGCAGCTGTCCGACCGCATCCGGCGCGGGCAAACCACCCTGGCTGATCTTGAGGCCCGCCTGCCCAGGGGTTCCGCCGGGGAACTCCAATGGAACCTCAGCAAGACGCTCCACTCATTGACCCAGAANNGGCGTCTACGCCAACCACAAGGCCTTCATGCTCGACTTGGAGGGATCCGGGCTGCCCTTCGCCGTGCGGGACGGTCGCCTGGAGGAGAGTCCAGAAGGCGCACGCCTCGACATCGTGCTTCGGGCCTTCCGGAAGGCCAATGGTCCCGAGCGTGAGGAGGGTGATACATGAGCACACCCTCTACGAGCTTCGATTTCCAGGCCATGCGCCAGGAACTCCGGTCCAGCCCCAAGACGCAGATCGCCCTGGCGGCCTTTGCACTGGTCCTCCTGTACGCCCTCTACACCTTCCTCGCCCCGGACACACCCAAGGGCCGCAGGACGGCGGCCACCCGGACCGCATCCAATCTGGATCCCAGGCAGTTGCAAGGCCTCCGTCGCCTCCCGGACCTCGCCGCGCTGGGCAAGGCGGGTGAACTTCCGCCGGCGGCCAAGATCCAGCGGGATCTCTTCATGTTCGAGGCCCCACCCCCACCCCCGGCCAAAGTGAAACCGCCCCCACCGCCTCCGCCGCCCACCCCAGAGGAACTGGAACGCCAGCGCCTGGCTCAGAACAAGGCTGCCGAATACGCTGGCCGCCCGCAGGATCTGCGCTATCTCGGCTTCTTCAAGGGCAGCCCGTCCGGCACCGTGGGCGCCTTCATGAAAGGCGAGGAACCCGTCACTTTGACCATAGGCACGCTACTCAAAGATCGCTGGAAGCTCGTATCCATCCTTGATACCCGGGCCGAGTTCCAGAACACCAAATACCCGGACCTGCGGCAGGTCCTGGAGGTCCGCGAGGCCTCCGGTGCCGCAGCCGCGAATCAATTCTGATCCGAAGGATGTCCCCAATGCCGAACCCTTCCTTCGCTCCATTCCGAAAAACAATCCTGCTGGTCGCGGTTCTGCTGCTGGCCATGGGCTGCACCCTCCACAAGGCCAACCAGGCCTTTGATGAAGGCCGCTTCGACGATGCGGTCACGGAGTACCGCAAGGTCCTTCGGAGCGACCCCACCAACCCGAAAGCCAGGATTGGCATCAAACGAGCATCCCTGCGCGCCGCCGAATATCACATGTCCCTGGCCCGCAAGGCCGAGTTGCGCGGCTATACGGATTCGGTAATGGCGGAGCTTCGCAAGGCCTTGATCCTTGATCCCGACAATCAGATCGCCGGGGACTGGCTCATCCGGCTGGAACAGAAGGCCGCCCGGGAAAAGGCCGAGGCCGATGCTGTGGATGATCTCGAAGCCATGAAAATCAAGGCTGACACCGTGAATGCCGTGCAGCTCAACCCACGCTCCATCGATGGCATCGATCTGAATTTCAGCCGGAAGACCAGCCTACGTGAGATCTTCGGGACCCTCAGCAAGGCCTCCGGGGTGAACATCATCGTTCACACGTCCTTCCAGGATCAGAGCATCTCCATCGATCTGCGGGGCCTGCCCTTCCAGCGGGTGCTGGACACCCTGATGCTTCAGAACGACCTGTTCTACAAGGTTGTCGACAAGAACACCATCATGGTCTTCAAGGCCACGCCCCAGAATCGGGAACAGTTCGAGAACATGATCATCAAGACCTACTACCTGTCCAATGCGGATCCCAACGATCTAAGGTCCACGCTCTCGACCATCAACCCGCAGCTGAAGGTCTTCACGGACAAGCGGATCAACGCCCTGATCGTGAAGGCCAAACCCCTGGATCTGGCCATCGTGGACCAGGTCATCCGCACGCTGGACAAGGCCAAGGCCGAGGTCATGATCTACTTCGAACTCATGGAAGTGACCGAGACCAGCCTGGAAACCGTGGGCCTGCTGCCCGTGCTGAACGCCACGGACACCAGCGGCACATACCGGCTTGGTGCGACTACCGTGAACAACACCTCCGGCCTGAACACCAATTCTGGCGGTTTCACTGGGATCCACACAGCTGATATCCGGATGCTCTTCCCGAACCTTGCCCTGGATTTCCTCAAGAGCAACGGCGACGCCCGCCTGGTGGCCAGCCCCAATGTGCGGGTGCTTTCGGGTGAAGTCGGCGATGTGAATATCGGCTCGAAGATTTCCACCACCCAGAGCCAACTCTCCATTCCCACCACCGGGACTACGACGCCCTCATCGTCCACCCTCCTGGGAGGCGTGGGGCAGACCTCATACTCTTACGAGGACATCGGCGTCAAGATCAAGGTCGAGCCTCGCGTGAACAACAATGGCGAGATCACCCTGAAGATCGAGAGCGACGTCACGACGCTGATATCGGGATCCACCCCAGGCCGTCCTGACATCGGCAAGCGCAGCATCAAGACCATCGCCAGGCTGCGCGACGGCGAGACCGCGATCTTCGGCGGCCTGCTGAAGGATGAAGAGCAAAAGAGCCTCCAGGGGATCTGGGGCCTGGCCGACATCCCCCTCATCGGCGGCCTCTTCGGCAATCACAATAACAACAAGGCCAAGACCGATGTCCTACTCACCATCCGGGCTGTGCTGGTGCGAAGGCCGGTCATGACTGAGCAGGACATGGCTCCCTTCAACCCAGAAGACGCCACCGCGAAAGCCGGCCCCTTCGCACCCGTGGTACCCAAGAAGACTCCTGCTCCCGCACCGGTCTCAAATCCGCCCACCCCAAGTCCGACCCCTATTCCGAACCCACCTGCCACAGTGGTCCCGCCCGCAGTTCCCCCTCAGGCGACCCCACCATCCCCGGCAACCCCGGACCAGCCGGCTGCTACACCACCCATTGCCCCATCTGACGCCACTCTGGAAAAGAAACCCGCCCCCTCCAGTGACCAGACTCCCGTTCCCTCGGACCTGGTGATCTTCATGTCACCGGTGGCCTCCGAGATCAAGACCGGAGAGAGTGTCAGCATCACCCTCTCCGTGAGCGGCGGCACAGGCCTGAGCGCCGGCACGCTGGAGTTGCGCCTGCCACCGGGTCTTCGCCTGCAGGGTCTCACCCCGGGCGAATTCATCACCGCCGGGGGCGGAAGCATCCAGCAGCTCCCGGGCGAGAACGGCCTGCTGAAGTTGACCTTCAATCGCAATCCCACCGGCGGCACCGATGCGGGTCCCTTCGCCACCCTGGCGTTGGAGGGGCTCAGCGTAGGCAACGCTCCGGTGGTGATCCAGAGCGGACAGTTCCTCGTCGGCACATCCCCCATTTCCGGGCGCTGGTCCAACGCCCTCGTGACGGTGCAGTGAGCCGCCAGCGTGGATTCACCCTTCTCGAACTGGTCGTCACGGCCACCGTGCTGATGATTCTCGCCTCCGTGACGGTGCCCTTGGCCCGGAATGGCCTCAAGCGCCAGCAGGAACTGGAGCTGAGGCGCTCGCTCCGCGAGATGCGATCGGCTATCGATGACTACAAGAAACAGGCGGAGCAGCAGAAGATCAAGGCGCCCCCCGCCGAGGCAAACTTCTACCCCGAAAGCCTTGAGATCCTTGTGGAGGGAGTCCCCGCCGCGGGATCACTCAGTCGCAAGGTCCGCTTCCTCCGCCGCATCCCGGTGGATCCCCTCACCGGCAAGGCCGAATGGGGCCTCCGGAATACCAGTGATGACCCCACCAGCACCAGCTGGGGGGGTGGGCATGTCTACGATGTCTACAGCCTCTCCCATGCGACGGGTATGAATGGAATCCCCTATGGCGAATGGTAAGGCCAAGAATCCGGTGTTGCCTCTAACGGCGCACCACGCTAGGCTTGGAGTTCGGCACATCCGGATCCTGCGGGACCCGGATTGTTCTTTCAAGCGGATATGGCGGAATTGGTAGACGCGCTAGCTTCAGGTGCTAGTGTTCACAAGACGTGGGGGTTCGAGTCCCTCTATCCGCACCATTTTTTCACCGGCAGAGCCGGTGAAAAAATAGGGCCGAATGCGACCAACGGGAGCATTGCGGTCCGCAGGCTGAGCGCCAGCGAAGCCAAGGATGACGGCCAACGGCCGTCACCACCATGAAGTGCTGGTGCTTGCCAGGGTGATTGACAAGGGTTTCCGGCCCTCTCCGGAATCGACCCACCTTCGGTACGGGACTGAGGGACGGGTGACGGGCGATCCCCCGAACAGGAGCCACCATGGCCCTCAACGTAGAACAGAAGAAGATCATCATCGACGACTACAAGCAGCATGAGTCGGATACTGGTTCGCCAGAAGTGCAAGTCGCGATCCTCACCAAGCGCATCAACGACCTCACAGAGCACTTCAAGACCCACACCAAGGACTACCACAGCCGCCGTGGTCTCATGATCATGGTTGGCCAGCGCCGGCGCCTGCTTGACTACCTCAAGAAGAAGAGCAAAGAGCGTTACGCCACCTTGATTGAACGCCTCGGACTCCGTCGTTAGTCCGCTACTAATCTGGCAAAACGCCCGCGAAAGCGGGCGTTTTGTTATGTTTAAAGTATGGAACTGACGCCCCTGCCCCGACCAGAGCACCCGGATCCCTACACAGTACTCGACCGCCGCTTCGTGTACGACTCCCCCTGGATCCGCGTCCGAGAAGACCGCTTCCGCCACCGAAAGGGCGCCGAGGGCCGCTACACGGTGTGTGGTTTCCAACGCACCGCCTGCGGCGTATTGGCCATGGATGAGGATGATCTGGTGGTCCTGGTGGGCCAGTGGCGCTACCCCCTGGAGTCCTATTCCTGGGAGATCCCGGAAGGAGGCGGCGATGTGTCCGAGAGTCCCTTCGAGGCCATGCGCCGGGAACTGGCCGAGGAGACCGGCCTCAGCGCACAGGTCTGGGAGCCGCTGTGTTTCTTCCATCCCAGCAATTCGTCCACGGAGGAGGAAGCCTTCCTCTTTCTGGCCAGGGATCTCACCCCGGTCGAGGGCCACTGCTCGGAGGACGACGAAGAACTGATGCTCCACCGGGAGCCTTTCCGGGATTGTCTTCGCCGCGTGGTGAGCGGAGAGATCTCCGACAGCCTCACGGTCATGGCCTTGCTGGCGCTGCAGGCAAGGCGAAGCGGCGTACAGGGAGAGTTGGATGCGGCCCTCGCGGAGCGGTTCTTCCAGCGGCCTGAGGATCACCCCTCCGCCGGCCGCGCGCGCTGGAAGACCCTGGACACGCCATGATCCTCACGCTTCACCCTGAGACGCCCCAGGTGCGCCACCTTGAGCGCATCGCCGAGCTGCTGCATCGGGATGGGGTCATCGCCTATCCTACGGACACCCTCTTTGGCCTGGGCTGCCTCGCCTCTCGCAAGAAGGCCGTGGACCGCATCCAGCAGATCAAGGGCCGGGACCCCAAGAAGCCCATGTCCATCCTTTGCTCCGACATGGAGATGTTCTGCCGCTACACGCGGCACCTGGATACGCCCACCTTCCGCATCCTCAAGCAGCTGCTACCCGGCCCCTACACGGTGCTCCTGCCCGCCAGCCGCGAAGTACCCCGCTACCTCCAGAACAAACAGGTGGTGGGCCTGCGCATCCCCGATCAGCCCTTCTGCCAAGCCCTGGTGTCCCTGCTCGGGGAGCCCATCATCACCACGAGCGTCGCCCTGCCGGACCAGTCCGTCCTCAACACCGCCTGGGAGATCGAGGAGGAGCAGGGCCATGCCCTCGATCTGGTGGTGGACTGTGGCCAGCCCTTAGGTGTGCATAGCACCATCGTGGACCTCAGCAGAGAAGAGCCCCTCCTGGTCCGGGAGGGCGCGGGCCCATGGCCGCTCTAGGAGCCCATCCGAGTGATTGGAAGGCGTCGCACGGTCAGTCCACCCGGTAGTGACAACCGCGACTTTCGGGATTCTGCAAGGCGGCGTTCAGGATGAGGCGAGCGCAGAGGATCCCGCTGCGCAGTTCCAGCAGCTCCCGGCTGAGCGAGGCCTCATGGTAGAACCGCTCGATGCGGTGGGCCAGGTAGTGCAGGTCCGCCTTCGCCCGTTGCAGCCGGGCGCCGGTGCGGACGATGCCGGCGTAGTTCCAGAGCGTGCTTCGGATGAGGCCCCAGTCCTGGTCGATGAGCAGAGGGTCCGTGGGCTGCGGTTGCTCCGGCGTGCGCCACTGGGCCAGACCATTCAGATCAGGAAGGGCCGCGCCATCCAATTCGCGAACGGCAGCCTCGGCACCCCTGGTGCCCCACAGCAGCCCTTCCAGCAGGCTGGTGGAGGCGAGCCGATTGGCGCCGTGCAGACCCGTGCAGGCCACTTCGCCCGCTGCAAAGAGCCCCGGGAGACTCGTCCGACCATCCAAGTCCACCAGCACGCCACCACAGAAGTAGTGGGCGGCGGGCACCACGGGGATGGGCTGGCGGTAGGGATCAAGACCTTCGGCGCGGCAGGCGGCCATCACTGTGGGGAAGTGCGAATCCAGATCGAGCTTGGCCGCCACGGGTGCCAGATCAAGGTAGACGCTGGCCTCGCCGCTGGCCGCCATCTCCTGGAAGATGGCCCGACTGACCACGTCACGGGGAGCCAGTTCCAAATACTCCGGGGCGTACTTCGCCATGAAGCGCTCGCCCTTCCGGTTGACCAGCCAGGCTCCTTCGCCGCGAAGCGCCTCCGTCAGCAGTGTCCTGGGTTTGCCTGGCACGTAGAGCGCCGTGGGATGAAACTGCACGTACTCGCAGTTCACGATGCGGGCGCTCGCCCGATAGGCCGCCGCCAGCCCATCCCCCGTGGCACTGGGTGGGTTGGTGGTGTGCAAGTAGAGGTACCCCAGACCACCCGTAGCCAAGAGGGTGCGCCGGGCCAGCGCGCCCTCTACCTCCCCGGTGGCTGGATCGAACAGGAAGGCGCCGTGGACGCGGATGGGGTCGTACACCCGCACCGGGTTGAGGCAATGGTGGGGACTGGTGATGAGGTCCACCAGGCAGAGCCGTTCCCGCAGGCGGATGTTCGGATGGTTCCGGACGGCTTTGCTAAGGGCCGTCTGGATGGCCAATCCGGTCGCATCCTTGGCGTGGTATATGCGTCGGGCGCTGTGGGCGGCCTCGGCCGTGGGAGCAGGTGTTCCGGTGGTTCCCAGGTCGAAGGGGACACCCAGTCGCTCCCATAGGAAACTCCGGCAGAGCCTGGGGCCTTCCTCGGCCAGCAGCCGCACGGCCTCGGCCCGGCACAGGCCTGCCCCTGCGCCTTCAATGTCGGAGGCCAACAGATCTGGAGAATCACCCTCCTCCGGTGGCGCGAGTCCAATGATCCCGCCCTGGGCCCAGGCAGTGTTTGAGCCCCCCAACTCATCCTTGGCAACCAGCACCACGGAGGCGCCCAAGTCCGCGGCCCTCAGGGCAGCCGAACATCCAGCGATTCCTGCCCCTAGAACCAGCAGATCGGCTATTGCACTCATGTCGCCAGCTCCCAGGTGGGGCGGTCCAAAGTCCAGAGGGACGAGAAATCCGCATCCTCGGTCATGCGCCTCCCATGGTCCAGCCTCTGGACCGTCAGGTCCAGCGCAGACTCCGCAGACACCTCGCCCCAGGGCGTGGGGACACGGCCCCGACAAGATTTCAGCCTGAGACAGGCCTCGTCCCACAGGGTCACCATGCCGCCCAGGTTGTGTTGTTGAAGATGGTGATAGCCACCCGTCATCAGGATGAGCCCCTGCAGCTGCTCTTTCAGGTCCCCTTCCGCCGCGGCCCAGAGAGGTTCCAGGGCATCGTGGCACTCATGGTAGAGGCCGTGGTTGAAGAGGGAGACCCCGCAGGCCAGCGGGTACTGCTCCCCCAGCGGCAGCGGCGTCAGCGCCGCCAGCTGCCAACCGCAACGAAGGCTCACCAGCGGCCCCCAGGCGCCCCAGACCGCTGACGGACGCCAGCCCTCAGGCCCACCTGCGGCCGTGTCGGTCCAATGGGTCAGATGAGCCTTCCATGCAGCCGCAGGATCGTGCTGCCCGAGAGCCGCCAGCATTCGGACGGCATGGTTCAACAACTCGGTTTCAGGAATGCCCCCGGGATGCGCCTGCCGCAGCCCTGAGGCACCCAAAATGGTGGGCCAGACCAGGACCTGTCGGGCCTCCGGGTCCTGGAGCGCCGCCTCCATCCGGTCCTGGAAGAACCGATGGATCTCCAAGGAAAGGCGGGGCTGCCGCTGCCAGAAAGGAGTGCGGTTGCAGTCGTCGCTCATGGGTCCACGACCAGTCTGAGGTTCATGCCACCGATGTCGTTCTCGACGACGCCTGACCATCGGCAGCCTGGGATGTGGCCCTTCAGCACCCTGCAGGGGTCTCCCTCCTGGTGGGTCAGGATCCAGCGGGCCACCAGACCCCGGTACTTCTTCGAAAAGTGGTTGACAGCTTTTCCGCAACCATCGAAGATCTCCACCGTGTGCCGGGGTCGGGTCCAGCCTTTGAGCAGACTGGACGAATCTCCGGGAAGCAATTCCCACAGGGGCCCCTCCGGTATCGAGGCCAGCTGCCGGGGAAGCGCCTCCCGCCAGTGGGCCCTCAAACCCGGTATGGCTGCAAGTTTGAGTTTGTAGGGGGGAACGGGCTCGTCACCCCGCACCAGACCTCGGAGGTTGGACAAGATGAACACCTGCGTCCAGACTCCCGCCGGAAGCGAGGCTGCGTCCAGGGCCTGGAAGGCCACGCCGGTGTAGCGCGACAGCGCGGGCAGCAGAGGCACTGGTCCCGTGAGCGCCAAGGCCTCGGTCCGAGCCCTGTCGAGGCCTAGATTCTTCACACCGAAGGCCTGCTTCAGCGTCTCTGTCGTTCCGGTCTTTGCGAGCGCCACGAGTCGTCCCCTCACCCAGCGCTGGGCAGGCGTTTCCGCCAAGCGCCCCTTCGCGCCACCGGGGACCTTGTCTTCGGAGGGAGCAAGGAGAATGAGGGGTGCCGACTTCATTGGGCTTCCACCCAGGTTTCTAGGCTCGTCAGGTGGAGACCCGCGAAAAGATCCCTCACGTGACTCCCATATCCTCGCAGGCCTGCGCTGTGGGCAAATCGGTGACCCAGAGAGGCTCCAGGAAGGTCCGGCTGGCCCTCATCCAGTTCCCATGGATGCAGCACCAGCGGAGTCCCGGCGTCTTCCTGCGCCAGCGTCTCCAGAGCCCGGCGGACCAGGCTGAAGGGCAGCACCCGGAGCCCCCATCCCCAGAGCGGTGATCGAGGCGGACCTGACCACAGCACCGGAGGCGGAAGCTCCCACAGGCCCTCAGCCAGCCGGTAAGGGCGCCGGGGCCAGGAGAGGTCGCCGATGATGGGCAGAGGCGCGCGGCTGGAGTCATAGTGGAAACCCAACTCCGGCAGATCCTGCCACCAGTCCGAGGCCGACCCGCGCAGGCTCCATTCGGGTGCGCGGTATCCCACCACAGGCTGGCCTGAAAGATCCTCCAGCAGGGCCTTGCCATCCTGCAGGTCGGTCCGCCAGCTCTTGCGCTCCATCTGAAAGGCCCGTCGGTGCGTCAACCCATGCAACGCGATGGTATGGCCCTCCGCGACAATGCGTCGCAGCAGATCCGGATGTCGCCGCGCCTGATCTCCCAGACAGAACCAGGTCGCGGTTGCGCCCAGGTCCGCACAGAGTTCGAGGGCGCGCTCCGTAGCCAGGGGCAGTCGGCACTCTAAGCGGTCCAAGGCCTCGGGCTGGTCGTAGGGCGGGCAGCAGAGCTGAAACCAGTCCTCCCAATCCAGGGAGAGAGGGAGCCGCGGTGTGTTCAGGTGAAATTCCGCTCGGAAAGGCTGATGAATTCGAGGGAGAAATCATCGAGTTCCGTCTGGAACTGCTTCAGCTGACCCTGGAAGAAGTTGTAGGCCATGAGTGCCGGGATGGCCGCCACCAGACCGATGGCCGTGGCCACCAACGCCTCGGAGATGCCCGGAGCCACCGTGGCGAGGTTCGCATTGCCCGTGGCCCCGATGCCCCGGAAGGCGTCGATGATGCCCCAGACGGTGCCGAAGAGGCCGATGAAGGGACTCACCGCGGCCACCGTCGCCAGTCCGCCCAGGGACCGCTCGAGGCGGCCCATCTCCACCACGCTGGCCCGCTGCAGGCTGCGCTCCACGGCTTCCATGCTGCGCAGCTGGGGACGCCCATCCTGCCCGACCCCGCGGAGCTGGTAGGTCACTTCGCCATAGCCCGCTGTGAAAAGACCCACGAGGGGGCTCACTGCGAATTTCTCCTGCTGCTGTTTCAATTCTCGCCAGTCTGTGGCGCGCTTGAAGGCCGCCCGAAACTGCTCGGAGACGCTGCGGCTCCGGCGATAGAGCAGGGCCTTGCGAATGATCACCACCCAGCTGAGCAGCGAGAAAGTAAAAAGGATCACCAGCACCGACTTGGAAACCGGACCCGCGTGGAGCATGACCTCCAGAAGGTTGACCTCGTTGCCCGTGGGTGCTGCCAGGATCGCCATGCCATCTCCTTCCTTTGAATGATAGCAAGCGCGGAAGCCGTTACACTGAGTGCTTTGCGCGAGGACGTCATGCACGTGCTGGTCATCGGTTCGGGATACGTGGGGCTGGTCGCTGCCGCCTGCTTCGCGGAGGCGGGTCACCAGGTTCTCGGTGTAGACGTAGACGCGACCAAGGTGGCGACCCTCTCCCGAGGCGAGTCCCCCATCTTCGAGCCGGGCCTGGATGACCTCCTCACGAAGCACCTGTCTTCCGGAGCCCTGCGCTTCACCACGGATCTCAAGGCGGGCATGGCAGAGGCCGACGCCGCTTTTATCTGCGTCGGCACGCCCCAGAGCGAGGACGGCAGCGCCGACATGCAGTATGTGCTGACAGTGGCGGGACAGCTCGGCGATGCCATGGCCCTGCGGCCCAGGAATGCCAAGCCCCTCATCGTGGTGGACAAGAGCACCGTTCCCGTCGGGACCGCTGCGCGAGTCCATGCCGAGATCGCGGCTCATACGGACCGTGCCTTCGAGGTGGTGAGCAATCCCGAGTTCCTCCGGGAGGGCTCGGCCATCGGCGACTTCCTGGAGCCCGACCGCGTGGTGGTGGGGTGCCGGACCGAGCACGCCGAGGCCGTGATGAAGGCCCTCTACCAGCCTTTTCTCGACCGCAGCGGCGGCAAGTGGTTCCGGATGGATCCCCCCAGCGCCGAGCTCACCAAGTACGCGGCCAATGCCATGCTGGCGCTGCGCATCAGCTTCATCAACGAAATCGCCAACCTGGCTGAGGATGTGGGTGCGGACATCGATCATGTGAGGANNATCCAGAAGCAGGTGCTCCTGCGGAAGGTGAAGGCCCATTTCGGCGTGAGGCCCGGTGTGCCCGCCCCCCTGAAAGGCCGGCGCTTCGCCCTCTGGGGCCTGGCTTTCAAGGCCAACACGGACGATATCCGGGAAAGCATGTCGCTTGAACTGATCGAGGGTCTCGTGACCCTGGGCGCCGAAGTGGTGGTCCACGACTTCGCCGCCATGGATGCGGTGAAGGCGAAGATCGGCGACAAGGTCCGCTACGCGGCGACCCCCCTGGCGGCCTGCGAAGGCGCCGATGCCCTCCTCATCTCCACCGAATGGTCCCAGTACCGCGCAGCCGACCTGGAGGCCGTGGCCAAGGCCCTCAAGGCGCGCCGCATCTTCGACGGCCGCAACCTGTTCCGCCCTGAAGCCATGGAGGCCCAGGGCTGGACCTATCTTTCGATCGGCCGCCGCGCGGTCGTCGCGCCATGAACCGGGTCCGTCTCGAGGACATCGCCCACGCCCGCAGCGGCGACAAGGGGGATGGCTCCAACGTGGGCGTCATCGCCTACACAGAGGCGGGGTTCCGCCTGCTCCAGCAGGTACTCACGGCGGAAAGGGTAAAACGCCATTTTTCAGATATCTGCAAGGGCGGTGTCGATCGCTTTGAAGTGCCTAATCTCAAGGCTATCAACTTTATCCTGCATGACTCCCTGGGCGGGGGCGGCAGCGAGAGCGTGAAAACCGACGCCCAGGGAAAGACCCACGGTCAGGCTCTGCTTAGAATGGAGCTGGACCTACCGGGCAATGTGTCCCTGGCAGATCTGATACCCGAACCACGAACAGCCCCCTGACGGAGTACCCCATGAACCTCGGACCCGGCCATCTGCTATTGATCGGCATCGCCCTGCTGATCTTCTTCGGTCCTTCCCGCCTGCCGGAACTTGGCAAGAGCCTTGGGAAGGGCATCCAGGAGTTCAAGAAAGCCAGCCGCGAACTCACGGAATCCGCCAGCGAGGAAACCCCCGCCGACAAGGAAAAGAAATAGTCCCTGGAACTCCGCGGCCCGGCCTCCCCCCGGAGGCCGGGCTCTTTTACCGCTTCGCTCTCAGAGGACCATGGCGCTTCCTAGCACGCCGCCCGACAAGATGAGTTTCTGGGAGCACCTGCAGGAGTTGCGGGTGCGCATCGTTCGCTCCCTGCTCATCGTGCTGAGTGTCTTCACATTCACCTACGGGTTTCCCTTCGGATACCACGACATCCCGTCCCTGCGCTTCAAGCTCTGGGCCTGGTGCCAGCAGCCCTTCCTGAAGGCCATGGCCAAGGAGACGGGCAAGGCTATCTCCGAGCTCCATCCCTTCGCCTTCACGGACCTGACCGAGCCCTTCTTCAGCATGATGCGGTTGTCCCTCTGGACGGCTGGCTTCCTTGCCGCGCCCTTCCTCTTCTATCAGCTCTGGGCCTTCATCCGGCCCGGGCTGATGCCCCGGGAACGCCGGCTGGTGATCCCCTTCGTGTTCATCACCTCCGCCTGCTTCATCGGCGGCGCCGCCTTCGCCTACTACCAGGCCGTCGGCTTCCTCGGCGACATCCTCTTCCAGGAAGCGGCCGCCGCGGGCCTGCGGGCCAACCTGCACGCCTCTGAGTACCTCGACCTCTTCATCTGGACCGTGGTCATCACCGGCATCATGTTCGAGCTGCCGGTGCTGTTCTATTTCCTGGCGCGCTTCCGCATTGTGACAGCCCGGTGGATGCTGAAGTACTGGCGCCACGCCACGCTGATCATCGTCATCTTCAGCGCCTTCTTCACGCCGGGCGACGTGATCGTCACGGCCATCTTCTTCAGCGTCCTGCTGCTGGGCCTCTACTTCATCTCCATCCTCGTGGCCTGGATTGCCGAGCCCCGTCAGCCGAAATAACGCGCCAAGTCGTCCAGGCAGAGTTCCACGGCCCGGTTGGGCTCTGGGGCTTTAGACAACGATTGTCGGTTTTTGAGATCACCCACCAGCGGCAGCAGGATCGCCTCCAGGCGGAAGGCCAAATCCGCCGCCTGGTCGATGACGGTGGCCCGTCCTTCCGCGGCCATGGCCACGGCATTCATGCGCTGATGCCCGTTGGCGCTGGTGGGCAGCGGCACCAGGATCGCTCCACGCCCGGCGGCCTTCAGCTCGGCACAGGTGCTTGCCCCGGCCCGGCTCACCACGAGGCTGGCCGATTCCATGGCCTCATCCATGCGGGCGATAAAGGAGACCATCGCGTGGCGCGGGTGACGAGGCCGGTCCTTAAGCCGCTCCAATTCCGCCGAACCCGCTTGGTGGAAGATCTGCCATTCGGGCATTCGATCCAGCAAGGCGGGGGCGAGTTCCAGCATGGCCTCGTTGATGGCGCGAGCCCCGCCGCTGCCCCCCAGAACCAGCAACTGGAAGGGTGGCCGCAGGGCCCCGGCGGGCCGGAAATCACGGAGGAAGGCCTGTCGTACGGGGGTCCCCACCACTCGACAATCGGTCCCGGGCAGCATGGATCGCGCGGCTTCCATCCCGCACCATATGCGCCGTGCCTTTGGCGCCACCAGCTTCACGAGCGCCCCGGGGGCCGCGTTGCTCTCATGCAGGAAGTAGGGGATCTTCAGATCCCGGGCCGCCAGCAGGGCTGGCGCAGCGCCATAACCACCGGTGCCGATGACAGCCCAGGGCCGATCCCGGCGCCAGAGGGTTTTCAGGAGGGAGACTGCGCGCCAGAGTTTCCATCCGGACCGCGCCAGGTGGAGCGGTGAACGGCCAACCAAACCTTCGGCGTCCACCAGCAGATGGGGCCATGGGCCCGCCGGAAGCTCACGGGCCTCGATGCCCCGTCGCGCGCCGACGAAACAGATCTGACGGCCCGGCCACCTCGCGCGGGCACCCTCCGCCAGGGCGATGGCAGGAAAGAAATGTCCCCCCGTGCCACCCCCGGTAAGGATGAGCGCATCTCGGAAATTCGGCGTGGCATCTTGCATGCTCCGTCCACCATATCGGAAGGCCCGGAAATCCTACCCTGGGACAGTGTCGTAACCTACCCAGAGACAGGGTGATCACAGACACAACACCCTTGAGAACGCGCTGGGGAGAGCCGTTTCATCAGGCTAAACTCTACCTTTGGGTTGGCCATCCGCCGGCCTGTCTGAGACGCATCAGGGAGCGCCCATGAAGATTCTCGTCACCCTCAAGCAGGTACCCGACACTGAGACCAAGATCAAGGTTGCCGCCGATGGACGGTCCCTCGATCCTGCGGACGTGAAGTGGATCACCAGTCCTTACGACGAGTACGCGCTGGAAGAGGCCATCCGCATCAAGGAGCGCATCGGCGCGGAAGTGATTGCCCTCTCAGTGGGCGGCGATGCCGTGAAGGACGTACTGAAGAATGCCCTGGCGCTGGGCGCGGACTCAGCCGTTCTGCTAAGGGGCGAGGGCCAAAGCGACGCCTTCGGCGTGGCCCAGATGATCGCCGCATACGTGAGGGACAAGGGCTTTGACCTGATCCTCTGCGGCAACATGGGCATTGGAGGCGACAACGCCGCCATGGGGCCCATGCTTGCCGAACTGCTTGGTGTGGCCCAGGCCAATGTCATCGTGAAACTCGAAATTGGCGATGGCACCTTCAGGGCCGAGCGCGAGATCGAAGGAGGATCTGAAATCGTTGAGGGCGCTTTGCCCGCGGTGATCAGCGCGCAGAAGGGTCTCAACGAGCCCCGCTATGCCAGCCTCAAAGGCATCATGGCCGCCAAGAAGAAGACCATCGAGGAGATTGAGGCCGCGCCCGTCACCCCCGGTGCGCGGATCAGCGCCTTGGCCTTGCCTCCGCAGCGCCCAGCGGGCCGCAAGCTCGAAGGGGAGCCCGCCGCGCAGGCCAGCAGCCTGCTTCAGGCCCTGAAGGACGAAGCCAAGGTCTTCTAGCGCCCAACCTCAGACTTCCGATTCGAAAGGACGATTCCATGATTCTTGTGTTCTGTGAACTGAAGGAAGGCCAGCTCCGCAAGCCCAGCGCCGAGGCCCTGAGCGAAGGCCGCCGCCTGGCGGATGCCTCCGGCAAGAAGCTCGGTGCCCTCTTCGCCGGCGCCTCCTGCACCGGCGCAACCGAAGCCGCCAAGTACGGGGCCGACCTGATCCTCACCGCCGAGGCCCCCACCCTGGCGTCCTATTCCAGTGATGCCTACGCCACTGTCCTCGCGGATGCCGTCAAGGCCAAGGGTGCCACCGTGCTGATGGCCGCGGCCACCGCTGAGGGGAAGGATGTGATCCCGCGCGCCGCAGCTCGCCTGGGAGCCGGCTATGCCTCCGATGTGACCGGTCTTTCCATGGTGGACGGCAAGCTCCAGGCCGTACGTCCCGTCTATGCGGGCAAGGCCTTTGCCACCACCACCTTTGCCACCCCTGTTCAGGTCGCGACCACCCGTCCCAACGTGTTCCCCGCCGCTGAGAAACCCGGCCCTGGCATCGTTGAATCCCTTCCAGCGCCGACCGGCGACTTCAAGTCCATGGTGAAGGAGATCCTCGCCAAGGCCAGCGGCAAGGTGGACCTGAGTGAAGCCAACATTATCGTGAGCGGCGGACGTGGCATGAAAGACGGCGCCAACTTCAAGATCCTCGAGGAACTGGCCGACGCCATCGGCGGTGTCGTGGGCGCCTCCCGGGCGGCCGTGGACGCGGGTTGGGGCCTGCCCCACAGCATGCAGGTGGGCCAGACCGGCAAGGTCGTGAGCCCCACTCTCTACATCGCCTGCGGCATCAGCGGCGCCATCCAGCACATCGCTGGCATGAGCGGTTCGAAGTTCATCGTCGCCATCAACAAGGACCCCGAAGCCCCCATCTTCAAACTGGCTAGCTACGGGATCGTGGGGGATTTGTTCGAGGTGGTACCCGAACTCACCAAGGCAGCCAAGGCGTTGGGTATCGGTTCCCGCTAGTAGCCATTCCATGCTGCAAGAGAAGGAAAAAGCTATACCCCGAACTGCCTCAAATGATGGTCAATGTGCTTGTACATGAGGCGGCCCCATTCATCTCCGCTCAGCCGACCGAAGAAGGCATGGGGATACCTTCCCGCGGACTCCGGGCCATGCTGGACAAAACGGTCGATCAGGGTGGCCAGACGGGTCCGCTCCTCTTCGAAATCACGCCGATCCGACACCACGAAGGTTGGGTCAGTGGGCACATTCTTGCGGAAGGGTTTCTCGCCCAGGACGGTCCGGCGGATGAAGGGCGTGACGAGCTTCCCGAGGAAGACCTGCTTCATGGGCCGGTCTCCCGTCGCGGCCTCCAGCCCGATGGCGCAATGGAGAAGCATCTGCGCCGGATCCATCTTGCCCCACTGGTGTGTGGCGTCCGGTTCAAGGGTCGCAAGGCGTAGGGACAAAGCTTCGCGATCGGAGGGGTTGAACAAGGATTCCATCGTCATTTTCCTTCACAAGAATTCCGTTCATCGCTCCAGAAAAGCGCCCGGCTTCAGCCGGACGCTATTCTGGAGATTGTAGAAGCTACATAGGATCGAACCCCTCATCCCTCAGGAAGTCCCGGGCGTCCTCGGGATCCCCGAATCGGGCGATGACGGTATCCCCTTCGTTCACGTCGCCATCGAGGGCATCCAGGTTGTTGCGTTCCCGGATTAAGCAGGCCCCGCCTATCTCATCCAATCCAAACTGCACCAATTCCCGGAGGACACCATGCTCATCCACCCAAAGCTCTACATGAAGATCAGTTCCCATCTTTTTCTCCCTTAGCTTTTTCGCGAAGCGGAAAAGCTAAGTCTTCTCGAAAAAGAGCACGACCATGCCAAACCCCACCCGATCGCCGTGCTTAAGTTCCCTGGGTTCACCGGGCTGGATGCGTTCACCGCGTACGAAGGTGCCATTGGCCACGCCGGGTTCCTCGAGCAGGAAGTAGCGGCCATGCTCGCAAAGAATGCGGGCGTGGCGCCGGGACACGCTCAGGTTATGGTCCTCGTCGGTGAGGTCCATATCGGGATGGACTCCCGTGGTGGGATCAAATCGGCCGATGAGGGACCCGTGAGACAGGATCGGATAGGATTTGCCACTGAGGACCGACACCAGGTTGGCCACGGGCGCCAAAGGGGCTTTGACCGGACGGTTGCTATCCATGGCTTCGACCCGCTCTCCGAGTTCCCGGTGCCGCTGGGCGAGCCGCTGCATCATCTTCACGGACACTTCCGGATTCTGGCGGATCATCCGCAGGAAGGTGCCCCGGGTGATGGCGATGAGATCGGTATCCTCCAGGGCCATGGCCGTGTGCTGGCGCGGGAGCGCTTCCAGAAGACTGCCCTCGCCGAAGAAATCCCCCTTGGAGAGTTCTTCGACCCAGTCTCCCAAGGGCTCCTCTGAAACGTACATCCGGATCTTGCCCGACAGGATGATGTACATCTGTTGGGCCATCTCTCCTTTGCGGAAAACAATCTCCCCCTCGCGGAAACGCAGCTTGCTTTGATCGATGAAGCTGGGTTCGGCCATGAGGGTCCCGGGGAGGCTCCTAGATTAACCGAGGCCACCGCCCGGGAGAAACTTCACAGACCAGGGCCCGGTCGGAAGTACCCACCTATCAGCTCCTCCAGGATCCGGGCCTCGGTGACCGAAAACCCATCCAAGTGGGGGCAATCCAGGTCCAGCACCGCTGTCAGCCGCCCCCTGGCCGTGACCGGAATCACCAGTTCGCTGCGAGTGGCATCGTCGCAGGCAATGTGCCCTGGGAAGGCGTGGACATCTGGCACCCGTTGCGTGAGCCCTGTCCGCGCGCAGGCTCCACAGACCCCTTTTTCGAAGGGGATGCGCAGGCAACCCATGCCGCCCTGATAGGGGCCCACAGCCAGCATCCGGTACCCCACCCGCCGGTAGAATCCGCACCAGTTGGCCTGGGTGAGGGTCTCCCAGAGCAGGCAGGCCAGGGTGGCCTGGATGGCCACTTCGTCGGTCTCGCCCTCCAGCACGGCATCGATCTGGGGGAGGGCTTCCCGCAGTCGTGCCACCCGTTCCCCTTCCGGCAACAAGGTACCCCGCGCCACCCTTGCCAGCAGGATGCCTTCGCTCATCAGTCCTCCGTTACCCTGGATCCATGTCCATTCTGCGCTACCTGGCGGCCCCGCTGTCCCCCCTCTACGGTGCGGTGGTGTTCGCCCGCAACCGAAGCTTTGATGCCCACCCCGAACGGGCGGTCCATGTCGAAGTTCCGGTGGTGTCCGTAGGGAATCTCAGCGCCGGTGGAACGGGGAAGACACCCCTGACGCTGTTCCTGGCCGAAGGCCTGGAATCGGCCGGATGGCCCAATGCCGTGCTCTCCCGGGGCTATGGCGGACGGCGGGATGTGGACCCCATGAGCGTAGAAGTGGATTCCGACCCCCGGCAGACCGGCGATGAACCCCTGCTCATGGCTCGGCGCCTGGGACGGCATCGTGTGGTGGTGGGCCGGAAGCGCCATGCGGCCGCGCTCCGGGCCCTGTCCCAGCGACCGGATCTCCGGTGTCTGCTGCTGGACGACGGCTTTCAGCACCGGGCCCTCCATCGCGACCTGGACTTGCTCGTGCTCGATGGCGTGCGGCGCTGGGGCAACGGACGCATGCTGCCCCTGGGCGACTTGCGGGAGCCCGTGGAAAGCCTGGCGCGTGCCCACGCCCTGGTGGTGACGCGCACGGCCCGGGTGCCCGTCCGCTCTGAGATCGAGGCCTGGTGGGCCCGCCATGGGTCCGGTGGCCCCATCTTCTGGGTGGACTTCCTGCTGGGAGGTCTGCGCCGGTGGGATACGGGCGAGCCGACCCCCCTGCCCCTGGCTGGCCAGGGCCCCGCCTTCGCCTGGTGCGGTCTTGGGAATCCCGAGGCTTTCTACGCCGATCTGCTCCTGGCAGGACAGTCCTGGGCAGGAACCCACAGCTTCCCGGATCACCGTGGGCCTTCCCCCGCTGGTCTTCGGCGACTTCAGGCTCAGGCTCGGTCCGAGGGCGCCGGTTGGATGGTCTGCACCGAGAAGGACGCGGTGAAACTGGGCACCGGACATGCCAGTGTGCTGGAACTGCCGCTCTTCGTGGCGGAACAACGAGTGTCTGGCGGAGAGCTCCTGCTTGACTGGGTGGTGGCTCAGTTGGAGTGACGCCATGGGCCGCAAAAAGGCTGTGCCTTCCCACTGATGGCAGGGAAGGTTATGCTTGCGGCGACCAAGCCACTCCATCCGAGCGCCTTTTTTTAGGAGAAAACCATGTTCAGGCCAACCATTTATGGATCCCTGCTGCTCGCGGCCCTGGGCCTGCAGGCGGGGGACACCGTCAAGATCGCCCTCACTGGCCCCTTCTCGGGTGGCTCGGCCCCCATGGGCGTCTCCGCACGGGACGGCGCCAAGCTGGCCGTCGCCGAGATCAACGCCGCGGGCGGCATCCAGGTGGGCGGCAAGAAGATGAAGATCGAAATCATCGAGCGGGACGACGAAGCCAAGAATGAGCGCGGGGCCCTCATCGCCCAGGAACTGGCCGCCATGAGCGACCTGTCCGGCGTCATCGGCACCGTGAATACGGGCGTCTGCATTGCGGGCGACAAGCACCTGCAGGAGAAGGGCATCACCAAGATCATCTGCCCCGCCGC
>PMJK01000078.1:0-227 GCA_003158505.1 Holophagaceae bacterium | reverse complement strand
CAACATCGGCGACAAGGACATGACTGCCCAGTTGTTGCGGGCCAAGTCCGCGGGCGCCCAGGCCATCCTCATCTGGGCCATCGGCCCCGAACTGGCGGCCATCTCCAACGGCGAGGCCAAGATCGGCATGAAGGCTCCCCTCATCGGCGGCTGGACCATGTCCATGTCCAACTACATCGACAACGCCGGTAAGACCGGCAACGGGACCCTCATGCCCCAGACCTTCA
>PMJK01000106.1 GCA_003158505.1 Holophagaceae bacterium | reverse complement strand
TCGATGCGGTTCAGGCCCTCGGCCAGCAGGATGGCGCGTTGCCTCAGCGTATCGAAAATGGTGGCCTTCTCCGCGGCGTAACGCGCGTGGGAAGGCATGCCGGGTTTCGGCGGGCGGACCATGGCATAGGTGGAGACTTGCCCGGCCAGATTGGAGCAGAGGTTCACGCTCTGGAGCTTGAGGATCTGCTCGGCCACTTCGTCCGGCACATTCCGGTACTCGAAGTAGCCGCCCCGCACGCCGCACTCGCCCAGGATGCCCTTGGAGCAGGAGTGGAAACTGAAGAGGGAGACATCCTGTGCCTTCGACTGATGAAGCACCTTCGCGAAGGACACGAATTTATCCCCGGGCAGGTAGATGTTCTCCTGGTAGACCTCGTCCGCCAGGATCGAGAGCCCGTGGGCCTTCGCGAAATCGATGATCATCGCGATGTTGGCCTCGTCCAGCACCGCTCCCGTGGGGTTGCCGGGGTTGATCACGCAGATGGCTTTCACCCGGGTCCCCTCTGCCTCCGCCTGGGAAATGGAGGCTTCCAGCATGGTGCGGCTCAGCTTCCAGCCGTTGGCCTCGTCCAGGAAGTAGGGCACCATGCGCCCATCATCCAGCGTCACGGTGGCCGAATAGAGCGGGTACTGGGGAATGGGGATCATGATCCCGTCCCGGGGACCGCTGATGAGCAGCCGCAGGATGGTCTGCACGCCCTTGCTGGCGCCATCCGTGAGGAAGATGGCATCGGGATCCACGCCGATGTGGTCGCGCTCCAGGATGAATTCGGCCACGGCCTCGCGGATGAAGCGCACGCCCCGGCTTTCGCTGTAGGCGCCGAGGCCGTGCCTCGTGCCGACGAGAATGGCCTTCGCGGCTTCGATCACGTCCGAGGGAAAGGCGCCGGGGGTCTGGTCCATGAGCTCCGGGTATTCGCAAAGGGCCAGGATCTGGCGGTTCCAGGTGAGGGCCTTCTGCCCCAGGGACTGGGGGTTCCCGATGTTGCAGTAGATGATCTCGCGCCCCTGCCTCTCCAGCTCGGCCGCGCGAGCCACGATGGGCCCCCGCACGGCGTATTCGGTCTCGAGAATGGTCTTTCCAATGTCAGCAATTCGGATGGTCATCGGACACCCCAACCCTCAAGTCTACCCTTAGTGTGACCTGAGTCATCCTACCCGGCGTCAAGAGCCTCGTCCTTTGGCGTCGGGACGTGCAGCGATAGACTGGATTTTTCGGACCCCCAGTCAAGCCACCCCTCCCTCCTTTTTCTCGAAGAGGCACTCATGCTCGGTTTTTCACTCTCCCCCGAACAACAGGCCGAGAAAGAACGCGCCCACACTTTCGCTGAGAAGATCATGCGCCCCGTGGCCCGTAAGTACGACGAAACCGGCGAGTGGGCCGTAGACGTCTACAAGGCAGCCTGGGATCAGGGCTATCTGCAGGCACTTGTGCCCGAGGACTGCGGTGGCCCGGGCGCCAAACAGGTTGAAGAGGCCATCGTCTGCGAGGAGCTGGCCTGGGGTTGCGCGGGCCTCTACACTTCCATTATGGCCAACGGCCTCGCCATGACACCCCTGCTTGTCGCGGGGTCCCTTGAACAGAAAAAAAAGTGGCTGGGGATGCTCGCGGAGGAACCCAAATTCGCGGCTTTCTCGCTTTCCGAACCCAATGCCGGATCCGATGCTGGGGGCATGAGCTGCCGCGCCGAGAAGAAGGGTGACAAGTACCTCATCAACGGCACCAAGTGCTACTGCACGAATGGCGGCTACGCCGACTGGTATGCGCTGTTCTGTAGCACGGACCCCAGCAAGGGCGCCCGCGGCACCAGCTGCATCGTGGTTCCCCGCGACACGCCAGGACTGGTGGTGGGCAAGGCCATGGACAAGATGGGCCAGCGCGCCTCGAACCAGGTGGAGCTCTACTTCAACGACGCCGAGGTGCCTGCAGAGAATATCCTCGGCAAGGAAGGCATGGGCTTCGTCATCGCCATGAAGACCCTGGACCAGACCCGCGCCGCCGTGGCCGCCGGGGGCGTGGGTGTGGCCCGCGCCGCCTTCGAGATCGCGCTCGAGTACGCCAAGACCCGCATCCAGTTCGGCCAGCCCATCTTCAGCAACCAGGCCATCAGCTTCATGCTGGCGGATATGGCCAAGAAGATCGAGGCCAGCCGCCTGTTGACCTGGCAGGCCGCCTGGATGACCGACAACGGCATCAAGAACTCCAAGCAGAGCGCCATCGCCAAGACCTTCGCCACCGATACCGCCATGGAGGTCAGCACCGACGCCGTGCAGATCCTCGGCGGCAATGGCTACAGCCGCGACTATCTGGTCGAGAAGTGCATGCGCGACGCCAAGCTCCTGCAGATCTATGAAGGGACCAATCAGATCCAGCGGCTTGTCATTGCAAAAGAAATTCAACAGGGCAACTAGGGTCTGTTTTCAGAGTCCAGAAAGCCAAATGGACGAATGGGGTTGTACAAACCGCCTAACTGCGGTACCTCTTGAGTATTACGTTGAGGTAGAGCGTGGCAAGAACCTTCCTGACTGAATGGATGTGGGCGAGGATGGAGCCTTTGCTGCCGAGCGAACAGGGCGGAATTGGGCACCCTCGTTTGGAGAATCGCCCCATCGTTGAAACCATTCTCTGGAAGCACCGAACTGGTGCCCCCTGGAGGGATTTGCCAGAATCCTTTGGGCCCTGGAACACGGTCTTCACCCGCTTCAATCGGTGGAACCGGAGTGGTGTCTGGCAGCGGGTCCTCGAAACCGTTCGAGGTGAGGCGGGTTGTGAATGGGTCATGGTTGACGGCACCGTCATTCGAGCCCAACAGCATGCGGCTGGTGCAAAAAGGGGGACCTACATTCAAGCCCTTGGGCGCTCGCGGGGCGGCTTCTCGACCAAAGTCCACCTGATGGGGGATGCCCAGGGCAATCCCGTGGATTTTGTGCTGACACCAGGCCAGTCGCACGAGAGCAAGCAACTTGGAAGCCTGTTGATGGGCCGGGATGCCGGGGCTGTTCTCGGTGATCGTGCCTATGACGGGAAGTCCTGCCGAGACCAGATCGCTGCAATTGGAGCAGAGGCAGTCGTTCCGCCCCATCCGTGCAGGAAAGATCCAGCCGCCTTCGATGTCCATCTCTACAAGGCCCGCCACGCCATCGAGAACCTGTTCGCGAAGCTCAAGCAATACCGAAGCCTCGCGACCCGTTACGACAAAACCATGCGCAACTACAGCGCCATGGTCGCCATCGCCTGTGTTCCTGCTTGGCTCCGAATTTGATACCGAATTTTGTTTGACTCAATAATATTTGATAAGATTCCCCTGGCAAAAACTAATTAGACGATTTACGTTTGCCCTCTATGGTTGCCTAAATGCAATTTAGGATTATTGAATCCGATTATTACGTGTGTGCTTGGTCGTATGTCTGCTCCCCCGCAAGCATAAAAAGCATAGGAGGCGCTCATGCAATCCGCCCTATCCCTATTGGCATCCTTCGCCCGTGGCCTCAAACGCGCGTTTCGCGCGCGGAACTTGGTGGTGGCACGTTTCGGGATCTTGATGGCCGGCCTCCTGATGGGATCGGGACCCGCGTGGGGGGCGATAGCTAGGCCCGTCATCAGCTACAACCCCAGTAGCGAGGTGTTCACTGTGGGCAAAGCCATCGCCACGGTCACGCCGACCAACAAGGGTGGGGCGGCCTCAACCTGGACCATCACTCCAGGCCTTTCTGCGGGTTTGGACTTCGATGGTTCCACGGGTCAGATTACGGGGACGCCAACGGCACCCGGCTTCCCCACCCAATACAAGGTCAAGGCGACCAACGCCAGCGGCAGCGATTCCGCCACCCTCAACATCACCGTCAAGGAGATCCACCCGGTCATCAGCTACCAACCCGCCGCCTATGCGTTCACCATTGGGAAGGCCATTCCTGCCGTCCTCCCCACCTCAAGTGGTGGGAAAGCGTTGCTATGGGCTATCTTCCCTAACCTCCCGAAGGGTCTGGCCTTGAATATGCTCAACGGCCAGATTACCGGAACACCCGCCATCCTAAGCCCTAGCAATGCCTATATCGTCGAGGCGATAAACCTGGCGGGGACCGCCAGGGCCACCCTGACGATCTCGGTCGTGGCCCTGCCCAGCACGCCCGTGGTCACAGCTCCCGACTACGCCACGGCAGGAGCGACGGGTCTCACGGCCTCCGTCCCGATCCAGACGGGCTCCACCTATGCCTGGACGGTCACGGGCGGGACCGTCACGGCAGGCGGGACGACCAATCAGATCACCTTCACGGCCGGGGCAACGGGCACGGTCCAACTGGGCTGTGTGGTCAGCAACGCCGCAGGCACGCCGAGCGCTCCAGGCACGGCCACCAGCACGATCGTGCCGAGGCCGGTGATCACCAGCTTCACGCCTTCGGCCCTGAGCATCGGCCCAGGCGCCACCGTGAACCTGACCGCCATATTCGCAGCGGGGCCCGGCGGCACGGCCAGCGTGGACCAAGGGGTCGGCACCGTCACCAGCGGGGTGGCCGCGTCCAGCCCGGCCCTGGCCGCGCCCACCAATTTCACCCTGACCGTTACCAATGCGGCCAACACCAAGGTGACCGCCAGCACCCGGGTCATCGTCGGCAACCTGTCGGTATTGGCCGGCACCCCCAATTTCCAGGGGACCCTGGACGGCCCTCGCGCCACGGCCATGCTGGGTGTACCAGCTGGTCTGGCCCTGGATGGTTCGGGCAACCTTTTCTTGGCGGATTCCTACAACAATGGAGGCACCATCCGTTACGTCACCACGGTCGGACGGGTCACCACCCTGGCCGGCACGCCTGGCTACCTCGGATCCTCAAACACGGCCCCTGCCTCTTTTGACTATCCCCAGGGCTGCGCTCTGGATTCCAACGGCAACCTCTACGTGGCAGACATGGTCAATAACCTCATTCGGAAGCGGGACGCTTCTGGTGTGGTGACCACGTACGCGGGAATCCCCGGTGTGGCTGGGTCCACGGACACAGCCAATGGGACGGCGACCTTCTACGAGCCCTGCGGCGTGGCTGTGGATGCCGCGGGGAACGTGTACGTGGCGGATTCGGGCAACAACCTGATCCGCATAATCAACACCTCCCAGCAAGTCAGCACCATCGCCGGGACCGTGGGCCAGGCTGGCGCCACCGATGGAACGGCTCTGGGTGTTGCCACCTTCAACTTTCCGGTGGGTATCGCCCTGGACAGCTCTGGCAACATCTATGTGTCTGATGCCTACGGTGGTGACGTTCGCAAGATCAGCGGCGGCCAGGTCAGCACCCTCGCCACCGGGCTGAATTACCCCATGGGCCTAGCCGTAGACAGCGCCATCAATGTCTACGTGGCCGTGAGCAATGACAACACCATCGCCAAGATCGTTACCACCCCCGCTGTGTCCGTGGCTACCTTCGCGGGCCAGAGCGGCATCATGGGTTCGACGGACGGACCCGTGGGCACAGCCTCCTTCTTCGGCCCGACCTTCGTGGCCCTGGACGCCTCCGGTGTCCTTTATGTATCGGACGGCGGCAATGCCACCATCCGGGAAATCTCGGGTGGAATGGTGTCTACCATCTCCGGCCATCCAGGCCAACCTGGCACCCACGACGGCACCGGTTCCGCCGCCCAGTTCAACCAGCCCTGGGCCATCGCCCAGGGCCCCTCTGGCAACTTCTATATCGCCGACACCGGGAACAACAGCATCCGCATGATGACCCCCGGGGGCGTCGTGACCACCTTGGCTGGTTCCGACACGGGCGCCGCAGGCAGCGGCGACGGCAACGGCAGCGTGGCCCTATTCTCGACCCCGATCTCCATCGCCGTGGACGCCGCCGAGAACGTCTACGTGGCGGATTATGGCAACAGCACGATCCGCAAGATCATCCCGGGCACCAGCCAGGCCACGACTCAGGTAAGCACCATCGTTGGCCAAACCGGCGTCAGGGGGTGGGCGGACGGAGACGGGAAGACGGTTGCCCTCCTGAGGAGGCCCCAAGGCGTCGCCTGCGACACGGCTGGCAACATCTTTATTGCCGACACCAGGAATCACGTCATCCGCAAGATGACTCCCGACGGCTATGTCAGCACCATCGCCGGCGTGGTCGGCTCCCTGGGTTCCGCGGATGGACCGGCCCTCTCGGCAACCTTCGACACGCCCCAGGGCCTGGTGATGGGTCCCACGGGCGTGCTCTACATCATCGATGTCGTGGCAAGCACCATCCGAACCTTGAGCGCGGACGGCACAACGGTCAGCACCTGGGCGGGCCAACCCTACGTCTACGGTCCCTCGGATGGGGTCGGTACCGCCGCCACCTTCTATACCCCCAACTTCGCCGTGTTCGATCCCGCGGGTAACCTCTACGTGAATGATTTTGGCCGGATCCGCAGGATCAGTCCGGGCAGAAACGTGGAGACCATCATCGGCACGCCGGGCATGTTCGCGAATTTCGCTGGCCCGCTTCCAGCGGTCATCTCCCCCATTGGATTGGCTCTGGATCCGGTGGCCGGGAATCTCTACATCATGGTTCCGGATGGTGTCCTGACCTCCCCCTACTGATTCACCCCCACTGACGATCCGTGATTTGAAATACTCCCAAGGGGGAAAGGGAAATTCTGACTCGTCAGCATTGTGCCGAGTAGAGTCTATTTTCAAGGTCTGAGCCATGTAAGGACACCTGCGATGGTGACCATAGGTGTACGTAAACCCACTAGCGGTTCCAGATGATCCGAAGCCCCATAATGCTTCGGCCAACATGAAGGAACCAATCTTCATGCCTTCAAGCGAACCAACCTGGCCCTCACTGGACCTCGGTCTGGCAGGCAGACATCTCGGCCATCTCCCCGATCGATTGATGATGAACAGATCCTGAGTATGATCATCCATTCCAAGGTCGCGCGGCGGAGACCATCCAATGCGCTCGAGACGAACCCAAATTTAAGTCTGGTATGGCTGCCGTGACCAGATAGCTACTATGTGGAGCAGAGGCAGTCGTTCCGCCCCATCCGTGCAGGAAAGATCCAGCTGCCTTCGATATCCATCTCTACAAGGCCCGCCACGCCATCGAGAACCTGTTCGCGAAGCTCAAGTAATACCGAAGACTCGGGACCCGGTACGACAAAACCATGCGCAACTACAGCGCCAAGGTTGCCAACGCCTGTGTTCTTACTTGGCTCCGACTTTGAAAACAGACCCTAAGGCGCTGTCCCGAGCGGGGTCCCGGTGTTCGTCCATAGCGAGATTCAACGACTGGTGATTGCGAAAGAGATCCAGCAGGGTAATTGATCGGAAGAGAACGGCACACACTAACGGGTCGCAAGTGCGAAGGGCTAAATGCCCATCGCCGAGATTTTCTCCTCGCCGGATCCTGACTTCGCGGCCTCCCCTGGAGGCTGCTTCGTCATCCGGCGGTCGGGACCCGTTTAGTTCGTTCAAACCTGGGGGTGGGGTCGCGGTCCCCATCGAAGTAGATCCAGCAAGGCAATTGATCCAGCCAAGCACATACTGAACCCGTGGTGCGGCCTCCTTGGATTCCCAGAGCCTTGCTGGCAGTGGTGCTGGCGGTCGCCTTCATCGGCGGCATGATTCTCCTGACCTCGACCCCCGGAGGACTCCCGCCCCTTTCAGCCCTGGCCCTCCTCGCAGGAATCATGGGTCTGGGAGCCTGGCTCGGGATCCTCGCCCGGACCCGCTGGATCGACCAGCCCCGGCTGCTCCGAGCGGAACGGCGCTGGGCCGAAGGTGATCATCCCTACGATGTGCTCCAGACCCTGGGGGAGCCGTTGTGGTACCGGGGTGAACTGGGCTACCGGACACTCCTCTTGAAGAGTGCGCTCCAACTCTCCCTGGGGTACCGCGATCAGGCCTGGCTGGAGGCCCTGGAGGCCCAACTCGCCCGGCTCCCCCTCTGGAAAAAAAGGCTGGCCTCCCGGGGCTTCCATAAGGTGCCTGGCATTCCCAGTGCCCGGCGATTGGCCTGGGGAAAAAGGCTCATCGCCATTGCCCCGCACATGGGCCGTCTTCGCCATCTTCAGGGCATCCTGTTGCTCCGCGTCGCAGATCCCACGGCCCTTCACGAGGCCTGGATCCATTTCGAGGAGGCTCTGCCCCTGTCCTGGGATGATCCGCTGGTCCTGGAGGACCTCATGCTAGCCGGGCTCCAGCACGGCAAGGAGGATGTGGCCGGACAGGCGCTGGCGGTTCTCATGGCCCGCCATGGCGACCCCCGCCTTCCCTGGGATCGGGGCGCCGCGGGGATGCATCTTCTGCGCAACGGCCTCTATGTTGAAGCGCTCGCCCTGGTCCAGGCCCTGCCTCCGGAACGGCGCACACAACCGCTGCATTGGCTGGCCGAGACGGTTTCGCGCCGTCAGTTGGGCGACCGGGAAGGGGCTTGGCAAGTCATCGAAACCGCCATCCGCCGACTGCCCGGCGTCTTCCGCCTCTGGATGGAGCGCTACCAGATCGCTCTGGAATTGCATCGCGACGATGAGGCCCTGGCGACGCTGGGACATGCCTGGGAAACCATCCCGGAAGGCGACGAGGGCGAATCCCTTAGGCGGGAGTGGCACCTCCGCCGGGCGGAGTTCGCCTTCTGGTGGGAGGACCGGCCCGCCTTCGCGAAGGAACTGCTGGACAAGCTCCCGCCGGAGTCCCAGGGGGATCACCATCCGCCGCTCCAGCTTCAGGTCCGGGTAGCCGAGGGGGACTACGAAACCGCCTACGCCGAGGTGCTGACCCTGCTGGAGGAGCAGCCGGAGGATGTGGACCTGCTGTTGCTCCAGGCGGACTGCCTGGCTGGCATGGACGCCTGGGAGGCCCTGCGACCCTTTCTCGATGGGCTCGGGGAGGCCTGCCGCGAACTGCCCTCCTTCTGGCACCTGCGGGGACTGGCCCACGCCAACCTGGGCGAACCTCTCCCGGCCCGTCTGGATCTGGAGCGTGCCGTACGCATGGATCCCCGGGGGCTGCGCTACCTCCTGGATGCGGGTCACGCCTGTGCGGAGGTAGGGGACTGGGACCGGGCAGAGGCGCATTGGCGCCAGGCCCTCCACGTGGATCCCCAGGCCGAGGAAGCCCTCATCCACCTCGCCGAGGCCCGGAGGGAGCTGGAAGATCTGGATGGTGCCCGCCGCTATCTGCGGGAGTGCCTGCTGCACCATCCCGATAGCCACGATGCGCAGGCCCGTCTCGCGGAACTGGAGGCGAACTGATCCGGATGCAGGCCTAAGAGCTCATAACAGAACCCGACAATGCCGCGATGAGGCCAGCCGGGATGCACCGCAAGGAAGGGCCTGCAGGGCAACGTGGTTCGTTGTTCAAGGGACCTGACGCCGCGGGGCGCCCTGCTGGCTTCATCCCTCCGGGCGAGGGGCGGCGGGCGTCGTGATGCAGCGTCATGCTCGTCGCGCGTAGTACCCGCTA
>PMJK01000015.1 GCA_003158505.1 Holophagaceae bacterium | reverse complement strand
GTAAATATAATGACTTGGATCAATTGGAAGTGGCGGATGTAGGGTTACTATTTCACCATTTAATTGCCTTATTACGCCATCTAGGTCTGCGCAAACCGGTTCAGGCATGGAGTATTGTTTGGCCACATTTTTTAATTCTGTGATGGTCATTCCTTCCCTGAAACCAACGCCCCGAGGCCGAATCTCTCCCAGGAGGGGGAAGGTAATCAGAAATGCAATGAAGACCAAAGCCCGAGAGATGTGGGTCATACCTCCTCCACGAAAGGCATTGTTGATAGATGGATGAACAATACACCCTTGCCGAGGGATTTGGCTGACTCCAATAATTTTTCGATGCGGATCTCTACCTCCACCGTCTCAGAGGCCTGTAGTATCGTCCCACTTCCCCGGCTTCGCGCGTCACCTTGGTACAGACGGAGTCGGCTAGCTGTAACTACTTCTATTAGATTTCACGCCACATGGGTGGACAGATGAACATCCTTGGTATTGATTTTAGTAGCGGCCAACTTTGGCTCTTCGGCCTAGCCCTTCTATTCCTTGGGTGGCTTGTTCCGCACTGGCTTTCGGTCAGGAAAGATCGTGCTGCCCGTCTGGCAAAAGCCTCAGCCAAGTTTAGAAAGGCGATCCTCGGTTTGTTTTCTGGGCTTTATCCAGAACCATTCAATTGGCCGAACGACAAATACTCGATCATAAAAATCCTGGAGGGTATAGCTCCAAAGATGCAGGTGGCTGTGGTCGAGTTTCGTCATCATCTTTCTTGGAACCAAAAACGGTCCTTTGATCGTGCCTGGAAAATCTATCGCCTGGGCCCAGACGGGCGAGAATGCGATCATCAGTATTACTGGCATTACATCCCAAACAGGGGAATAGGAACCGAAGATGGCAAGAATATAAATTATGACAATACAAATACATACCAAGATGAATTCAAAAAAAATATTGATTACCTACTAAGCCATGCCAAGGAAACCTAACCCATAGTTCAATTCTCCAACACTGGAATCCCGTTTCAGCATTGTGAAAGGTTCCAAAGGGAGGAGCCGCCTTCGCACCTTTCCTGACCTTGGCCTCTAGACTCCAGTGTCTCAGGTCCAGTTGCATGCTGGCGCTCAAGCGGCATTAGTGGCCAGATAGTCCTCGATTGAACGAACAGGGATGATCGTCCTACTCCCCACCTTGATAGACCGAAGACGCCCTTCGGCGATCAGGCGATATGCCATCGTCCTTCCAATGCCGAGGGATTCAGCGGCCTGTTCTACGCGAAGTGCCAGGACCGGAATGTCGGCCTTCTTACCGAGGGTGGGTGAGGTAGATCCAGTGGTTGCGGCCTTGTTTCTCATATGTGCCTCCTAGCCTAGATACGTACTTACCCCCTAGAAAATCAGAAAATTTTTCTGAGGAAACCCAGCAGATGGGAATCCCGCTGTGCCACCAGCCGGGACCCTCACCGGTTCGAAACCGCTAGCTGGCATCCTCCCTTGGGGTTCAGATCTTCGTTAAGGGTGACGCCGTGCATCCGAGTGCAGCCACTCCCCAGAGTGCCCCACAGAAAACTTTGGTCGCAAAACTCAGGGCCAAATGTTCCCCTTTGACCGCACCTGTTCACACCCGTCTGGGAACGTACTTTCCGTAGAATTTCCGTAAAAGGTGGTACAGGCAAAGGACCAAGACTTGTAAGTCTTGGCCCTTCTAGGTGTTTTTGGTTGGCGCGGGCGGTCTCGAACCGCCGACCCCTACCGTGTCAAGGTAGTGCTCTACCGCTGAGCTACGCGCCAATGCGAGGCTCTATTCTAGCGGAATGGGGGCCGCTGTCGAGCCTCCAGGGCAGGCAAGGGGCCGGTCAGGAATTCGAGAGCCAGAGCAGAAGGGCAGCCAGGGTGACGAGGCCCAGGATCAGCCACTCCCCTGCATAGGGATGCTCCCAGGCGAACCAGCGGATCGGAGCATGGGTCTGGGAATGGGGATGAAAGTGAAGATGGGTGGCCATGGCAACCTCCCTTCCTGGGTACCGCCGTCTACCCCAAGAATGGGTCTGCATAGGGGAAGGCGCCCGGAAAAAATCAGGGGTCAATGCAAGGAGGCCGGCCAGAACAGCCAGGCGAGCATGGCGCCCGCCAGGACAAGCGCCCAGTCAAGCATCACGGAATGCCCGAGATCTAGGTGGTGTAGGGAACGGGTAGCCATGGCAGCCTTCTGGTCAAGGAGTCCCTGTCCAATGCCAGCATGGGGCGCCGTTCCATTCCTGCCGTGAATTCTTGGGAAATTCTCTCGGCTATTCCACCGTCACTGACTTCGCCAGGTTCCTCGGCTGGTCCACATCGCATCCGCGTAGAACTGCAATGTGGTAGGCCAGCAACTGCAGGGGGACCGCATAAACAATGGGAGTGAGCCAGGGATGAACGGCGGGCAGTTCCAGGACGTCCTCTGCTATGCCAGAAAGCCCGGTATCGCCCTCGGTGACGAGGGCCAGGATGCGCCCGTCCCGTGCGGCAGCCTCCTGAAGGTTGCTGAGGGTCTTGTCCCGGTGGGCGTCCCTGGGCATGAGCGCCACCACGGGCAGGGTCTTGTCGATGAGGGCGATAGGACCGTGCTTCATTTCGCCCGCCGGATAGCCTTCGGCGTGAATGTAGGAGATCTCCTTCAGCTTCAGGGCTCCTTCCAGGGCGATGGGGTAGCAGGGGCCGCGGCCCAGATAGAGAAAATCGGTGGCATCCTGCCAGCGGTGGGCCCATTGGATGATTTTCGGTTCGAGGGCGTTCAGTCGCTCCAGGTGCGCCGGCAGTTCGCGCAGGCCCTGCAGCAGCTCAGCCTTGAGCAGAGGATCCAAAGTGCCCTTGGCCTCGCCGAGCTTGAGGGCCAGGAGGGTGAGCACGGCGAGCTGGGTGGTGAACGCCTTGGTGGAGGCCACACCGATNNTTGCAGATGGCCAGGGTGCGGGCCCCCCGTGCCGCGGCCTCCTTCATGGCGGCCAGGGTGTCGGCCGTTTCACCGCTCTGGGTAATCCCGATGATGAGGGTGCCCGGTTGGATCACGGGTTCGCGGTAGCGGTACTCGCTGGCGTAGTCCACTTCCACAGCCACGCGGCTCAACTGTTCGATGAGGAACTTGCCCACGAGGCCCGCGTGCCAGCTGGTGCCGCAGGCCACGATGTGGATGCGGGTCAGGTCCGCCAGATCCTGCTCGGTGAAGGGCAGGTCCAGGGGGATGTCTTCGCCGTCCAGAGGAAGACGGTTGAGCAGCGTGTTGGACAGCGCCTGGGGTTGCTCAAAGATCTCCTTCTGCATGAAGTGCTTGTAGCCTCCCTTTTCGGCGGCCACAGGATCATAGGGGATGGTGAGGACGGGACGCTCGACCTCACGGCCATCCAAACGGAAAATCCGCACTCCGCCCCGGGTGAGCTCCGCAAGATCGCCATCCTCCAGGAAGATCACGCGACGGGTGTGGGGCAGGAGGGGCACCACGTCCGAGGCAAGGAAGGTCTCCCCAGCGCCCAGGCCCAGCACCATGGGCGGGCCGTTGCGGGCGGCCAGGATGCGATCCGGATCCGTGGCATGCAGACAGGCCAGGGCGTAGATCCCGTGCATGCGGCCCACCGCTTCCCGAAAGGCCTCGGTGAAGGTCCGTCCCTGCTTCATCAGGTGGGACACCATCACCGGGAAGCATTCGGTATCGGTTTCGGACTGGAACGTCTCCCCGGCGGCCTTCAGTTCCGCACGCAGTTCGAGGAAGTTCTCGAAAATGCCGTTGTGGACAGCCACCACCTGTCCATCCGCGCTGCAGTGCGGGTGGGCGTTCTCCTCCGTGGGGCGGCCGTGGGTGGCCCACCGCGTGTGACCGATGCCGAGCGGAGTCGGATCCGATAGATCCACTCGGGCGGCGAGGTTGGCCAGCTTGCCGGAGGCGCGGATGATCTTGAACTCACCGGAACCCGAGCCGAGGGCGATGCCCGCGCTGTCGTAGCCCCGGTATTCCAGGCTCCGCAGACCATTCACGAGGATGCCCGCGGCACCCTGCTGCCCGATGTATCCGACAATTCCGCACATGGGAGGCTCCCGATCACTGATCCCAACTTAGCGCGGGGACGCGATGGATCCAATGTGGTGCGGCTCACCTCTCCTGAGGTGGCTGGCTGGACACACCCTGTGGCAGATCCACCGCAATCAGGGCCAGGCCAAGGCGAAACCCGTCCAAGTCGGGATGATCGCGGGGGCCGGGGTAGGGAAAAGCGAAGCCCGGCTTTGCCGGGCACAGCGCGGGGGCCCGGGGGTATGTACGCAGCACGCCCTTAGATCCTCGCAACGCATGCGTTGCGAGGGGAACCCCCGGACAGCATTAAGCCAGGCTACGGATCCTCGCGGCCCGGGTGTCGATCTCGGTGATCCGGAAGGCAAAGTTGCCGTCCACCACCACGACCTCGCCCTTGGCGATGAGCTTGCCATTGACCAGCAGTTCCACGGGCGCATCGGCGCTGCGGTTCAGTTCGAGGATGGAACCGGGCGTGAGTTTCAGCAGCTCACCCATCTGCATTTCGGTCTGCCCCATTCGCACCACCACCGGGAGCTGGATGTCCAGAAGCAGGTCCAGGTTGCCTGAGTCAGTGGCCGGTCCAGAGGCCACGGGCGCCTGGCGCGGAGGAGCTGTCAGGGTCGCCGCCACGGAGGCCGGTGAAGGGTCGGGGGCCGGCGTGGGGGCCTCGCCCAGCCCCAACTTCCGCTTGAGCTGCTGAAGAAGGAGGTCTGGGAACAGAAGATGGATCGTGGTGTTCAGTGCGTCCTGAACGGTCGGTAGCGTGATGTCCTGGAAGCCACCCTGGCCCAATTGCTCCACGAAAGCCGCGGCATCCGATGCCATGGCCAGGATCTCCACATTGGCGATGGCGAAGGTCTCGCCAGCCAGGTCCGACAAGGTCTGATTGGCGCTGCCCATGACCTGGTTGAAGGTCTCCGCCAGGGCATCCTTGGAATCCCCCACCAATTCCTCCGCAGGCGCCCCTTCGCCGCCCAGCATGAGGTCCACCAGCATCGTGCCTTCCTTGAGGGGAAGAGTGAAGAAGAGGGTACCGTTCAGCCCCTTCTGGTAGTTGGCCTTGACGAGGATTGCGGTGCCTTGGTGAAGCGCGGCAATGGCCGGTGTCTCCAACAACTCCCCCGGCACTGACTTCATCTGGAACTCGCGTCCCGTGAGCATGGAGAACACGGAAGCCATGCTTTCGGCGAAGGCACCGCCGACTTTCTGGTAGAGCTCAGTGTCTCGGGCATCCATCGTTCACCCCTCCGACCGGCTGCCGGTCACTTGGAACACGCGTTTTCCGTTGGGATTCAGGGCCACCAGGCCCACGAAGCGCGGAATACCATCCACACAGAGGTCCAACTCCGCGTCGAATCGCTTGGTCAGTGGAATCAGGTCCCCGGCCTTCAGCTGCAGCACTTCCTCCATGCTGAGGCTCGTGCCATGGATCTCGGCGGCCGCTTCCATGCCGCAGCGTTTCAGGCTGGCCAGGAGCAGGCGAGCCTCCTCGAACGTGGAGGACTTCTTATAGCCCGTGAACATTTCCTGGTCGAACTTGGTGGAGATGGGTTCGAGGATGATGCTCGGGATGGCCAGGTTGATCATTCCCGCCACGGGGCCGATCTTCACCTCGAAGACCACGAGGAGGACCACTTCATTGGGTGCCACGATCTGGATGAGCTGGGGGCTGGTTTCCCGGGCCTGGATGCGGAAGTCCAGGTCCACGATGCCCCGCCAGGCCTCGCGCAGGTCTTCCAGCACCAGCTTCAGCACACCGTCGAAGATGCTCTGCTCGATGTCCGTCATGGTGCGGAGCTGTTTCAGGGGCTCCCCGGGACCGCCCAGCATCTTGTCGATGATGGGGAACACCAGGGTCGGGTTCACCTCCAGGGCCAGCGCCCCTTCCAGGGGCTTGATGGAGATGGCGTTGAAGCACGTGGGGTCCGGCACCGAGAGCAGGAATTCCTGGTAGCTGAGTTGTTCGACGCTGACCAGGTTCACTTCCGTGATGGTGCGCAGGTAGGCGCTGAGGGAACTGGAGAAGTTCCGGGCGAAGCGGTCGTGCATGAAGTGGAGCGACCGCATCTGTTCCCGACTTACGCGGTCCGGACGGCGGAAGTTGTAAAGGGTGACCTTGCGTTGAACCTGGGCTTTTTTTGCCTGGACAGGTGCCGCACCCCGGTCCCCTCCCCCGCCGCCCGAGGCCTTTGCGGCGGGCTTGGTATGGGACTTAAGTAGTGCGTCCACTTCCTCTTGGCTTAGGATCTTGGCCATGGATTACCCTTCGATGTGCTTCTCCAGGAGCTTGCCCCGGAGTCGCAACATGGCCTTGGTATGCAATTGGGATACCCGGGACTCGGTGATGTTCAGGAGGGTCCCGATCTCCTTCATGGTCAACTCATCGAAGTAATAGAGCTGGACCACGAATTTCTCCTTCTTGGGCAACACCTCCATGGCATCCCGGAGGATCTCCTTGATCTCCGAGGCCTGGAAGGTCTGGCTGGGATCCTCCGCATCCGGATCCGGGACGAAGCTGATGAGGCTTTCCCCCTCGCCGTCCTCGCCCACCTCCACGAAGGTGCCCAGTGTGACGCCTTTCAGGTCGTCGAGGTTCTTGTGCAGTTCTTCGAGCGTGATGCCCAGGTGGACGGCCACCTGCTCGTCCGTGGCCGCGCGCCCAAACTGTTGTTCGAGGGAGTGGTAGGCCCCTTCGATATCCTTCTTCTTGCGGCGCAGGCTGCGGGGCACCCAGTCCAGATCCCTCAAGCCATCGAGAATGGCTCCCTTGACCCTCAGCTCTGCATAAGTCTTGAACTTGATGTTGCGGGCCGGCTCGAATTTCTCGATGGCATCCATGAGGCCGAGGATGCCGCTGTTGATGAGGTCATCCAGCTCCACATGCGAAGGCAGGCGCGAGGCAATGCGGTGAGCCACAAACTTCACCAGGGGCACATAGTCCTTGATGATCTGCTCACGGTTGCTGCGGTCGAAGGGCTCCGGTGGTTCGGCGGATTCGGTCTCCGGGGCCGGAGAAGGGGAAACGGTGGGAACCGGCGCGGGGGATGCATTCCCATAGGCCCTGGCCGCCGCAAGGGCCGCCCAGGGACGGAGAGCGGCAGGCGCCGATTCCACGGCTCGGAGAACCTCGCCACTGAGGGGCAGGCCTGGGCTGTCGGGCTGGTCCGGAGTGGGTGGCATCCAGGATCCTAGGTGGGGTCTTCGGAGGCGAGCTGCCTCCAGAATGACGCAAAGCCGTCGGGCTGCAAGGATACCTGCCCCAGCAATTGGCGGGCGAGAGCCTGGAAGGCCTGGGTGGCCGGACTGTGGGGAAAGAGTTCCACCACGCCCCGCTGCTGGCGCACGGCCTGGAGAATGTGGGGATCATTGGGGATCATGCCCAGCACCTTGAGCTGTTTACCGAGGAATCGCTCCGTGACGGCCTGCAGCTGGTCCACCGTCTCCTGGGCCTCATCCGCACTCTGCCCATTGTTCACCAGCAGCCACAAGGGCTTGTTGGCCTCGCGCAGATGCAGGACTTTCACCATGGCGTAGGCATCCACCAGGCTCGTGGGTTCGGGAGTGGCCACGAGGATGACCTCCTGGGCCGCCATGAGGAGCTTCAGCACCGAATCATGGATGCCGGCGGCGGTGTCGATCAGCAGCCAATCGGCGGTTTCCGCCACCCGCTGCAGGCCCTGGACCAGCCGCAATTCGCTCATGGTGTCGAGCCGGGTCAACTCCTGGATGCCGCTGCTGGCGGGAATGATGCGGATGCCCAAGGGACCTTCAAGCAGGATCTCCTCGATCACCTTTTCGCCCCGGAGCACGTGTTCCAGGGTGTACTTCGGCGACAGGCCCAGCAGGATGTCGAGGTTGGCCAGGCCGAAATCCGCATCCATGACCACCACGCGCTGACCCTGCTGGGCCAACGCGAGGGCCAGCCCGGCCACGACATTGGTCTTGCCTACCCCCCCTTTGCCAGAGGTGATGGCCACCACCCGGGCCGCGAACAGGGGCTGCTCGGCAGGTTGCCCCTTGGCCATGGTGCGGAGTCGGGATGCCTGATCACTGCTCATTCGGCCTCCTTCACGGGGACAGGGAGGATGAGGTCGGCCACCCGGCGGCTGGTGGCCAGTTCCAGGGCCTCTGGCACTTCCTGGCCCGTGCCCAGGTAGCTGAGGGGCTTCTTGACGCGCGCCAGAGTGCTGAGGATGGGGCCATAGGTGGACGTCTCGTCGAGCTTGGTGAAGAGCAGGCGAGTCGGGTGCAGGGGTTCATAGCGCGTGGCGATCTCGGTCAGGTCCCGGGGCTTGGTGGTGGCTGACAGCACCAAGTGGGTCTCGACCTCCGGCAGCTCGTCCAGCAGACCCCTCAACTGGTTGAGGGTCTCCGTATCCTTGGGGCTGTGGCCGGGCGTATCGATGAGTACGAGGGCGCGATCCTGATAGAAGCGGAGGGCGCTTCGGAGGTCCTCCACTGTGAGGGCCACGTGCAGGGGAACCTGGAGGATCTGGGCGTACTGCTGAAGCTGGTCCACGGCGGCCATGCGGTAGGTGTCCAGGGTGAGGAGGGCGACCTTCTGCTTCAGGTGCAACTGGGCATAGGCCGCCAGCTTGGCCACGGTGGTGGTCTTGCCCACACCCGTGGGGCCTACCAAGGCCGCCACACGCATTTTTCCGGGCTCCAGCTGGATGGGAGGGGCTACGGGGATGAAGTCCGCGATGACGCGGCGCAGGAACAGCCTCGCCCGTTCGGGATCCACGGTTCCGGAGGCACCGTCGCCATCCTGGTCGGTCAGGGCGCGCTGGGCATATTCGCAAAGGCGCAGGGCGATGATGGGTTCCACATCATTGGAGACGAGGTCTCCGTAGAGCTCCAGCAGGCTGGGCGGCAGGTGGAGCTGGGCGGGCGGCATGCCCTGGCGCTGAATGCGGCTGAGCAGCGCCTTCATCTGATCCAGTTCCTTCAGAATCGAAGTGTTGCGCAAGTCATTATCTTTCAATGCCGCCACGGCGCCCTTGATCTCCAGCAGCTCCCGGCGGAGCGGCTGGAGGTCCATGGCCGGTGCCGGGGGTGGCGGCGGTGCCGGTTCGCGGAACGGGCGACGGGGCGTCGGTGCATCCAGGGCGGCGCGAAGGCCATAGGTGAGCGGGGGCGTCCCGCTGGCGACCGGCGGAATCCCCGCCTGGGCCTCGTCCACGGCAGCCGTCACCTCGATGATGGATTCCTCGCCCATCCCCAGGGAGGCGGGGCGCCGCCGGGTGCGGGTGGACAGGATGAAGGCTTCTTCGCCCATGTCCTTCTTCACGACGTCGAGGGCATCCTGCATGGATCCAGCTTCGAAGGTCTTCACGCGCATGGTTCATCCTTCATGAGACGGTTCCCAGGTTCACGACGCGGACATCCATGGGGACCTCGCTGTGGCTCAGCACCACCAGGTGGGGAAGGGCACGTTCGAGCAGGCGCCTGAGATGGGGGCGCACGACGGGATTGGTCAGCAGCACCGGCTGGGCGCCGGGGAGCACTTTCGCGATGCCGTTGGCGATGCGGTTGAGCAGCTCCTGAGTGCGTCCGGGCTCCAGGGCCAGGAAGCTGCCCCGGTCCGTCTGCTCGATGCCGCCCTGGAGGGTCTGCTCCAGAGAGGGATCCAGCACCAGCACGCCCAATTCGCCGTTCGCGGACAGGTGGGGGCTGGTGAGCACCCGACCCATGGCCTGGCGAACGTATTCCGTGATGAAGCCGATATCTTTGGACATGCCGGCGGCATCGGCAGTGGCCTCGAGGATGCGGGCGAGGTCTCGCACGGGCACCCGCTCGCGCAGGAGGTTCTGCATCACCTTCTGAAGGGTGGTCACGCTGATGACGTTGGGGATGAGGTCGTCCACCAGCTTGGGGGTGGCCTCCTTGAGGGTGTCGAGCAGGTGCTGGACCTCGGGCCGGCCCAGCAGGGCGGGGGCATGTTGCTTGATGAGTTCGGATAGGTGTGTCGTCAGTACGGTCGCAGGTTCCACCACGGTATAACCCAGCATCTGGGCGCGGTCCCGCTGGGCATCGGGGATCCAATAGGCGGGCAGTCCGAAGGCTGGCTCGGTGGTGGGAGTGCCCGCAAGATCCTCGGTGGCGGTGCCTGGATTCATGGCCAGGAACTGGGTGGGCTGGATCTCCGCGCGGGCGATCTCCTCGCCCCTGAGCAGGATGCGGTAGGTATGGGGCGGGAGTTGCAGGTTGTCGCGGATGCGCACGGGAGGCACCACGATGCCCAGTTCCTGGGCCATCTGGCGCCGGACTGCCTTGATCCGTTCCAGGACCGTGCCACCCTGGTTCACATCCAGCAGGGGAATGAGGCTGTAGCCCACTTCCAGCCCCAGGGGATCGACCTTGAGCAGGCCCTCCACCCGGTCCGCGCCTTCGGCGGCGGCGGCCTTGGCCTTCTCTGCCTCCGCCAAGTCCGCTGCCATGGCCGGGGTCGTCTTGGGCAGCTTCCAGGCCGCGTAGGCCATGACACCGAAGATGGCGCCCATGACCCAGAAGGGGAAGAGCGGCAGGCCGGGCACGGCGCCGAAGAAGAAGAGGATGGCGGCGGCGATGGTCAGGGGGCGGTGGTCCGCGCCCAGCTGCCCCATTACCTCGCTGCCCAGGCCCGAAGCGTCGCTGCCGCTGCGGGTGGTGAGGATGGCCCCGCCCACGCTGATGAGCAGGCTGGGGATCACCGTCACCAAGCCATCGCCCACGGTGAGCAGGGTGAAGACTTCCAGGGCCTGCATCACGGGCAGGTTGTAGCGGATCACCCCCAGGAGGATGCCTGCCACGATGTTGACAGCCAGGATGATCAGGGAAGCCACGGCGTCCCGCTGGGTGAACTTCACGGCGCCGTCCATGGCCCCGTAGAATCCAGCTTCCTCCTGGAGATCCTTGCGGCGTTTCCGGGCCTCCTTCTCATCGATGTAGCCCGCGTTCAGGTCGGCATCGATGGCCATCTGCTTGCCGGGCATGGCGTCCAGGGTGAAGCGGGCGGTCACCTCGGCGATGCGGCCCGCGCCGTGGTTGATGACCAGGAACTGGATGGCCAGCAGGATGAGGAAGACCACCAGGCCGATGACATAGCTGCCGCCCACCACGAACTGGCCAAAGGCTTTCACCATGTGGCCGGCCGCATCCGCGCCCTGGTCCCCGGCGTAGAGGAGGATCCGGCGGGTGGTGGCTACATTGATGGCCAGGCGGAAAAGCGTCACCATCAGCAGGACCGATGGATAGGAGCTGAATTCCTTGGGGCGGCGCACATACATGCCCACCATCAGGATCACCAGGCTCAGGGTGATGTTGAGGACGATGAGCAGATCCACCATGAAGGCGGGCATGGGCAGCACCATCACCACCATCACGATCAATACGAAAACGGGCGCAGCCAGGTCCGACCGCTTGGCAAGGCGGCCCATCAACGGAAGCAGACGGTCCAGAAAGGTCAACATACCGACACCCACCGGGTGCGGGGCGAGGGCCATGCCAGCGAAGCCCAACCGGGTGGCGAGGGACGCGGCAGTGCCGCGTTCCGAGCCGGCACCCGATGGGCTGAGCATCACAACCAGATTGGCCTCAGCGAATGCAGCGTTCCGAGCCGGGCACCCGGTGGGCTGTAAGCGGTGGGAGGGGTCAGCTCCTGGACACCTTCAGCCCGTCCCACCGCTCCGGCGGATGAAACCGCCATCGCCACCCAGCCCAGCTCACCCGCTGGAAGGTGACCTCGCCGGGCCATGGGACGCGGTCCAGCCAGGTGCGCAGTGCCCGCTGGAGCCGGAGGCGTTGTTCGGGCTCCAGGGCCGTGTCCGCCCCCACCCATGCCCCCGGCCTCCGGGCCTTCACTTCCAGCAGACGGAGCTCCGGTCCGCGGCTCAGGAGCAAGTCTAGCTCGTAACGACCCAGCTTCTGACGCCAGGCCACCAGATCCCAACCCCGGACCCAGAGCAGCCAGAGGGTGAGGCGCTCGGCGCGGAGGCCCAGGCGGCGGGCCGCCACGCCACGCCGGGACCCGGTCACTCGTCCCGCCTCGGCAGCAGCAGGCTACGCTGGACCCGCTCGAGGTTGCCGTGGATGCGCACGATCTTCCAGGCCAGGATCATGGCATAGCCCAGCCAGACCCAGAGCAGCCGGGGATCCACGGGAGTGCGCTTGAGCACATCCGTGCCCATGTCCAGGCGCAGGCCCTGGAGATACCACACCACGGCCCCGAAGGCGATGATCAGGTAGCCCCAGCGGTACCAGTAGGGGCGCAGGCCCTCCTTCAGCTTCCAGCGCAGCAGCAGCCAGCGGTCGAACCGGTCGGCCTTCTCCTCGGTGAAGTGCAGGGCCACCAGTTGGTCTACCAGGGGCGCGTAACGGTGGACCTTCAACTCCTGGATCTCCTCCTCACCGTTGACTTTGCGCAGGAAGGCCGAACGGATCTTCCCGATGCATTCTTCCCATGGCGCTTCCTCCCTCTCGAGGGAAAGGTGCAGGCGCACCAGACCCACCCATAGCAGCGCCTGGGCCAACAGCACCGCCCACAAGGACCAGCCCTGCCAGCCCTGGGTGCGGACGAGTTCGAGAAAACGGGTTAGGTCCATGGGAACAAGCTTACGACGGGAGGATTGTGGTAGGAGTCCAGCCTCCAGACTGAACTACACTTTGCCCCACGGCACTTCACCGACCGAGAGGAAGGCCTCCCCATCCAGCCCCTGATCCTCGGCCCGCTGCAGGAGGTNNAGGAAGTCGCACAACTCGGCGAGGCTGCGCCGGGGCAGTTCAGGGATGAGCTTCTTGGCCAGGAGGCGTGTGCAGATGAGCCGGTGTCGGCGCCAGACGCCCTCGGGTAGCCAGGCCTTGAGGAAACTCCCGTCGTAGGGGGCGTGGTGCGCCACCCAGACGCGGCCTTCGAGCTTGGGCGCCATCTTCAGGGCCACCTGCTCCCAGGGCGGTGCGCCCGCCAACATGGGCAGGCTGATGCCCGTGAGGCGTTGGATCTCCTCGGGCAGAAAGCCCTGGATGGACGCCAGGCTCGACCAGCGCTCCTCCACCACGGGGCCCGACAGCTGCACCAGGCCGACCTCGGTGATCTCCGAGGGCTGAAGGAAGCGCCCGTCCTTGCCCCAGCGGGCCTTGGGGCTGCCGCCGGTGGTCTCCAGATCCAGCACCGCGAAGCGCAGCTCCCGCAAGGCGGGGGAACCGGGTTCGAGAAGCGGAGCCTGGGTCATGCGCTGACCAGGGTCTTGAGCCCGTCCTTGAACAGCACGTCCACCTTCTTGCCCATCCTCCGCTGCACACGGCCCAGGCCGAAGGTGGGGTGGTCCATCCAGGAACCCTCTTCCCAGCGCTGGGCCACCTGGTAGGGTTGGGCCTTCGCGCCGCCCTGCTCCGCAGCCAGAGCCTGCTGGAACTGGTTGACCAGCGATCCGGGGCGGGGACCGCCCGACTTGGCCGCCGCCGGAATGCGGGGGGCGCGGGGCAGAGGTTCGGGCTTGGCCATGCGGAATTTATGCACGGAACGGCAGTTCCCGCAGATTAGCCTGTCAGGTACGCCGTTGGTCACGGTGAGGACCTGATGCCGCGTCTCGCCGCCACAGCGACCGCAGGGCGCATCCACATCCTGGCCGGCATAGTAGATCTTCGTCATAGGTTCAGGTTAGCATCCGCGGTTCTGACAGGTGTTGGAGAATGGCCTCAGTCTTGGATCCACGTTCAAGCCCGGCTCAGGGCCGGGTAGCTGGCGCCAGGGCACCCTCAGTATCCAATCCGGCGAAGCTGTAGCCCTCGGCCTGGAGCTTCGGGATGAGGACCGGCAGCACCTTGCCCGCGCGGTCGTGGATGTCGTGGAAGAGGATGATGCCGCGCTTTTCGTGGGCGATGGCCTTCAGCACCCGGTCGGCCACGGAGCTGGGCACGGGATCGGCCCAGTCCAGGCTGTCGATGTTCCAGAGCACCGACCTGAGGTGGTAGGGCTCCAAAGCCTGGAGTTGCACCACCGTGCGGGCGCCGTAGGGAAAGCGGAAGAGCTGGCTGTGGGCCCCCGGGATGGCCCGCAGCAGCTGATCCGTCTCCCGGATCTCAAGGTCCAGGGGGGCGCCGGTCTCCTTGCTCAGCTGGGCGTGGGTGTAGCTGTGGTTGCCCACCACATAGCCCCCCTTCACCAGGTCTTCCGTGAAGGCCGCGAGGGCGCTCAGCTTGATTTGGCCCGAGGCATCCTGGGCCCCCAGGTTCCGGCCAATTTCGAAGAACACGGCGGGCACCTGCTCCTTCTGGAGGATGGCCTTGATCTCCTCGGTATAGACGCGGTGGGGGCCATCGTCGAAGCTGAGGATGAGCACCTTCTCCGGCAGTTCCGTGCCGGTGATTTCGCGGCTGCCCTGGAGGCTTTCAGCGGGGCTGGGAATGGAGGCCCCCTTGAGGAGTGGTTCCAGCGGAATGCGCCGCCGGAGTTCTTGCACGTAGGCCCACCAGCGCTCCCGCTGTCCGCCGCGGGCCGGGGTCTCTGGGCCCCCGAAGACCCGCTGATACTCGGTGTCCACCAGGGACTCCACTCGATCCACTTCCTTGAGCTCCCGGGCCAGTCGCCGGTTCAACAGCAGGCCGGCAGGGGTGGTGTCGGCGAGCAGGGGCTTCTGGAGCACGCGGAGGGAGTCCCTGAAGGCGAGGCAGTCCAATTCAAGGAGATCAGGATCGGCCTCCATCCAATCCAGCAGCGCTCCGATCACTGGATCCCGTTGGGGGAACGGCTGCTTGGCCAGTCCCGTCAATGCGGCATTCAACTGGTGCACCAGATCCCGCCGTTCGTGGTGCAGGCGATGGCCCACGGCCAGGGCGCGCTCCCGGTCGAGTCCCTTGAGGTTGCCTTCGTCGGCGAACAGCACGATGAGCTGCCGATGCACCTGCAGGTCGGCCCGCAGCGCTTCCAGCATGGGAGCCGTCCCGGGCGGTTCTGGGCGGCCCGCCGCCTCCGCGAGGCTGGCGGCCACTTCCAGGGGCGGCCGGGCCGGCACCTGTACTTGTTGCCGGCGGATGGTCCATACGCTTCCTGCGGCGAGAGCCAGGAGGAGGAGGGGCCAGAGCCGCCGAATGGCCCTCATCCCAGCAGGGTCTTGATCTGGGTGAGCCGCTGTTCCTTCTCCTCGGCCTGGCCCCGCAGTTTGGCCACGGCGGCCTCGGGGGCCTTGGTGACGAAGCTCTCATCCGCGAGGCGGGCGCGCAGAGGCTCCAGTTCCTTCTCCAGCTTGGCCCGTTCCTTCTCGAGTTTGGCTTGTTCGGCGACCGGATCCTTGAGGCCCGCCAGCTCCAGGGCCACGGCCCCGCCAGCCACCACGGATACGGCCCGGGTGGATGCGGCCAGATCTGCCGTCGTGAAGGTCATGGATTCCAGTCGGGCGATGGATTTCAGGGCCTCGGTGAAGGGTTCCAGGTCGGTGACGGAACAGAAGGCCGGCACCCGCTTGGCCGGGTCCACACCCTGCTCCGCCTTGAGGCGGAGAAAGGCGGAGAGCACCTCCTGGAAGCGGGGGATGATCGCGGGGTCGCCGCCCCGAACCTGAAGGAGCTTCTCGTCCATGGGCCAGGAACGCTGGGCCAAGAGGGAGGGCTCGCCGGCGGGGAGGCGGCCATCCATCATTGCCTCATGAATCTCTTCGGTGAGAAAGGGCACGAAGGGATGCAGGGCGCGCAGCAGGATGTCCAGGAAGTGCAGGATGGCGGCCTTTTGTCCTGGGGTCCCGGCCACCAGGTGCACCTTGGCCAGTTCGATGTAGGTGGCGCAGAAGTCGTCCCAGACGAGGTGGTAGAGCAGGTCCGAGGCCTCATGAAATCGGAACTCCTCCAGCGCCTTTGTGACGGCCGACAAGCCGTCCCGCATCTTATTGATCATCCAGAATTCGGCCTCGCCGAATTCTGGTGCTGTGGATAGCGTGATGGACGCATCCATGTTTAATTGGACAAACCGTGACGCGTTCCACAGCTTGTTGCAGAAGTTCCGGCTGGCTTCGAGCCGGGCGGTGCTCATGGCGATGTCCGTGCCGGGCGCGGCCATGATGGCCAGGGAGAAGCGCAGGGCGTCCGTGCCGTATTCCTCCATCACTTCCAGGGGATCGATGACATTGCCCTTCGTCTTGCTCATCTTCTGGCCGCTGGCGTCCCGCACCAGGCTGTTGAAGTAGACCTTGCGGAAGGGCACATCGCCCATCCAGGTGAGGCCCGCCATGGCCATGCGGGCCACCCAGAAGAACAGGATGTCGTAGCCCGTGATGAGGACGCTGGTGGGGTAGTAGCGCGCCAGGTCCTCGGTCTGTTCCGGCCAGCCGAAGACACTGAAGGGCCAGAGCGCCGAGCTGAACCAGGTATCGAGCGTGTCCGGATCTTGAATCAGTTCTCCTGCTCCGCATGCGCAGCATGCGGAGGGTGCCTCCATTTCGACATGGAGCTCGCCGCAAGACGCGCAGGTCCAGGCCGGGATGCGATGGCCCCAGACCAGCTGGCGGCTGATGCACCAGTCCTGGATGTTGGTGAGCCAGTGGTTCCAGACGGCCACGTGATGTTCGGGGGTGAACTGGATGGCGCCCGTTCGGACGGCGTCCAGGGCCTTGGCCGCGGCCTCCTTCACGTCCATGAACCACTGTTCGCTGACCAGAGGCTCCAGCACGGCCCCGCTGCGGTCGCTGAGGGAGAGCTTGTTAGTGTAGTCCTCCACCTTCACGATGAAGCCCTGCTCCTCCAGGTCCGCCACCACGCGCTTGCGGGCCTCGAAGCGGTCCAGGCCCGCGTAGGCCCCGGCTTCCAGGGTCATCTTCGCGTCGAAGCCGATGATAGTGATGGAAGGCAGGTTCAGCCGCTGCCCGGCCGCGAAGTCGTTGGGGTCATGGGCCGGCGTCACCTTCACGCATCCCGTGCCGAAGGCCGGGTCCACGAAAGTGTCCGCCACCACGGGGATCTGCCGTCCCGTCAGCGGGTGGTCCATGAGCTTGCCGATCAACCCTTGGTACCGCTCATCGTCCGGATGGACTGCCACGGCCGTATCGCCCAGCATCGTCTCAGGGCGGGTGGTGGCCACCACCACTTCCCCGCTGCCGTCCGCCAGTGGGTAGCGCAGATACCAGAGCTTGCCGCGGCGTTCCTCGTATTTCACTTCGAGATCGCTGAGGGCCGTCTGGAGGGCCGGATCCCACTGGATCATGCGCGGCCCGCGATAGATGCGCCCGGCCTTGTAGCTCTCGACGAAGACGTGGCGCACGGCCCGGTTCAGCGCCGGGTCCAGGGTGAAGCGGTTGCGGGTCCAGTCCACGGAGCAGCCCAGGCGCTTCAGCTGGTGCTCGATGGCGCCCTGGTTCTTCTCCTTCCAGTCCCAGATGCGCTGCTCAAAGGCGTCCCTGCCCAGCAGGTGACGATCCGTGCCCTCGGCCTTGAGCTGGCGTTCCACCATCATCTGGGTGGCGATGCCTGCGTGGTCCGTGCCCGGCACCCAGAGGGCGTCGAAGCCCTGGGCCCGCTTGAAGCGGGTGAGCACGTCATGCAGGGTGTTCACCAGGGCATGCCCCATGTGCAGGTTGCCCGTGATATTGGGTGGCGGGATCACGATGGACCAGGGTTCCTTCCCGCTCTTCGGGGCCGCCTCGAAGGCCTTGGATTCCTCCCACACCGAGTACCAGCGTGTCTGCGCCGTCCTGAAGTCGAAAGCCTTGTCCATCTCGTGCATGGGGATCCTTGCCTTGGCATTTACCCACTCGAAATCGGCTGCGCCGATTTCGAGTGAGAACGATATTTCACCGGAACAACCAGCCTAATGGATCAGTTTACCTGTGGAAGTGGGAGGCTTCCAGNNCATTCGTCCGATAAGAGGACGGGGGGTCATATGCGTCTTCTTCGAGTCGTGGTACTGGGGCTGGCGGGCATGGTGGTGTTTGGTCTTCGTGCAGAGGAAAAAAGGACTCTGCCGGGACCCCACACACAGTGGAAGTTGATCTGCTTCGACTGCCACCAGAAGGAGAAGCCCGTCACGGCAGCCGTGCCGGACGAGGCCTGCATGGTCTGTCATGGGGACTATCCCGCCATGAAGGCGCTGACGAAGAAGGTCCCCCATAATCCGCACGATTCCCCCCACGAGCCCATCTATTGCACGGAGTGCCATCACCAGCACAAGCCCCAGACGGTGCAGTGCCTGGAGTGCCATGCGGATTGGAAACTGGTGGTCCCCCCCACCAAGTGATCAGCCCTGGATGAACCGCTCGGGGTTGAATCCATTGACCATCGCTCCCCAGTGCTCGCCATTTATATAGATGGGCATGGAGAGATCGTTGAGGATCTCCCCGGTGTCGCGCATGTAGGTCTGGAGCAGGAAGGCCTCCGTGTTCCGCACGCGGCGTTTTTCCGTCTCGACGTTGAAGAAGAGCCTCTGGTGCCGGCTCTTCAGACGGTCCACCTTGGGATCCCCCGTCATCGGTTCAGACGAGTCCGAGTGGTGGATGGCTACGTATCCGTTGTAGTCCGCGGCCAAAGAATAGATCGAGCCGAGATCCTTGCGGGCCGTATCGATCATCGGCTGGAGTTCCCGGGCGAAGACTTCAGCATAGGAGGTCAGGTACTTCGGGGGATCCGTGTGGGGCACGGGCCGGTACTCCCGGTCGAACACCTGGACGCCCTGCCCGGCGAGCTCCAGGATCCGGGCTTGCATGACATCCCGCCAGTGAGCCACCAGCCTGATCACGGCTTCCAGTTCCCCGGTGCCCGTCTGGAACTGGGAGACCTGTTCGAGCAGGGTTTCGGTGGCCTGGTTCATGTCCACGGAGTATCGGTTCGCCTCCTGGAGCCGGCGGTTCGCCACCACGCTCAGACCCTGAATGTCCTGGGCCTGCTGGTGGATCTCTTTGCTGGTGACTGAAATGCCTTCCACGGCGGTGGTGGCGCCGGAGAGCTGGGCCGTGTTCTCCTCGAAATCCCGGACCATCTTGGCGAAGTGCTCCGAGGCCCGGCCGAGGATGGCGGTGGTTCCCTGGAAGTCCTGAGAGATCTCTTGGATTCCCAGGGAGGTCTGCTCCACTTCCCTGAGCATGGCGCCCAGGTTCTTGGAGATCTCATCGGCGGCTTCGCCCACGTTATCCGAGAGTTTCCGGACTTCCTCCGCCACCACGGCGAAACCCTTGCCCACTTCGCCTGCGTGGGCGGCTTCGATGGAGGCATTGAGGGCCAGAAGCTTCGTCTGCTCTGCCACGTCTTCGATGAGCTGGACCACGTCGCCGATGCGCTCGGACCGCTCGGTCAGCCTACCCACCAGCTCCGCGAATGAGACCATCCGTTGATTGGTCGTGGCCATCCCATGGTCCGCTTCGATCAGTTCGAGATGGGTGCGGCGGGCCGACTCAAGGTTCTCGTGGGTGGTTCTATTGATATGGCTGGTCACCCGGGCGATGTTGCCGATGGCCTCGGCCACCTCCTGGCTGGTGTGGATGATGCGCTCCGAAAAATCCCCCTGGCGTTGGGCGTCCAGGGCGGAGTCGGTCGTGAGCTTGGTCGTGCGCGTGGATCCCACCGCGATGGATAGGCCCAGCTGCTTGGAATTGCCCAGGATCCCCCTGATCTTGACGGCGAAGAGGTTATAGCCGTCAGCCAGTTTCTGGATCTCGTCGTGGGTTTCCAGCGTGATGTCATGGGAGAAGTCACCCTCTTGAATCACCTTCGTGATCCGTTTCAAGGGCACGGCCAGGGACAGGTAGACGGTGAGGAAGGCGATGGCACAGAACGCCAGCGCCAGCCAGGGGAACAGGGTGGCCAGCCGCTCGGTCCGCGCCAGCAGCTCAAGGGTCTCCGGAGTTGTCGCCCCTCCGGACAGACTCGACCTGAGGGTGCGGACGACGGTCATGGAATGCCAACTGAAGATCAGCAGCATGGCGAAGAGGGGGACCATGCAGCCCAGGATCTTCTTTGGGAGGGAATTGAACAGGAGCCGCTCCAGCAGCACGTAGAGAGTCTTGATCAGCCACATCGTAGCTTCCTCATCTCATCCTGCCTTTCCAGGCCCATCCTCGTCGTGCAACGCCGACCCGCCGGGCCTGAGGCAAATTTATCACTTCCATCAGCGTTGGAAAGTCGCCCGTGGGGATGTGTATTGGAGATCCCCAGGCGGATCGCTAGTCGCTGGACATGCGATCGTACATGTCCTCCCATTCCAGGTCGGTCCACCATTCGTGCTCTAGGCCGTCGCAGGTGGTGCCATAGGAGGGGCAGGCCACACAGCCGTCGCCCCGGTGGACCTCGGGATCGCGCTCAGGGGGATAGGTGGCCAAGAGGGCCAGGGCGGCTTCCCGGGCCTGACCTTCGGCCTCGGTCATGGGGCGGGAGGGCAGCTCCTGGATATGGAAACGGCGCAGCCGCTCCTGGCTCTCGGGGAAGAGGACGGAGTTCTCGGCATCCATGTGGCGCCAGAGGGAATGGCTGTAATCCACGGCCAGGGCCTGCATGCCGCTGCGATCCGCTTCGGTGTGGAGGGACGCGCCTAGCAGCGGTTCCAGGCCATCCAGCAACTGGGCCATGTGCCGGTGTTGTTCCGTAATGGCGGCGATGGGCCCCCGGGTCTCGGGGATTTCCGCCCGGTCCACCAGGGCCCGGAAGAGGACCTCCTCCTCCTTCTCGTGGTGGAAATCACCCGCATAGCGGCGGAAGAAGGCCATGAAGCGGGCCCCGTCCGCCGGATCGCCCTGGCCGGCGAGGCGAATCCTCACAAAGGCTCGAAGGGAACCCAGGACCTGCTCGATGAGTTCATGTTCCTTCCGGAGATCTTCAATGAGCTGCATGGTTTTACGCCCTTACAGTGGCGCCCTCCACCCGCATGCCCAGGGCGTTCAGCAGCCAGTGGTCGTGGTTGCCGCCTGGGTTGGGAGTGGTGAGGAGCTTTTCGCCCGTGAAAATGCTGTTGGCCCCCGCGAAGAAGCAAAGGGCCTGCAGCTCGTCGCTCATCTGGGTGCGGCCTGCGCTGAGCCGGATGCGGCTCCTGGGGAATAGGATACGGGCCGTAGCGATCATCCGCACCAGCTCCAGCGGGGGCAGGGGCTCTACATTCGCCAGCGGTGTGCCGTCCACGGCCACGAACTGGTTGATGGGAATGCTCTCCGGTGCCGGGGTCAACTCCGTCAACTCCTGGAGGAAGTGGATGCGCTGATCGATGGTCTCGCCCATGCCCACGATGCCGCCGGAGCAGACCTCCAGGCCCGCGGCGCGCACCGCAGCGATGGTCTCCAGCCGCTCATCGAATTTCCGGGTGTGGATGATGGTCTCGTAGAAATCGCGGCTGCTGTCGATGTTGTGGTTGTAGACCTGGCACCCGGCGGCCTTGAGGCGCCTGGCCTGGGTTTCGTTGAGCATGCCCAGGGTGACGCAGACTTCCATGCCCATGGCAGAGACGCCCTGCACCATCTCGAGCACGGCGTCGAAATTGGCGTCATCCTTCACTTCGCGCCAGGCGGCGCCCATGCAGTAGCGAGTGGAACCGTGGGCCTTGGCCTCGGCGGCGCCGGCGAGCACCTTGTCCACATCCTTGAGGGGCTCCACCTTCAGGCTGGTCTGGTACCGGGCACTCTGGGGACAGTAGGCGCAGTCCTCGGGACAGGCTCCGGTCTTGATGGAATCCAGGGTGCAGAACTGGATTTCTTCCGCATTCCAGTGCTGCCGGTGCGTCGTGGCGGCCCGATAGAGTAGCTCGGGCACGGGCAGATCATGGATGGTGCGGATTTCGGAGGCAGTCTGTGGCATGGGGACTCTCAATGATCCGATTGTAGCTGAATCCATGATCAATCCCCTCGGGCATCCAGGTTCAGCCGGTAGCCGACGTTCGGTTCAGTGATGAAATGCCTCGGCCGGGTGGGATCCGCCTCAAGCTTCTTACGAAGCATGGCCATGTAGATGCGGAGGTAGTGGGTGTTGCCCTCACCCCCGGGACCCCAGACTTCGGAAAGCAGCTGGCTGTGGGTGGCCACCTTTCCGTTGCGGCGGACCAGGGCTTCCAGCAACCGGTATTCCAGGGCGGTGAGCTTGACGGGACCTCCCTCCAGGCTGACCTCCCGGCGTTCGAGGTCAATTCGGATGCCGCCACTGTGGACCACCGGGTCGGCCACGTCGGCCTGGAGCGTATGCCTCAGGGCCACGCGGATCCTCGCCAGGAGTTCGGCAGCGCCGAAGGGCTTGGCGAGGTAGTCGTCCGCCCCCTGGTCGAGGGCTCGCACCTTGTCGCGCTCCTGGTTGCGGGCGCTGAGAATCACGATGGGTTTGCGGCTCCAACTTCGAAGTTCTTTCAGCACGGCCATGCCATCCCGGTCGGGCAGGCCCAGGTCGAGCAGCACCAGGTCCGGGTTATGGCTGCGCGCCATGGCCAGACCCTCGGCGGCGGTGGCCGCGCTCAGGACCTGGTACTGCTGGCCCGACAGGGTGGGAACGAGGAAACGGCGGAGGGATTCCTCGTCCTCGACAACGAGGATCAGGGGCTGGTTCACAGGGCCCCCTCGGGTGGCGCGGGCGGCGTACCGTCCAGGGGCAGGGCCAGACGGAAACTCGAACCCCCGCCCGGCCGGTTCTCGGCATGGATCCTTCCGCCATGGGCCAGGACGATGGCACGGCAGATGGCGAGGCCCAGACCCACGCCGCCTTCGCCCGCCCCCGGCAGCCGGAAGAACTTGTCGAAGATCCGATCCTGGAAACCGGCCGGGATACCCGGTCCCCGATCCGCCACTTCCAGATGGACCCAGCCCGGTTCATCCCAGGCCCGCAGATCCATTTCCTGCCCGGGGGCGTGCCGCTGGGCATTGGTCAGGAGGTTCACCAGCACCTGCTCGATCAGGGCCGCGTCCAGGGGAACCAGGGGAAGTGCTTCCGGGAGCTCCACGCGGATGGGCAGGGCACCCTGGCGCCGCTCCAGCCTTCCCAAGGCTGAGCCGACGACCTCCTCGAGGGGCTGCCACTCCTTCTGCACCTGGATGGCCCCGCTCTCCAGCCGCGTGAGATCGAGGAGGTTCCCCAGCAGGTGGGCCAGCCGCTCGCTTTCATCCTGGATCATGGTGAGCAGGTCGCGCTGGGTGGATGGGGACAGGTCGCCAGGCAGCAGCAGGCTTCCCGCCGCGCCGTGGATGGCGGCGAGGGGGGTTCTGAGGTCATGGCCGATGGCTCCCAGGAGGGTGCTTCTCATGCGTTCCGTTTCGTTTTCCAGCTGTGCTTTCCGCGCCTCCTCCAGCCAGCGGAGCCGCTCCAGGGCCAGGGCGATCTGGACGGCGAAGGCCTTCAGCAACTCCCAGGTATCCGGCGGCAGGCCGATGGATTCCCGCGGCAGCACCTGGAGGACCCCTTCGCTGCGGTCCGTTCCCATGAGCGAAAGACAGTAAGCCTTGCCCAGGGGAAGGGGCTCCAGGGGATCCCCGAGGCGTTCCCCGACGTCCAGGCGCGGCAGTAGTTCTTCGGGGGGAGGCAGGTCCAGGACCGGGCACGGGAAAGGCAGCGCCCTCCAGGTAGCACCTTCAGGGAACAGCAGATGGGCCTCCCCCTTGAACACGCGGCGAATGTGTTCGGCTGCGGCGCCAGCTACTTCCTCCGGGGTGCGGCAGCGCCCCAACGCACGACCCAGGAGGTAGAGTGAGGCCGTGTGCACGTCGCGGCGTTGGACTTCGCGTGCCTGGTGGCGCAGGCGGTGGAGGAGGCCGACCACGGCCTGCGCGGCGAAGAGCATGGCCAGGAAGAAGAGCAGGTTGGGCCAATGGGCATCGACGCGGTTGAAGCGGGGCGTCTCCAGCAGGAAGCTGTAGAGCAGTGCGCTCATGACCGAGGCCAGCACCGCCAGGCCCTGGCCCCAGTAGTGGGCGATGAAGGCCACGGCGGCCAGGTAGACCGGCAGCACGAGGGAGATATTCCCTTCCCGGGGTACCAGCCAGGCCACCCCAGAGCAGGCCGCGAGAACCGCGAGGGTGCCGACCATGGCGCCGAAACCGGTCCGAACCAGGTCCGATCCGGCTGATTCCCTGCGGTCGTCCAGCACTTCGATCCGGGCGTCCAGGCCCCGGCGCAGCAGCTCGTTCGCCGTGGAGTGGCCGACCCGGGCCCAGGGCCAGCGGTCCCGGGACCGGCCCAGCAGCAGAGCCTGAGCCCGGGAGCTGCGGGTCACTTCCGACAACCCCTGGGCCAGGGTCGGAGCCTGGACGGTCCGGATCTCGGCGCCCAGGCGCTGGGCTTCCTGCAGCCAGACCTCGGCCTGTTCGCCATCCTCGGTGAGCCGGGTGCTGCCCGTCTCCACGTGGACCGCGATCCATGGCGCGGAACGCTCCCGGGCCATGCGAAAGCCCGCCTGGATGAGACGGAGCGCGCGGGCCTCGGATCCGAGGGCCACGAGGATGGGGCGGGGCGCAGCTGTCATGGAAGGTCCAGGGTAATCGTATGGTCCGCATAAAAAGAGCGTAAAAAGTCAGACAGGTGGCCCCGGCTCACCGATCCGTCTCTGCATACTTGCTGCATTCGGCGCGTCCGGATGCGGAGGTTGTCTCACATGGAACCCATGCCACTGAATGTCGGGAACACAGCGTTCATGCTGCTTTGCGCGAGCCTGGTCATGCTCATGACCCCGGGCCTGGCCTTCTTCTATGGCGGCCTCGTGGGGCGGCGGAACGTGCTCACCATCATGACCCAGAGCTTTGTCTCTCTGGTCTGGACCACGGTGCTGTGGTTCGCCTTCGGCTACTCCATGTGCTTCGGTCCCACCTGGCACGGCATCGTGGGCGATCCCACCCACTACGCCTTCCTGAAGGGCATCACCCTGCACACCATGTACACGGGGAACGATGCCGGCATTCCGCTCATCGTCCATGTGTCCTATCAGNNTGATGTTCGCCATCATCACACCGGCCCTCATCACGGGGGCCTTCGCGAACCGTGTGACCTTCAAGGCCTACTTCCTCTTCCTCACGGGCTGGCTGGTCTTTGTCTACTTCCCCTTCGTGCACATGGTCTGGAGCCCGGATGGCATCCTGGCGAAATGGGGCGTGCTGGACTTCGCGGGGGGCATTGTGGTGCACAACACGGCCGGCTTCGCCGCCCTGGCCTCCATCCTCTACGTCGGCAGACGGAACGTGGTCGAGAACATCCCCCACAACGTGCCCCTCATCGCCCTCGGCACTGGGCTGCTGTGGTTCGGGTGGTATGGCTTCAACGCCGGTTCGGAGTTGAAGGTGGACGCCATCACCGCCAGCGCCTACCTGAACACGGACATCGCCGCCTCCTTCGCCGGGGCCACCTGGTTGCTGGTCGAGTGGATGAACGCCAAACAGCCCAAGTTCGTGGGTCTGCTCACGGGCGCCGTCGCCGGCCTGGCCACGATCACACCCGCCGCCGGGTACGTGTCCCTCAGCACGGCAGCGCTCATCGGCATCCTGTCGGGGGTGATCTGCTACTACGCCGTGGCCCTGAAGAACAAGCTGGGCTGGGACGATGCCCTGGATGTTTGGGGTGTGCATGGCGTGGGCGGGCTCATTGGCGTGATCTTCCTGGGCATCTTCGCCTCCAAGGCCTGGAATCCGGCCGGATCCGATGGCCTGTTGCTGGGCAACGTGGCCTTCTTCGGCAAGCAGTGTGTGGCCGTGGCGATCTCCTCCGTCTGGGCCTTCTCGTTCACCTATGGAATGCTCTGGATCATCGACCGCATCACCCCTGTCCACGTTGCGGCTAATGCGGAGGAGAAGGGGCTCGATACCGAATTGCTCGGTGAAGAGGCCTATCCCCAAGG
>PMJK01000038.1 GCA_003158505.1 Holophagaceae bacterium | reverse complement strand
CCTGCTGATGACGCTCACGCTGGCTTCCATGCAGTTCTCTCCGCGCATCATCGTGAGTTTTTCGAGAGACCGGGTGACGCAATGGACACTGGGCATTTTCCTTGGGACGTTCTCCTACTGCATGGCGGCCCTGCCTGCGGCCCGGTCTATGCCCCACCCTTTTGCTCCGGTTGCTACCGTGTTGGGCGCGATGGTGCTCGCCATTACATGCGTGACCTTGCTCCTGTTCTTCATCCACCACATCTCGCACGCGATCAGCGTCAATTACATCGTGGATCGCATCGCGGTCGAAACAGAAGCCGTCATCGACGACATGATGCCGCGGCCCCGTATGTTCCCCCATCTGATGGATGTCGGCCCCACGATCCCGGTATCGGGTGAAGCGGCCGTTCAAAGCGTTGTTTCGGGGTACATCCGTTTTATCGATACAAAGCGACTCGTCGAATTGGCCAAATCCTACCGCGTGGCGGTTCTCGTGCTCCGAAGGGTGGGCCATTTTGTCCCCGCAGGCCTGCCGCTGCTGAATGTATCCAAGCTAGAGAGGTTATCACCCGAGAATCACGCCGAACTCGCCCGCGTTTTCGACATCGGACCGTCCAGGACCCTGCAACAGGACATTGAGTACGGAGTACTACAGATCGTCGACATCGCCCTGAAGGCGATCTCCCCCGCCGTGAACGATCCCACCACGGCGATCAACTGCATCGACCAGCTGAGCCGTATCCTCATCCGCTTCGCGTCCAGAGAATCGCCGGAATCGGTGCTCTACGATCTGCCCGGGGTCGTTCGTACCCAGATCCCCTGGATCGGTTTCGACCAGCTGCTCTGCTCGGCGTTCGACCAGATACGCCACTACGCCAAGGGGGACATCGCGGTCAGCCTGCGGTTGCTTCGTGCGCTCGGTGACCTTGCCATAAGCACGGAGGATCCTACGTTCCACCGGGCCCTTGTCGAGCAGGGAAGACGGATCACTGCCGGCTGCGAGCAGCATCTTGGCGAACAGGAAATGAAGGCCATACGCGCCCGCCTGGCCACTCTGGAGGAGTCTGTGTCAGCCGGCCAGCGCCTTCCCACCGCCACCTGAACGGGCCCTACTCCCCTGTCCACAGCCGATACCCCACCCCAGGCTCGGTCCGAAGGTGCTGCGGCCGGGATGGCTCCTTTTCAAGTTTATGCCGGAGCTGGGCCATGTAGAGACGGAGGTTCACGATCTGCTCGCCGGTGGCGTCGCCCCAGACCTCCTTCAGGATCTGGCGGTGCGTCACCACACTTCCCGCGTGGCGGATGAGGGTGCTGAATAGGCCGTACTCCAGCGGCGACAAGTGAACCTCCCTCCCGTCCACCAGGACCTTGCGCTGGGCCAGGTCCACCCGCCAGTGATCCAGCTCGAATAGGGGCGATTCCCGCGATTCGGGTCCGGGATGCCGCAAGGCCACTCGGAGCCGGGCCAGCAGCTCGCTCGTGCCAAATGGTTTTGCGAGGTAGTCATCCGCCCCCACATCCAGGGCGCCCACCTTGTCCATCTCCTTTCCCCGGGCCGAGATGACGATGACCGGCATTCGGCTCCATTCGCGCAGATTCGACAGGAGGTCGAGGCCATCCATATCCGGTAGACCAAGATCGAGCAGAATTGCATCAGGCCGGTGCAGGACAGCCAGCAGCTGTCCCTCTTCTCCAGTGCAAGCCTCCAGGTAGCGGTAGCCGTTGCCCTCAAGGGCCACCCGAATGACCTGCCGCATGTTGACCTCGTCATCGATCAGCAGGATGAGGGGCCGGGTGTCTCTCACCGTACCACCCCCGAGGTCGTTTCGGCCGGTCGGACGCTGAGCTGTTCGGCGACAGGTCCAAGCACCAGCGCGGGAAGAAAACTGAGGCCTGAGACAATCAACACCGTGAAGAAAAGAACGCCACCGAAAAGGGGAGAAGCTCCCGGCAATGAGCCCTCGCCTACGGAGCGCCGGCGCTGGGTGGACAGGGATCCGGCCAGGGCGAGGGCGAAGGCCGCCGTGGCAAAGCGGCCCAACAGCATCGCCAACGCGGTGCTGAGATTCCAGAAGGGGGAATTGACGGACAGGGCCCCCATGCTCTGCCCATTGTTCGTCGCACAGGAGGCATAGGCGAAGACGACCTCGGTGAATTGCCTAGGGATGGGATTGCCGCTGAGACCCGCCCGGCCTACGGGCAGGATCAGGGCGAAGGCGCTGAGAACCAGGACGATGGCAGGCAGGACCAGCGCATAGCTGACTGCCATTTTCACTTCCCAGCTGCCGAAGGATTTCCCGAGGTATTCCGGGGTCCGGCCGATCATCAACCCCGCGAGAAAGACGGCCACCACCGCCGACATCAGAAGGCCCACGAGCCCCGTTCCGAGCCCGCCAAAGGCCACTTCGCCCAGAAGCATGTTGGATAGCAGGACCGCTCCGCCCAAGGGCGTGAACGAGCCGTGCATGGACGCGTTGGACCCACAGGCTCCGTTGGAGGTAGCAACGCCGGTCAGCACGGTCTGCGCCAATCCGAAACGGACCTCCTTCCCTTCGAGATTCGGCCCCTGGGCCACCGCCGCTGGCAGAGCCGGAGACCTTGCCCCTTCGGCCTGGTGGAGACCGACTAGGCCTAGGCTAAAAATCAGGGCCATGACGGCAAAGAGCAGCCAACCGGCATCCCGCCTTCCCGTCATGCGCCCGAAGGTGTGCGTGAGCCCCGCAGGCAGGACCACGATGGCAAGCATCCCGAGGAAATTCGTCAAGGGCGTCGGATTGGCGAAGGGGTGGGCCCCATTGGCCCCAAAGAACCCCCCGCCATTGGTGCCGAGGTTCTTGATGGCCTCCAGGGCGGCTGCGGGTCCCAGGGCCAACACTTGGATCCCGCCCTGAATCGGCGCCGTGGCCAGGTGATCCCGGAAGGTCATGACCACCCCCTGGCCGACCAGCGCCAACGCCAACAGTAGAACAAGGGGAAGGAGGACATACAGGACACTGCGGATGAAGTCGGACCAGAAGTTCCCCAGGCCTTCCGCCTCCTCCCGCGCAAACCCGCGAATGAAGGCCATGCCCAGCGCCAATCCGGTGCCGCCCGCAAGGAAACCCTGGGTGACGAGCCCGACCATCTGCACCGCATACTGAAGCGTGGTTTCGCCGGAGTAGGCCTGCCACGTGGTCCCGGTGGCGAAGCTGACGGCGGTGTTGAGTGCCAGGTCCCAGGTCATGGGTGTTGGAAGGTGCTGGGCCGAGGGTGGCCCGGGCAGCCAGCGTTGTGCCATCAACAGGCCGAAGAGCCCGGCGGCCCCGACCAGCCCCATCAGGGTGAAGGCCCAGACCTGCGCCTTCCAGTTCATGTCTGCCTTCGGGTCCACACCCATGAGGCGGTAGATCCCGCGTTCAATCGGACCCAGGACGCGTTCCAAGGTCACAGCCCGGCCGCTGAAAACCCGCTCTAGGTATCGGCCAGCCGGGACGGTCAGCAGGGCGACCAGAAGAAGGAAGAGCGAGTACTGGGCGAGGTCCATGGCAACCATGGTTTACCAGCCCAACAGCAGAACTGTATCGGGACAAAGTTGGTTGGTCCTGGCTCCCTCCTCTGGTGAGAGTCCCAGACTCGTTGGCTCCCTCTGAACAGGGGTAGCAGCAGCGCGATCTGCCAGTTGGCCAAGGGGCTCCAACACAATGCCATCATGAACCGCTCGTCCGATCGACTGTCCTGGCATGGCGGATATGCAAAGTCGTCCTTGTGCCAAACCACCCCACGGCACCAGAAAGGGCGTTTTCATCAGGACTCCCAGGACTTGGCTCCATAAGCCGCCCCGAAAGAATGGCGATGACCGGCGTTAAGGCGTCGCTAATAGATAGCGTCGGCGTGTTAAGAGTTCGTCTAGGAGCCCTAACAAGGATTCCCATTTCTCCCATGGCCGAATGTGCTGCTGATCATCATGTGATTCGACGGCGGTTGCCGCCTTCATCCACACACTTTGAAGGACAAACCCCGTATACGAAATCTTAATGGCGATAGCCCTGATCTCAACGCTGCATTAACACCAATGCTACGACCTTGGACACCTGTAGAAGGAAGGTGATTGCTTCCCTCTGAGTCGCCGAAAGGAGATGAAACCATGATCCTGCAAACGTGGTTGCTAACCCAGCAACGCCAAACCCTCGGATGAAAATCGAATTTTGTCATCACGGGCTGAGTCTTTCTCTAGAGGAAAGCGCGCCATGATCATGGACTGGTTCTTCCCTGTAGGTGTCCTCATCGGAGTAGTCGGCACACGAACCGCCCAGAAATTGCGTTACGTCGTGAAGGGCAGCACGAAGGATCGTGCCTGGACGCTGCTGCTGATCCTCTCCTGGCTGCCAACCTTTTGCTGGATTGTCGCCCAGTTCTTGAATCAGGAATAACCAAGCAAGCAATTCGGCACGGAGGCTATCTAAATGAAGTATCAAATTGCTCTGCTCGTGATCCTTCGAGTTGGTCTATTGGAAGCTGGAGAGCCTGAAGACTTGATGAAGGCACTGGAGCGCCTAAAAGGCATCACCCCTATCTCTGCAAGGGTCCAACTCCAGAGTTGGAGCGAGAGGACCCTAAACAAGAAGCCGACTGTGATGCATGGAAGCATTTCGCTCGTCGTATCACAGAACTCTCAGGGCCTTCAAACTTCTCTGGCGTCCCGGTTCGTAGAACAAATTGCCAAGGAGAGCCTGCGATCCACGTCCGATTCCGATCCAGAGCAACCGATCCGCTCGCTCCTTAAAGACCTTGATTACGGCCGTATTCATCACCTCTTGGACCAAGAAGAGATGCTCCATGGCCTAGTAGCGAGTAGCAAATTCACAGAAGGGAAAGCTGAAACCTGGGAAGGACAGATGGTCAGGACAATTGAATGCACTTTCAGGCCCCGCCTCAGCCCAGAAGAATCTTACCGCCTGAACCACAGTGAGGGTCATTTGGCCGTCAGAGTAAACGCCGATGGATTGCCTCTTCAAAGCGAAATCAAGATTGCCTACGAGGGGAAAACGAGTCGTATGTTCGGTCGTTATCTGGGGACAAAGCGGACTGAAACTCGATACAAGATGCATGGGGATCATCTGATCGTTTCCGAACGAACGGTGGACGATTACCTGTCCAAAGAGGATGGATCAGACATCACGAAAACAAGACAGATATATTCAGTAACCCCTGAATGAAATATCCAGCTCCAGAGTTGGTTAGGACTTTCCAAATATTTTTAGGGCCTCGAATTCTTG
>PMJK01000028.1 GCA_003158505.1 Holophagaceae bacterium | reverse complement strand
TGGACCTGGCCACCAAGGAGATGCTGATCGACGCCCTGAAGGACTTCGAAGGCACCATGCTCTTCGTGTCGCACGACCGGACGTTCCTTCGCGGCCTCGCGAACCGGGTGCTGGAACTGGGTGGCGAGGAACACGAAGGCCCCGTGGTGTTCGGGGGCTCCTACCCGGAATATGTGGAGCGCATGGGCCGCGAGGCGCCGGGGGTGCATAACTGACGGCATTCGGTATCTACCTTATCCTCATCGATGTTCCTTCATGCTCCCATCGCGCAGAATCCGTCAAGGATCAAGGAACCAAGTGAAGCGGAGGACAGCGGAGGGGCTGAGGAAAGCGGAGTAAAACAGGGCGGCAAACAGCAGTTTCTCCGCTCTCCTCCTTGTTTCCGCTACCCTCCGCTTTCAAATTTCCTTTCGCTTGTTTCTAAGGTTCGAAGGTCCGGTGGCGGCTGGCAGATGAGTGTGACCCGATCCCCGGTGCGGGGATGGGCCAGTTCCAGCCGATGGGCATGCAGCAGGTAGCCCGGATCACCGGGCAGGGCGTGGGTACCCGGCGAGGGAACGCCTCCCGGCCCGTACAGTGGGTCCCCCACCAGCGGATGGCCCGCCCAGGCCAGGTGGATGCGGATCTGGTGGGGACGCCCCGTCAGAATCTCCACCTCCACGAGGGAGGCTCCTTCCCGACGTTCCAGCACGGTCACGTGGCTTTCCGAGGGGCGCCCCCCGGCACGGGCGGCGTGGAGAAGTCCCAGGGGGGCGTAAGGCACTTCTCCGATGGGGGCTGAGATTTCAAAGGTGGCAGCCTCGGGGTGCCCGCTGCACAGGGTGCGGTAGACCTTGCGCGTCCCGTCACTCTGAAAGGCTGCCTGAAGGGGCTTCCGGGCCTTGGCAGAGGGTGCGAAGAGCACGATTCCGGAGGTGCCACGACCCAGCCGGTGCATGGGGCTGGCTTCGGGATGCCTCCGCCTGATCAGGGTGAGGAGCGTGTGATCCAGGAATTCACCGCCCCCGGGCAGAGTGGGCAGTCCGCTGGGCTTGGCCACGGCCAGAAGATCCTCGTCCTCGTACAGGATGGCAGTGGCGACGGGCACCTCAGGCTCGATCCAGGGGGGGCGGGCCCAGATGAGCTTCTGCCCAGTCTGGAGGATGTCATCCCACCGGGCGGGTGCATCCCCGAGGAACACCTGGCCCGAGTCGATCCGCCTCAGCCATTCGGGTTCAGAAGCCAGGGGGTGTCGGATCGTGAGATGCGTCAGTATATTCCGTCCGGACTCCAAGGATCCGATCTGCTCCTGGTATCGGAATCCTCCGTTCGGCGCACGCATGGGTTGTCCTGAGGCCGCCGGTCAGCTCAGTCGGCTCTGGATTATCGCAGCTTGAACCGTTGCACGGTCTCCTTGAGCGCCTCGGCTACCCGGGACAATTCATCGGACGTTTTCGCGACCTCATGCACCGTGGCCGACAGCTGGTGGGTGGCGGCGGCGTTCTGATCCAGCCGTGCGGCGGTCTGGTTCATGAGGCGGCCCACTTCCCGGCTGGTTTCGGCCTGGCCCTGGCTGAGCGTGCCGATCTCGTGGATGCTTCCAGACACCTGGGAGATCCTGTCCCGGATCGCCTCGAGGTGGTGGATGGTCACGTCCACGCTGAGGGCCCCTTCGGTGACTGCGGCCTGCATGGCATGGATCGTCTCCTCGATCTCCTTCGCGCTGTGCCCGCTGCGCTCTGCCAGGATGCGAACCTCTTCGGCGACCACGGCGAACCCCTTGCCCTGGGCTCCGGCCTTGGCGGCCTCGATGGCCGCATTCAGCGACAGCAGATTGGTCTGCCGGGCGAGGCCCTGGATCACTTTCACCGCCTGGACGATGCGGGAGGTGGCCTCCTGGATGGCCTGCATGCCATGGGAAGTGCCTCGGCCGGTCTCGGCGCCCCGATCCGTGTCCTGGACGGCCGCATCGGTCTTGGTCCCGGTCTGGCGCGTGTGGTCGGCCATGGATTCCACGTTGGCGTCCAACTGTCGCAACGATTCCAGCACTTGGCGGCCGGCCTGGCGGAGTTCCTCGCCCACCCGGGCGGTCTCCTGGACCGTTTGGCTCATCTGTTCAGCGCTGGCGGCCAGTTCCGTGCTACCGGAGGCCACCTGCTCGGAGGCCCGCCCCATGCTGCCCAGGGCCTGGTTGAGATCGGCCACCATGCCATTGAAGGTCTGGGCCAGCTGCCCGATCTCGTCCTCGCTTTCGACGGGGGCTTTCACGGTCATATCCCCGGTCGCCACCCGACCGATGGCGCCGGCGAGGCGTTCCAGGGGCTTGAGGATGGAGGAGGTCACCCGGCGGGTCATGATGGCGCTGATGATGGCCAGCAGGGCCAGACCCGCCAGGATCGAGATGATTCGGATGTTCCGCTGGGTCCGATACAGGTCGGCCGTGGACATGGAAACGCCAAAGGAAGCCACCAGGTCACCCTCCTTCTGGCCTTTGAACTCATCTAATCCATAGGAATTGTGGCAGTTGATACAGGATTCCTTGAGCCGCCCAGGACTGAGTACATAGATGCTGGGTTCTCCGCTGGCATTGGTGAATCGGCCCACCCGGTAGTCCAGGGCCGGATTGCTGCCGAACTGACCCAGGCTTTCGCGCTCGAAGGCCTCCGCGGCGGGGTCCTTGGCGAATTGCCCCTTCAGGACGCGATGGAAGGTCATGCCGCGGCTCTTGCAGTAGTCCTCGGCATCGGCATGCAACATGGACCGCGAGGAGACTGCCAGCGAGGTCAGGTTCTCTTCGAAGGCTTTTTCAGCCTGGGCCGTCTGGTAGGCGCTGACGCCCCAGATGACGAGGCCAAGCAGCGCCGCCAGGGACAGGGCCACGGGCAGGAAGAACTTCAGGGCTAATCCTTTGCGGTTCATTGAGCACCATCCCCGGCCAAACGAAAAAGGGTTGAACGGGGACTCTTCGGCGAACTTTGGTATGGAAATGAATTGTGATGGTCAAATTTTACCGACCAGTAGGATATTCATGCGTTGAAGGGTTACTTCTTTCCCTTCTGCAGACGGTCCAGCAGCTTCTGATCCACAAAAGCGGTGATCTCGGTGACTTTCTCGACCGCCTGCGCCAGCAGGCGGTCGCATTGGGCCTGCATGTTGGCCACATAGGCGGCGTCCGCGATGTCCTTGAGGTTGATGACCACGTTCCACACGCCACCACGTACGCCCGCGTAGGCCATCTGGGCTCCGACGGCCGCGTCCGTGATGGAGGCCACCTTGCCCAGGCGGGCGGCCTCACCGGCCAGTTCCAGGGCCTCGAAGCTGACCTGGGCGGTCATGAGTGGCACGTCGACGGCCACCTTGAGCCCGGCCTGCATGGCGGCCTGCCGGGCAGCCTTCTGTTCGGGCGTCGCGTCCGGCAGGCGACGGGCATCCATGAAGGCGTTGAAGGCATTGGTATCGGCGTCCACTGCCATCATCAGGCGGTCCTTGAGCAGCTGCGCCTTTTCGGCCAGGACGATGAGTTTGGCGTCCTTCTCGGCATCCAGTCCGCCCTGGGCCAAGTTGGCCACCATGCTCGCGAGGGCCGCGCCGAGGCTGCCCGCCAGGGCCGCGATGGAGCCGCCGCCGGGCGCCGGCGTGTCCCGGCTGACCTCGTCCGTGAAGGCGTGCACTTGCATGGACACCAGGGCCTTCGGATCGTAGGTGGGCAAGCCCAACACCTTCTTCTCGATCTCGAAGGGCGCCACGTCGCCGAGGCCCATGGAGAACACGGCGGTCTGCAGGATGTCGGTGGTGGGAACGCCGGTGGACTTGCCCATGGCTCTCAGGTAGTGGCGGCCCGTAGCCAGCAGGCACTGGAAGGGCACCAGGCCCACGATCTCGCTGCCCGTGACCACGAGTCCGCGCTCGGTCGCCAGCCTGCGGGCCTCCTCCAGCACGGTGTGAGGCGCGGTCTGCTTGTAGTCCGTGAGGTTCACGCTGATCTGGGCGCGCCGGTAGGTATCCACGTACCAGCCGATGGCCTTGCAGTGGCTGAAGATGCCCCGGCGACGGACCTTCTGGCCCACCGGGTGCGCTGGGTCGACGTCATTCATGCGCATGAGGGCGGGCAGGTCGTAACCATGGGCCGAGGCGCAGTGGTCCACGGTCTCCTGGAAGGTCGAGCCCATGAAGTCGCAGTTGCCGCAGGGGAAGGAACCGTCCTGGTAGAAGATCAACTCGCCAGCCTGGTAGTAGGGCTTCACGCGTCCGCGTCGGGCCACACGGCCCTTCTCCCGCAACTCGAAGGCGATGTCGGTCGCATGATCCTTGCTGCCGGAATTCAGCGTCACGTTGTAGGCCACCAGGAATTCCCGGGCGCCCATGATGGTGGCGCCGGCCTGGGCGTTGTAGGGGGCGGGGAAGTCAGGCTGCCACTGGGGATCCTGAAGCTTCATCTCCAGGCCCTCGTACTCGCCCTTGCGGACCTCGGCCAGGTTGCTCCGCTCCGGCCGCGAGGCAGCGGCTTCGTAGAGATAGACAGGGATGGCCAACTCGCGCGCCACACGCTCGCCGAGCCGGCGAGCCAGGTCGGCACAATCCTCCATGGTCACGCCCTCCACGGGCACGAAGGGCACGACGTCCGTGGCCCCCATGCGCGGGTGGGCACCATGATGGAGGCGCATATCGATGGTCCGGGCGGCCTCGCGTATGCAGCAGAACGCGCCCTCCAGCACGGCCTCCGGCGCGCCCACGAAGGTGATGACCGTGCGGTTCGTGTCCGCGCCGGGATCCACGTCGAGCAGCCGAATCCCTGGTACCGCCGCGATGGCGTCCGTTACCTGCTTGATCTTCGCGGCATCCCGGCCCTCCGAGATGTTGGGCACACACTCCACAAGCTTGCGGGACATGGTTCCTCCGGGACGCCCAAGTCTAGCAGTGGCGCGGTCTCAACCTGAGAATGACCGCCTGGCCGACGGGAATTCAACCTTGGTTTTCAGGGAGGCAAGGAATATGATTTCAGCATCACCTTTCATACGATGCTAGGGACAGTTCCTAAGCTTCCTGCACCCCCAAAGGGATATCGATGCGCCTCCCGCCTGAACGAGATTTAAAGGCCCAGGCGCAGCGGTTGGGCCTTCACATCGATCAGACGCCCCTGGCTGTCATCGAGTGGGACGTGGAAGGCCGGATCTTAAGCTGGAACCCCGCTGCCGAACGCATGTTCGGCTATCAGGCGGAAGAGGCCATTGGCCAACCCATCGTCGAACTCATCATGCCCCCCAAGGCCAAGGTGCTTGATCAATTCCACCACATCGCCGAGGGCTTGAGCCAGGAAGGGCAGTCATCCAGGACCGAACATGAGAACCGCAGGAAGGACGGGTCCATCATTCTCTGCCGGTGGTTCAATACGCCCCTCACTGACGCGACTGGGCATCCCCTCGGCGTGGCCTCCATGGCCCTCGATGTAACCGAGATCCAGCGTTCAACCCAAGCCTTGATGGAGAGCGAGCAGCGATTCCGGACCGTCTTCGAGAAGGCCATCGATGGCATTCTCGTCTTTTCTCTTGATGGCGAAATCCTCGACGTGAATGATGCCTTTGCCAAGATGCACGGTCGTACCCGGGAAGAAATGCGCGACCTCCGCATAACGGATATAGGCTCACCGGATTCCAACAACCTGGTGCCAGAGCGCATGCGTCGCATGTTGGCCGGGGAGACCCTGCAGGTCGAGTTGAAGCAGCTTCACAAGGATGGTCACCTATTCGTGACCGAGGCCTCCGGCAGCCTGATTGCTTATATGGGGCAGCCAGCCATTCTGTCCTTCCACAGGGACATCACCGAGCGGAAGCAGGTGGAGGAAAAACTGGAGGAGAGCGAGAAACGGTTCCGGCACCTCTCCTCGTCGATGATGGACATTGCCTATTCATGTTCGCGACGAGCAGACCAGGGCTTCGCCATCGATTGGATGGTAGGGGCCACGGAGTCCCTGTTGGGGCGCTCCATCGAAGAAATCCAGGCCGCTCGCTGCTGGGTTAATTTCGTGGTGGAGGAGGACCGGCCACTCTTCATGAAACAAGTGACTGCCCTTTCCCCGGGAGAGTCCGGTGTTTGTGAGTTACGCCTGCGGAAAAAGGACGGTGGCCTGACCTGGTTCCAATCCTATGCCCAGTGCGAAGTCTCGATGAAGGATCTGGACCACGAGCGACTCCATGGGGCTTTGGTCGACATCACGGCGCGCAAGCTGGCAGAGGAGCAGCTGGCGAAGCGCGAGTTGCAGTTGCGCGAATCCCAGGCGGCCGCCCTGATCGGCAACTGGGGTGTGGATATCCCCACGGGCACCCTGGACTGGTCCGACGAGACCTTCCGGCGCTTCGACAAAGATCCCGCCACCTTCAGGACCTCGGTCGATTACTTCGTGAGCCGGATCCATCCGGAAGACCTGGCCGCGACCCTAAGCGCCATGCAGAACGCCCAGGAGAAGAATGCGCCCTACCACGTCCAGACCCGGATCATCAACGAGACTGGCCGACAGTGGGTCATGGAGGCCTTTGGGGTCATCGAAAGGGACCGGGACGGGAAGCCCCTCCGCTTTTCGGGCACTGCCCAGGACATCACCAAGCGCAAACAGGCAGAGGAGGAGCTGCTACTGAAGCGCAACCTCATGGAAAAGGCGAGCGACAGCCTGTTCATCGTCGATCCCGTCTCACGGAGTTTCCTGGACATCAACGAAACGGCCTGCGTAGAGCTGGGGTACACCAAAGAGGAACTGCTGGCGCTTCATATCGAAGACCTGGATCCGGTGTTTCCGATCGACCAGTGGCCCACCCACGTAGAAGAGATCCGGGGCGCGGCGGGAGGGCTAACGCTTGAGACCTGGCATCAACGGAAAGATGGATCCAGGTTCCAGGTGGAACTCCGCCTGCGCCAGGTGACCCTTGGCGATCGCAACTACCTGATCAGTTCCGCCCGGAACATCACTGGGCGCAGGAAGGCCGAGGACGAGGTTAAGAGAAGCCAAGCCCAGTTGCAGGGGCTTTTCGATAACGCTGGAGTGGCCATCGGGCTGAATGACGCACAGGGTCAATTCGTGTCTTTAAACTCCAAATTTCTCGAGTTCCTCGGGTACGAGCCTGGGGAACCATTCCCGCGAAACCCATTGAGCATCACTCACCCAGAGGATCAGGAAGTCACGCGGCGAAACCTCGAAGAGATTCTCAGCGGGAAAACGAGCTCCTACCTCTATGAGAAGCGATACATCCGCAAGGATGGGCAATTTGTATGGGGCCTCACGTCTGTTGCTGCAATCCGAGACGATCTGGGCTCGGTTCAGAATCTCGTGGCCATTATTGTCGACATCACGGCCCAGAAGCGAGCCGAGGAACAGAATGCGAGGCTCCAGGACCAGCTTCAGCAGGCTCAGAAGATGGAAAGCCTGGGCACCTTGTCCGGGGGTATTGCCCACGATATGAACAATGTGCTTGGGGCCATCCTGGGTCTGGCCTCGGCCAATATCGAGATTCTACCCCCCGGCGGCCACGCCTATCGCTCCTTCGAGACCATCGTCAAGGCAGCCACCCGTGGCGGAGACATGGTGAGGAGCCTGCTGGCCTTTGCCCGTCAAAGCCAGGCTGAGGATCGCGTGCTGGATGTGAATGCCATCCTCCGGGAAGAGGCTCGCTTGCTGGAACGCACGACTCTTTCCAGGGTGGGCCTTCAGGTGGACCTGGAACCTGGTCTGCATCCGATCCGGGGGGATGCCAGCGCTTTGATCAACGCATTCATGAACCTCTGCGTCAACGCCGTGGATGCCATGCCCGAGAACGGCACCCTCACCCTCCGCACCCGGAACGTGGACCAGGAGTGGATCGAGGTGATCGTGGCAGATACGGGAATCGGAATGGCTGGAGAAGTTTTGGATCGAGCCATGGAACCCTTCTTTACCACCAAGGGGGTGGGCAAGGGCACGGGGTTGGGCCTTTCCATGGTCTACAGCACCGTGAGAGCTCATCGAGGGCAGATTGAGATCCACAGCACGCCTGGCCAAGGCACGCAAGTGAGGATGAGGTTCCCAACCTGTGAGCTGGCGACTGAGGCTACGGAACCGAATGCTGGGGCTCCATCTGCGGCGTCCAAGCGGGTGATGAATGTCCTTGTGGTGGACGACGATGAACTGATCCAGAGCTCCATGGATACCATTCTCCGAACCCTGGGCCATACCGTCATCACGTGCCCAAGCGGTGAGGATGCTCTGGCGACGATCGAAGCTGGATTCGAGCCCGAGGCGGTGATTCTCGATATGAACATGCCGGGGCTGGGCGGGACCGGAACCCTGCCACGCCTGAGGGCCATGCTTCCCCAGGTCCCTGTCCTGCTTTCCACGGGCCGGACCGATCAGGCCGCTCTGGATCTGGCAGGTGCCCACCCACTCGTCACCCTGCTCCCCAAGCCCTTCACCATCAAGGAACTTCAGCAGAGTCTCGGAGCGCTTGGACGGGGATGAGGATCGATTTCACGCCTGCCCGGTCCCGCCTTGGGAGGGCTCGTTCTTGACCCCGCTCACCACATGGCCAGTAGGCCCCACACGGGAGGCCGTGTCGCAGTAGCCGGTCTGGTCGTCGAAGAAGAAATCGGGCTCGAACTCCCGCAGGAAGTCGGCCTTTTCGAGGCCACCCAGGAACATGGCCTCGTCCACCTGGATGTTCCAGGCCATGAGGGTGCGGATGGCGCGTTCGTGGGCGGGGGCGCTGCGGGCCGTCACCAAGGCCGTTCGAATGCGCATGGGAGCGCCCGCGGCCATGTCCTGGAGGGGCCGCAGGGCCTCCAGCAGAGGTTTGAAGGGTCCCGGGGGAAGGGGAACCGCGGCATGCTCGATCTCGTGGGCCTGGAAGGCCGCCAGGCCGCCCTCGGCATAAACGCGCTCGGCCTCGTCGCTGAATAGCACGGCATCCCCGTCGAAGGCGATGCGGATCTCGTCCGGGTGGCGATCCGCCGCCACGGCACTGTCGGGGTAGACCCGCGCCGCGGCGAAGCCCGCGTTGAGGGCGGCGCGCACATCCTCCTCCTTGGCGGAGAGGAACAGGTTCGCTCCCAGGGATGTCAGGTACGGGTAGGGATTCCGGCCCCGGGTGAACACGCCGCGCTCCAGCTGGAGGTTGGATTCCTGGGCGCTGCGGAAAACCCGCAGACCGCTCACGGGATCGTTGCGGGACAGGATCACCACGGCCACGCGGCCTTCCGCTTCGGTATTGAAGGCGAGGAGCTTCTTCACCAGGGGATAGGCCACGCCCGGCTTGGCGGGCACGTCCAGCCGCGACAGCTGGAGCTGCATGTAGGCCCGGTCGTCAGAGGCCTCGAAAAAACGGTTCTCCTCCTCGAAATCGAAAAGGGCACGGGAGGAGATGGCGACGACGAGCTTGCCTTCCAGGGTTTTGGGCATGGACCCAGAGTACATTGAGGGATGCCGCGCCTCTACTTCGACGCCAATGCCACGGCTCCCCCCCATCCGGAGGCGGTGGAGGCTGTTCGGAGGGCCATGCTGGAGGACTGGGCCAATCCAACCAGCACCCATCGCGAAGGCCAACGAGCGAGATATCTCATCGAGGAGGCCCGGCGGGAGATCGCCGCTGCGCTGGGCGTGGCGCCGGGCGAGTTGGTGTTCTGCGCCAGCGCCACGGAGGCCCTGCACCTGCTGATCCGGGGACTCCAACCGGCGCTGGGGCACCGTCCCGCTGCGGTGTTCCCGGGCGAGCACAGCGCCTGCCTCAATCCCCTGAAGGACTGGTCCCGGGTGGCCTGGCTTCCAGAGGTTCCTCCGGCCTGCGCCACGGTGGTGCAAATGCCTGCGAACAATGAGACCGGGATCCTCTACCCTATGCCACCGGTGCTGGACGCGCTGCGGATCAAGGACTGCGCCCAGGCCTGGGGCAAGGTGCCGGTGGACCTGTCGGACTCCGACGCCGCCGTGTTCAGCGGGCACAAGATGGGCGGCCCTCGGGGCGCGGCCCTGCTGTGGATGCGACCAGGCCTGCCCTGGGAGGCGGTCATGGAAGGGCCCCAGGAGCGCCGTCGCCGGGGCGGAACCGAGGATCTGCCCGCCATTCTGGGCTTGGCGGTGGCCGTGCGGCACCTGGCCGAGCGACAAGTCATGAATGCCGGGCTGGCACCGCTGAGGGATGCTTTCGAGGCGGAAATCACCTCCTGGAACCGCGCCATCGAAGTCATAGGACAAGGTTTGCCGCGCCTGCCGAACACGAGCTGCATCCTGTTCAGAGGCAAGAACGGCGAGGCTCTGCATGCCGCCCTGGACCTGGCTGGTTTTGCCGTGAGCACCGGCAGCGCCTGCCACAGTGGCTCCGTGAAGCCCAGCCATGCCATCGCGACCCTGGGGTACACCCTGGAGGACGCGCGCTCCGTGCTGCGCTTTTCGCTGCTCCCGGACGCGCAACCCGGCGAGGTGGAGGCCCTGGCGGCGGCCCTCAAGCGGTTGGTATGAGTCGCTGCGAAGCAGCCAGACCGCACAACACGCGGGGGCTTCAAGTTAACCTGGACAGATGACCACTCCCCATTGGCCCTATCCCCTGCTCCGCCTGAAGCCCGGCAAGGAAGCCCTGATTTCCAAGCGCCACCCCTGGGTCTTCTCCGGGGCCCTGGCCCAGCCTCCGGAAGCCCACCTGGTGCGGGTGGCCGACCATTCAGGCCAGGTGATGGGGGTGGGCACGGCCAGCCCCGCCAATCCGCTGGCGGCCCGGATCTTCCGTTTCGAGGACGCGCCCTTGGATGAGGCCTTCTTCCGGGAGCGCTTCGAGTCGGCCCTGGCCCTCCGGAAGGAATTGGGACTGTGGGATCCCCAGGGCGGCTGCCGCTGGATCTTCGGGGAAGGGGATGGCCTGCCGGGCCTGGTGGTGGACCGCTACGCCCAGGCCCTGGTGCTCCAGGTGGGCACGGCGGGCCTGGAGCTCCTGCGCGACACCTGGTGGCCCATCCTCTTCGAGCTCGGCAAGCGCGAGGGCCTCACGGCCTTCGTGGAGCGCAGCCAGTCCGGCCGCCGGGAGGAGGGCCTCGACCCCGTGAACCGACTGCTCAAGGGCAGCCTCGCCGGTCCCGTCGTTGTGCACGAGGGGAATGCGAAGCTCAGCGTGGACCTGCTTCGCGGGCAGAAGACCGGCTTCTTCCTCGATCAGCGGGAGCACCGCCTGCAGCTGGGCCGCGTGTCCAAGGACCGCCGCGTGCTCAACGCCTTCGGCTACACCGGCGGTTTCAGCATCCACGCGGGGCTGGGCGCGGCCGTGGAGGTGGCCACGCTCGATATCAGCGCCCCGGCCCTGGACCAGGCGGAGCGCGACTGGGCCGCCAACGGCCTGGACCCCGCTGCGCATTTGAGGATGGAAGGCGATGCCTTCGAGCTCATGCGGCAGCTGGAGCCCATGGCCTGGGACCGCGTCATCGTGGACCCGCCGGCTTTCGCCAAGCAGCGCAAGGATGTGGACAAGGCCTTCAAGGCCTACAAGGACGTCTACCGCCTGGGTGCCCGCGCCACCGCGCCCGGCGGGATGCTCTGGTGCTTCTCCTGCAGCCAGCACCTGGACCGCACTCGCTTCCAGGAGGCCGTGTGGACCGCCCTGCTGGAGGCCGGACGCGAGGCCCGGGTCCTGGCCCATCTCGGCCAGCCAGCGGACCATCCCTACGCCCTGAACCATCCCGAGGGGTTCTACCTCAAGGGGCTGTGGCTGAGCGTGAGTTGAAAGAAATGAAAGAAGCGGAGGAGAACGGAGGCGGAGGAGAGCGGAGAAAAGCAAAAGTCACTGTTTCAGCTCTCCGCTCTCCTCAGCGCCTCCGTTCTCCTCCGCTTCTTTCCCAATTCTTTTCCGACGGGTGTCCGGACTCCAACTTCATTTCAGCCACGTGTCATCCGCCCTCGCCACCGGTCCACCAGCCAACGCGGGGAGGATCAGTACAGGGCTTGGATGGCTTGGATCCTGACGCATGAATTCGTACAGTTCCCGATGCTGCAGCTTGTCGGTATTCCGGAATTCCAGGCGGGCTTTCTGGGCCACATTCAGGGAGAGCAGGTTCAAGACGGCTTCGTCGTCGTAGCCGATCACTTCCACGGTGGCCCCCGGTTGCCTTCTCTGGGCCGCTTCCTGCGCCACCATGGCCTGAATCATCTCCAGGGGAGTCTGGTACGACTTTCGCAGCCTCAGGCGAACTGCCGAGGGTGCCGGGGATGGATGCTTTATAGACGTTGCATCCTGCCCCAGGAGGAGGGAACCCATCAGAACGGCTGGCCAAGCGCGCATGCCGGATGGATGCGACTGGTCCGCTGAAGGTTCCGTGATCAGTTCTCCGCTTTCCTCAGCGCCTCCGTTCTCCTCCGCTTCTTTCCCAATTCTTTTTCATCGGGCAGGTCAGCCCAAGCGTTCTAGGGCCTCGTCCACGCCCTTGGCGTGCAGTGCGCCCAGTCCTAAATCCAGCAGGTGGCTAAGCTTCACGTTGCCCATGGCGCCAAGCATGGAGGCCTTGAGGCGGGGGATGCTGGGCTCCATCGAGGCGATGAGCTCCTTCACCTGCTTGCGGCGGCTCTCCAGGCTGGAGCAGCCGCAGAGGGGACAGCCGCAGGGCACGATGGGGAAGCCTCGCAGCCAGGCGTAGCGCTGCAGGTCCTTCTCCTCACAGGTGCCCAGAGGGCGGATGACGGTGTTGGCGCCGTCGTCGCTCACCAGGCGCAGGGGCATGGTGCTGAGGCGGCCCTCGAAGAACAGGTTGATGAGCAGGGTCTCGATGAGGTCGTCCAGGTGGTGGCCCAGGGCGATCTTCGAGTAGCCGTGCTGCTTGGCGAAGGAATAGAGGACGCCCCGCCGCAGCCGGGAGCAGATGATGCAGGGCAGCTCCTCGGGCTTGCTGCGCACCATCTTGTCGATGGGGGCCGGGATGATGTGGTGCGGCACGGCCAGGCGCTCGCAGGTCTCGGCGATGGGATCGGGATTGAACTGGGGGAAGCCCGGATCCACGGTGGCGGCCTCGACCGTGAAGGTCACGGGGGCCCGCTTGCGCAGCCGCTCCAGTACGTCCAGCAGGGCCCAGGAATCCTTGCCGCCGCTCACGGCCACCAGGATGCGGTCCCCGTCTTCGATGAGCTTGTAGGCGGCATTGGTTTCGCCCACGCGGCGGGCGAGCTTCCGCTCCAGCCTGGGCAGGGTATTCAACTCAGCCTCGGTGGGGGGCAGGGCCAGGCTGGGGAGTGCGCATGGATTACTCACTGAACACCGGTCGTGTGGTGGCATCGAAGGGGGGGTCGCCCAACTTTGATGCGGGGGTCCCAGGGGGGACGCGGAGGCCCATAGGGCCGGGCGGTCCATCCTGGACAGCATTAACTCACATCACGCCGCAGGCCTTGCGCTCGCCGCGGACGATCTGGCCCTGGACGGCCTGCACATACTCGGGGCAGGTGCAGTCAGGACAGGTGTTGCTGGCAGTCTCCGAACACAGATCCGCAAAAGTCACCTTTTCCATGAAGGCCGAGATGTGGTCGGAGAGCCGGTCCCAGAGGAGTCGGCTCATTCGTTCATCGGAAAGCAGAGCCGTGTTGGCGGCCTTCGGATCTTCCTTGGCAGCGGCGTAGAAGCCGCTGTCGGTGAGGCGCAGCACTTCGCCCACGCTCACCTGATTGCAGGGCCGTGTGAGGATGTAGCCGCCCTTGGGCCCGCGCACGCTAGCCACGACACCCGCCTTTTTCAGCTTGTTGAAGATCTGCTCGAGGAAGGGCAGGGACAGCTTCTGGCGCTCGGCGATCACGTGCAGGGGCACCGGCTGGCCGTGGCTGTGGTGGGCCAGGTCGAACAGGGCCTGCATGCTGTACCTGCCTCGGGCCGAGATCTTCACCGGAGTACTCCAGAGTCAAGGCTAGTATTCTTGAGCGAATGAGTCAAGTTTGTGGGCCCAGCTAGACTTGACCCGGAGATTCCGATGAACACTGCCCTGCTGGTTCTTGGCACCCTGGGATTGCTGGTCTCGTCATTAGACGTGGCCGGGCCTCTTCCCGCCGCCCAGTCCGGCAAGGTCGACCGTAAACCACCCATGCTCCTGGGCGAGACGACCGCGTCGGCGATCCTGGCGAACCGCGCCCAATTCCGCGACAACCTGGCCAGGGTGCAACTGACTGCTGGGCTCAGGGCCCGGTGGAAGGCCATCCAGCGGCCTTTCACCCTGGTGGCGGTCTTCGGCTCCTGGTGCGGTGACAGCCACCGCCAGCTGCCGGATCTGCTGGCGTTGCAGGCCGACCCCAATCCCTTCATCGAGGTGCATTACCTGGGAGTCAATCGGAACAAGGCGCTTGATGCGGCTGCGTGGCCCCGGGGATGCGCCCCGCAAGTCGTGGACCGGGTGCCGACCTTCTACCTCTTCGCCCAACAACCGGGGGGCGGCCAGACATGGGTGGGTTCCGTGGAGGAGACACCTCCCCGGAGCGGGCAATCCATGGCGGAGGCCCTGGTGGAACTGGTGGAGGCTGGAGGGAAACCCCGGCAGGCCGGTTCTTAAGAAGCGAGCCGCTATGCCGATGAAGGGGAACCATGCAATGGCGTCCCCTGGTGCTGACGGTGTCTTTATTCTTTGGTCTCCGGGCGGGGGACGGGATTCGAATTTCGGTGAACGAGTGGAGCACGCTGAATCCACTGCTGACCTCCCTGGACCCCGATGCCGAAGTGGTGGATCTGGTCTTTGACCGTCTGGTGACCCTGGATGCCAAGGGCAACTTCATCCCGGAACTGCTGGAGTCCTGGACCATCCTCGACGGGGGCCGGGAAGTGGTGCTCAAACTCCGGCCCGGCCTGACCTGGCAGGATGGGCGCCCCATCGAGGCTGAGGATGTGGTGTTCACTTGGCGGGCGCTCCGGCTGCCCCAGGTGAGGGCGATCGCTGACACGGTCAGTGGTGTGGCGAGCCTTGACAGCCTGGTGGCGGAGGGACCACTCACCGTGCGCATTCGCTTGAAGCGCCCGCGTGGAACCCTACTGTCCGACCTCTACAATTTCATTCCGGTGCCGCGTCACCTCTACCAAGTGGGGGCCAGACCGGCGGAATCACCCGTGAACTTTCTTCCGGTCGGTTCCGGTCCCTACCGGGTGGTCGCCAAGGCTACGACCAAGCGGGTCGTCCTGGAACGATGGATGGGCTATCGGGGTCCCCACCCGGGACTAGCACCGTCCTTTGTCCTGTTGAGCCCATCGGAGGAAGAAGTAACTGTTTCGGCTTTCCAATGGGAGCGGCTCCACTTCTCCGCCGTGGATCCCCTCCGCTACTACCTGGTCCGCAAGGGGGCCCAGGGAGCCGGACTGGTACGGGCCATGTCCGCCCCCCAGGCGGCTATAAGCGCCTACTTCCTGAACTGTAATCCCCGGCGGAGCCTCCTGGGGGACCCCGCCCTCCGCGAAGTTATCTACGAACTGCTTCCCTGGTGGCATCTGGCCCGGGCCCGGAAGTTCATCCCCAGCCGGCTCGCCACGAGCTTCTGGACCCCGGAGAGCTGGGCCCATGATCCGGAGCCGCGTCCCTTCCCGCAGGTGAACGTGGCCATCCGGATGCTGGAGGCCGCTGGCTGGAAGCGGGGGCCCAATGGCATCCGTCAGGATGCGAAGGGGCGCTCCCTGACCCTCGTGGCCTACGAACGGCCCTCCCTGTCGAAGCCGAGCGAGGGTGCGCTGCTTGTTTACCAGGCAGCGCAAGTGGGCATCCAGATTGATTTGCGGACCCTTCCCATGCCGACGGTGATGGAGAAGGCCGCCAAGCATGAGGGTGATCTGTGGGTCTTCGGTTGGACCATGTCCCTAGACCCGGATATGGACAGCCCCTTGTTCACCCGGGATGGATACCAAACCGGGGCGAATGTGAGCAGCTACCTGAATCCTGACGTGGATCGCCTGTTCGATGAGGGCCGCCATACCCTGGATCCGGAAGCCCGCAAGAAGATTTACCGCAGGATCTCGGAAATCATCTTCCTGGATAAGCCGATCATCCCGATTGCGTACAACCAGACGCGGGTGCTCTCTCACATGCGCCTACAGGGGGTGGGCTTCAACCTGCTTGGCCAGAACTACGGATTCTGGCCCGGCCGGCGCGGTTGGACGCTGACGCCCTGAAGATTAGAGCCGGTCGAAGCGGATCACTTCGACCTTGCCTGGCTTGCTTTTCTGGGGGGCGTCCTCCCGTTCTGACTCACGCGGGGGACGGGCCTCGCGCTCCGACTCGCGTGGGGGACGAGCCTCCCGTTCGGGCTTGGATTCCCGGTCGCGATGGTGCCGGGATTCCGAACGATGGGGCTCGACTGGCTCGGACCGGGGCGAGGCTTTCGGGGCTGGCGCGGCGGCAGCGGGCAACCGGTCCCTACCGGCCCAGACCGCGCCCACCTGCTTGATGCGATCGACGAGCCGGGCCGGTTCCAGCACCTGAATGCCGTCGCCGAACTGCATGGCCCATCGGGCGATGGCCCGGAGATCCGTGGCTGTGAAGGAGATCAGCGCCTGGCCATCGCCCTGATCTTCGATCTTGAAGTTCGGGAAGGCCGGTGGCGCCTGCTTCACGGCGAAGACCCACTGCTTCATCAAAGTGGCCTTCACGGCGATGGGCTCACCACCCAGCCAGCCACCGATCTGGTTGGCGGGAGTGCCTTCGGCATAGGGCCCCTGGGCGGCGCGACCCACGCCGTCCACCGCATTGACCTCGGCCAGCAGGTCCACGCGGTGATGACGCTCGGCGTTGTAGCGACGATCCCAGCCCCACACGTACCAGGCTTGGCTGAGGGCATCAAAGGTGAGATGGCGGGGTTCGAAGGTGCGCGGGGCGTTGGCCTCGGCGTCGGCGAAGATGAACTCGACGGCCCGACCTTCGCAGATCGCCATGAGGATGGTCTGGGCCAGGGGTGTCAGGGCCGGCGTGACCGGCGCTTTCTTCACCACGGGTTGAGGGACCGCTGGGGCGGCAAGAACGGGTTCGGAAACGCGTTCCTCGGTTTTGGCGAAAGCCCGGGCCTTGGCGGTCCTGGGCTTGGCGGGCGCCTTGGCTTTGGGTTCTGCCGGTTCAGCCTTCTTCGGCGCAGCCTTCTTGGCCAGAGCGGCCTTGGCCTTCATGGTGAGTTTCTCCTCCTCCACGGCGGCGGTCACAGGCTTCTTGCGAGGGGTTTTGGATACGGCCATGGGTGTCAGGCTCCTGGCCCATCATCGCTCAATCCTGCCGGAGCGGTCCACCGCACAATTCGGGGGCATGTCAGCCCCCGCTCCGTGGATGCATCTGGTCATAGAGGGCGCGGAGCCGGGCCTGGTGGACGTGGGTGTAGATCTGGGTCGTGCTGATGTCGGCGTGGCCGAGCATGGCCTGCACGGCGCGGAGGTCGGCACCGTGGTCGAGGAGGTGGGTGGCGAACGCATGCCGCAGTACGTGGGGGCTGACGGTCTCGGCACGCAGGCCGGCCGTCCTGGCATAGCCCTTGAGCAGGCGCCAGAGGTGCTGGCGGGTGAGGCCCTCCCCCCTCTGCCCGACGAAGAGCTCGCCGCCACTGGGCTTGAAGCCGGGGCGCAGGACGAGCCAGGCGCGGATCCACTTCTCCGCACCCGTTCCGAAGGGGATGAGGCGCTCCTTGCTCCCCTTGCCCATCACCCGGAGGAAACCCTCGTCGAGAAACACCGACAGGGCCGGAAGTCCCGCCAGTTCAGACACCCGAAGACCGGAGGCGTAGATCAGTTCCAGCCAGGCGCGATCACGAATGCCCAGGGGCGTGGCGGTGTCCGGAGCATTGAGGATGGCCTCCACTTGGCTTTCACTCAGGGTGCGGGGGAGGATGCGCGGAGGCCTCGGTGGTTTGACGACCGCTTCGGGTCCTGCCCCACCGCCCCCTTCCATGCGCAGGAAGTTCAGGAATGAACGCAGGCTGGAACTCATTCTTGCGAGGCTGCGCGGCGACTTGCCCAGGCCCTGCTGGGAGACGATGAACGCCGTGAGGTGGTCGCGGGTGAGGGCGTCGGGGAGGATTTCCCGAGGACAGGCCCAGGCCGCCAGATGATCCAGATCCGACATGTAACCCGAGGCGGTGTTTGCGGAGAGGCCACGCTCTACCACTAGGTGGGTGCGGAATTCGATCAGGCTCGCGCCCCAGCCCAGGGGCCAGCCGGATTCGGGTTCCTCGTGGGTCCTGGTGCGGGGCATGGCTCCATCCTCCCCGCCTGGGGTCCAATTTCAAAGTGGGGGGTGGGGTTGTGGGATAGGCGCAATCCGTCAGTTCCGGACGGTTGTGGTGGCCGCTTTACTCAGGGTTTGGAATTCCCCCCGGGGTATGTTAGGGTTTCCAGGTTCGTTTGGAGGAGCCCCCGATGACAGATGTGCGTAAGAAGGTCATTGCAATCATTGCTGAGCAGCTGGCCAAGCCCGAAGATTCCATCTCCGAATCCAGCCACTTCGTGGACGATCTTGGTGCCGACAGCCTCGACACCGTCGAGATCATCATGGCCATCGAAGAGGCCTTCAGTCTCGAGATCCCCGAGAGTGAGCAGGAGAAAATCCGCACGGTGGGCGATGCCATCGCCTACATCGAGAAGCACGCGAAGGTCTGACCATTCGCGAGCGTAACGTGCCGCAGCGCCCCTCATGGCCCTGCGGCACGTTTGTTTTCCCGAGCCTACCCGAGGTGAACCCATGACCAGGACTGTTCAGCGCCGTCGCGTCGTCATCACCGGCATGGGGACTGTCAATCCCTGTGGTCTGACTGTGCCCGAGACCTGGAACAACCTGCTCGCGGGGAAGAGCGGCATCAGCACTATCGACCGCTTCGATGTGTCCGATTTTGCGTGCAAGATCGCGGGCCAGGTGAAGGGCTTCAATCCGGATCTGTTCATCGACAAGAAAGAACAGAAGAAGATGGACATCTTCATCCACTACGCCCTGGGCGCGGCCCACGAGGCCTGGGCGGATGCGGGCTTCGACCAGATCGCGCTGACCAAGGCCGAGCGAGAGGTTTTCGGCGTCTACATCGGCAGCGGCATCGGCGGACTCAGCACCATCTGGGACGAGGCCAATGGCTACCGCGGCCCCCGGCGCACGAGTCCTTTCTTCATCCCCAGCCTTATCATCAACCTGGCCAGCGGCCAGGCCAGCATCAAGTATGGCCTGCAGGGTCCGAACAGCGCCGTGGCCACGGCCTGCGCCACCGGCGCCCATGCCATCGGCGATGCATCCCGGCTCATCGCCTTCGGCTATGCAGACCGCATGATGGCCGGGGGCAGCGACTCGGTGATCAACCAGCTGGGCGTGGGTGGCTTCGCCGCCATGCGCGCCCTCAGCACCCGGAATGATGAGCCCGAGCGCGCCTCCCGTCCCTTCGATGTGGATCGCGATGGCTTCGTCATGGCCGAGGGCGCGGGCATCGTCATCCTCGAGGAATACGAGCTGGCCAAGGCCCGGGGCGCGAAGATCTACGCGGAAGTCGCTGGTTACGGCATGAGTGGCGATGCCAACCACATCACGACCCCCGCGCCCGAAGGCGAAGGCGGCCAGCGGGTGATGCGGGCCGCCATCAAGGACGCGGACATCGCGCCCGAGCAGGTGGGCTACGTGAACATGCACGGCACCAGCACGCCCGTGGGCGACAAACTGGAATGCCTGGCCATCCAGCGGGTCTTCGGAGCTCACGCCAAGAAGATCAAGGTGAGCAGCTCCAAGTCCATGCATGGGCACCTCCTGGGTGCCGCCGGCGGTCTGGAAACCATCGTGGCCGTCCTGGCCGTCCAGACCGGGAAGATTCCCCCGACCATCAACGTGGATAACCAGGACCCCGAATGCGACCTGGATGTGACGGCCAATGTGGCCGGCACCCTCGACTCTGAATACGTGATGAACAACGGCTTCGGGTTCGGTGGCACCAACGGGTGCCTGATCCTGCGGAAGGTCTGACCCCCGGGGCCCTATGGCCAAGGCAATCCCGTTCAAGCTCATCGCGCCCTATTCGCCTGCTGGGGATCAGCCGGAGGCCATCGCGCAATTGGTGGAGGGGTTGCGGCGGGGCGACCGCTGTCAGACCCTGCTGGGCGTGACCGGTTCGGGGAAGACCTACACCATGGCCAGCACCATCGCCCGGGCGGGTCGACCGGCCCTGATCTTCGCGCCGAACAAGACACTGGCAGCCCAGCTCTTCAGCGAGTTCAAGCAGTTCTTCCCCGAGAACGC
>PMJK01000082.1:41577-56071 GCA_003158505.1 Holophagaceae bacterium | reverse complement strand
ACACCCCACTTTGAAAACAGACCCGGGGCCGACTGGACGCCCCCGCCCATTTCAAGTACAGTCAAACCTTCGTCGGGGCGTGGCTCAGCCTGGTAGAGCGCTCGGTTCGGGACCGAGAGGTCGGAGGTTCGAATCCTCTCGCCCCGACCAATAAGAAGGGGGCCCCCGGGCCCCCTTCTTATTGGTCAGGAAGCTTGCGAGAGGATTCGAACCTCCAAGTGGGATCGTGGAGGCGCCACTAGATGTGGCGCCGGAACGAGACCGGCGGCTGGCGCAGCCAGACGCGGTTCGAATCACGTCCCGGTGGGTCACAGCCAAATTCAAGGTGAACGGCCGACCCCAATCAGTCCTGATGCCCAAACCGTGGGGTGGTCAGACCACCCTTGGCGCAAGACACAGGGGACGACCGTTGTTTCGTGATCCGCTCCGTCCCGGCTCCCGAGCTACAATGATGGGTTCCGCCCGCCGGGCGGGGAGCCCACTCGATGACGACCGATGTCTGCACCGTCATGACCACTTGTGGCAGCGAGGAGACCGCGCTCACCATCGCCGCTGCCCTGGTGGACCAGGCCTACGCCGGCTGCGTGAACATCCTCCCCAGCATCAAGAGCTACTACTACTTCAAGGGTGAGACTCACCTGGACGAGGAGGTCATGCTGATCATCAAGACCACCCGGGACCTGTTCCCCATGGTCTCCGAGGTGATCACGGATTTGCACACCTACGAAGTTCCTGAAATCCTCATGTTTTCCGTCGAGGAAGGCTCCGAACCATTCCTCGACTGGATCCGCGAGAGCGTGCACCGCCTAGCCTGAATCCATCGACCCATGACCTTCCAGGAGCCCCACCATGGAACAAACCCTGTCCCTCGAATTCCTACGGGTGGTTGAGCAGGCCGCCATCGCTTGCGCCACCTCCATCGGCCATGGACGGCGGAAGCACAGTGACAAGCTGGCGGTGGAAGCCATGCGCAAAGCCATGGAATCGGTCCGCATGGATGGCACCATTGTCATCGGCGAGGGCGAGCGGGACGAAGCCCCCATGCTCTACATCGGCGAGAAGGTGGGCATGGGGAAGGGTCTGGAAAACGATAATCCTGCCGTGGACATCGCTGTCGATCCCCTCGAGGGCACGAACCTCTGCGCCACGGGCGCCCCCAACGCCATCGCCGTGCTGGCGGCCACTGGAAAAGGTGGACTGCTGCATGCGCCGGACCTTTACATGGAGAAGCTCGTGGTAGGCCCATCGGCCAAAGGCAAGGTGAGCCTGGATGCCCCCGTCCACGAAACGCTTCAGATCATCGCCAAATCCCTCAACCGGCAGGTGTCTGAAATCACCGTCACGGTTCTGGACCGGGAGCGCCACGCCCAACTTATCGCCGACATCCGCACGGCCGGCGCCCGCATCCAACTCATCGGCGACGGTGACCTCAGCGCCGCCATCAGCGCCGCCGTCAGCGGCACGGGCATCCATGCGGTCATGGGCACCGGTGGCGCGCCCGAGGGTGTGCTCTCCGCCGCCGCGTTGAAGTGCCTCAACGGCGAGATCCAGGGTCGCCTGAAGGTGGACACCAATACCGCGAGCCGGGAAAAGGCGGAAGCCATGGGTGTGGACTTCGGCCGGATCTACTTCACCGAGGACCTGTGCCCCGGCAATGAGATCGTCTTCGCCGCCTGCGGCGTCACGCCCGGCAACCTGCTCGATGGCGTGCGGCACTTCGGCCACGGTGTCCGCACCTCCAGCCTCATCCTGACTTACGGCAGCCGCCAGGTGCGTTTCATCGATACCGTGCACATCAAGGAAGGCGAGACCGTCACCGTCCGGTTCTAGGCATTCCTTGTCCGAGTCGCTCCGCACCCGCCTCATGCGCTGGGGCTTCAACCTGTGGCCCTGCTATCGGGGCACGGGGGCAAGGGTCACCTTCATCGCTGGCGACTGGCGTGAGGTGCAGGTCCGGATTCCCCTGTCCTGGCGCACCCGGAACTACGTCGGCACGATCTTCGGCGGCAGCCTGTATGCGGCCGTGGACCCCTTCTTCATGATCATGCTCATGAAGAACCTGGGCCCGGGTTACGTGGTCTGGGACAAGGCCGCCTCCATCCGCTTCCGAAAGCCCGGCCGTGGCCTGCTCAAAGCCTCCTTCCGGCTGGAGGAGGCGGAGCTGACGGACATCCGCCGACTGTTGCTGGAGCAGCCCAAGGTGGACCGGATCTACATGGTCCAGCTCGTGGATGCAGCCGGGGTGGTCCACGCGGAAATCGAGAAAGTGATCCACGTATCCCTCCGTAAGTCTTCCTGATAGGCTTTTACCCTCATCTTACGAGGTCATCATGCTTTCCCCACTGCGCACGTCCCTCGGCCTCTGTCTGGGCCTCGCGGCCTTTGCTCTGGTGGCCCAGGCCAAGCCGGGCTTCGATCCCGTGAATCTCGATACCTCCGTGAAGCCCTGCGACGACTTCTACGCCTATGCCAATGGCGGCTGGCTCAAGACCCACAGCATCCCCTCGGACAAGCCCCGCTTCGGCGCCTTCGAGGAAGTGAGCGAGCGCAATCGCGCCATCCTGCAGCAGATCCTCACAGAGACCAGCGCCAAGACCACCTGGGCCAAGGGCAGCATCCAGCAGAAGGTGGGCGACTTCTATGCTGCGGGCATGGACGAGGCCATTATCGAGAAGCGTGGCTTGGCGCCCCTCAAGCCCGCCTTGGCCACCATCGAGGGCCTGAAGGATGCCAAGCAGCTCCCCGGTCTCCTGGCCAGGCTCCACGACCAAGGCCTGCCTGGCGGATTCGGTTTCTTCGTGCGGCAGGACGCCAAGGCCTCCACCCGGTACCTCGGCTACCTCAACCAGGGCGGCACAGGCCTGCCGGACCGGGACTACTACCTGAAGGACGACGCCCGCAGCCGTGACATCCGGGCCAAGTACGAGGTTCACATCGCCAGGCTGCTGGAGCTGGCGGGCGATTCCCCCGAACTCGCCCGAGTCCGCGCCAAGGTGGTGATGGACCTGGAGACCCGCATGGCCCAGGCCCAGTGGACCCGCGTAGAGCTGCGGAACCCCCAGAAGACTTACAACAAGCGAACGCTGGATCAGCTCGTGACCGAGGCCCCCGGCTTCGACTGGAAGGGCTACTTCAAGGCCCGCGGTGCGAAGCTGACGGACCTCAACCTCAGCCAGCCCTCCTTCTTCCTGGCCTTCGGCAAGCTGGCTTCTGAAGTGCCCGCCCCCCAGTGGCGGACCTACCTCCGCTGGCACGTCCTCAGCGCCACCGCCAACCTCCTGCCGAAGGCCTTCGGCGAAGAGGCCTTCGCCTTCCACGGCAAGGTGCTGAACGGCACGCCCGAACGGGAACCCCGCGCCAAGCGCATCGAGGCCGCCACTGATGGAATGCTCGGCGATGCCCTGGGCCAGCTCTATGTGAAAGTGGCCTTCCCCCCTGAAGCCAAGGCGCGGGTCCTGGAAATGATCGAAAACATCCGCGTGGCCCTGCGGGAACGCATCACGAACCTGGACTGGATGGGCGCCGAGACCAAGCAGCAGGCCATCAAGAAGCTGAACGCCATCACGGTGAAGATTGGCTACCCCGACAAGTGGAAGACCTATGCTTTCGACATCAAGCGGGATGACTACTTCGGAAATGCCCGCCGGGCATCGGCCTTCCGCGTCCAGGAAAACCTTAAAAAACTCGGTAAGCCAATCGATAGGACGGAGTGGAACTGGTCCGCGCCCACGGTGAATGCCTCGTACAACCCCAGCATGAACGACATCACCTTCCCCGCCGGCATTCTTCAGCCACCGTTCTTCGACGCCAAGGCGGATGACGCTGTCAACTACGGGGCCATCGGGTTTGTCATCGGCCACGAGATCACGCACGGCTTCGACGACAGTGGCAGCCAGTACGACGCCGAGGGCAACCTCAAGAACTGGTGGACCGAGGCGGACAAAAAGGCCTATGAATCCCGTACGGATCTCGTAGTGAAACAGTACGACGCCTACGAACCGCTCAAGGGCGAGCATGTGAACGGCAAGCTCACCCTGGGCGAGAACATCGCCGATATCGGCGGCCTCAAGATCGCCTTTGCCGCCTACCAGAACAGCCTGAAGGGCAAACCCATTCCAGCGCCCATCGATGGTTTCACTGGACCCCAACGGTTTTTCTTCGGGGCCGCCACCGTGTGGCGCAACCACATCCGCGAGGCCGCCCTGTCCCTGCGCCTCAAGACCGATCCNNGCCGATGGCACGGCCATGAAGCGCGACGTGAAGGTCCGGCCGACCATCTGGTAGTCCGTTTGACTGCTCCGGAAGGCTGCGCGTTCCGGAGATGGAAAAGGAAACTCCGTGAAGACTCGCTCCCTAATGCTCGTCCTGGCGCTGCTGGCGCCGCTTTCCGCCCAGCTGCCCTACAAGGGGTTCAACCCGGCCAACATGGATGTCTCGGTGAAGCCATGCCAGGACTTCTTTGACTACGCGGTGGGAGGGTGGGCCAAGCGCACCGCCATCCCCACAGAATACGACCGGTACGGCGTGGACCAGGAGATCGATGCCCACACCCATCAGATCCTAAGGGAGATCATGGAATCCGCGGCCGCCGCCAAGGCCGCGACGGGTACGGAGGCCCAGAAAGTCGGTGACTTCTACGCCAGCGGCATGGATGAGGCGGGCATCGAGCAGCTCGGAATCACACCACTGAAGCCGCTCCTCGCCCGCATCGACGAGGTGAAGGACACGCCGAGCCTGGCCTCGGTCCTGGCCGACCTGCACCGGATGGGGGTCTTTGCGGGCTTCTCCTTCAGCGTGGAGCAGGATGACAAGGAGAGCAGCCGCTATTCCATGATGCTGGGCCAGGGCGGCCTCGGCCTGCCAGACCGGGACTACTACCTCAAGGATGACCCCAAGTCGAAGGAACTCCTCGCTGCCTACCGGGCGCATGTGGGGAAGGTACTCAATCTGGCGGGATTCGATGCCAAGGATGCCGATCGGATCCTCACTCTGGAGACGCGTCTTGCCAAGGCCAGCATGACCCGCGTGGAGCAGCGGGACCCCAACGCCATCTATCACGCTCTGACACCGGATCAGCTCAAGGCCACCGCGCCCGGGTTTCCCGCGGACTTCTACCTGAAGACCCTCGGGGTGCCGACGCCGGACCGCTTCGTGGTCCGCCAGCCCGCCTTCCTAGCCGAGCTTGGCCGCATGATGCAGGAACTCCCGACAGACCAATGGCGAATCTACCTGCGCTGGACCCTCCTCCGCAGGGCCGCTTCCGCCCTGCCGAAGGCCTTCGAGCAGGAAGCATTTGCCTTCTACGGCACCCGGCTCCAGGGCACCACCACCCAGCATCCCCGTTGGAAGCGCGTGATGTTCGCCGCGGACCACGGACTGGGCGAGGCCCTCGGGAAGCTCTATGTCCAACGCGCCTTCCCCGCCAGCAGCAAGGCCCAGGTGCTGGCGATGGTCGAGAACCTCCGCTCGGCCCTGAAGGCGCGGATCGAAGGTCTCGAGTGGATGAGCGCCCCCACTAAGGCCAAGGCCCAGCAGAAGCTGGCCGCCATGCGCGTAAAGATCGGCTACCCAGATGTGTGGCGGGACTACGCCAAACTCAACCTCCGGCGCCAGGCCTATGTCCTGAACGTGCTGGAGACCCGTCGCTTCGAGTTCCAGCGCCGTCTGGACAACCTGGGCAAGCCCATCGACCGGAACGAGTGGGACATGACACCCCAGACCAACAACGCCTACTACAGCCCCACCATGAATGAGATCGTGTTTCCCGCGGGCATCCTCCAGCCGCCCTATTTCGACGCCACCGCGGATGATGCGGTGAACTACGGCAACATCGGGGCCACCATCGGCCATGAGATGACCCACGGCTTCGATGACGAGGGCCGCCAGTACGATGGCGACGGCAACCTCAAAAGCTGGTGGACCGCCGCGGACGAGCAGGCCTATAACGTCCGGGCCGAGCTGGTGGCCAAGCAGTTCGATGCCTACGAGCCCCTGCCCGGCCTGCACCTGAACGGCCACCTCACCCTGGGCGAGAACATCGCCGACCTGGGCGGCCTCAAGATCGCCTGGGATGCCTGGAAGCTCAGCCAGAAGGGCAAGGCGCCCCAACCTCAGGCCGGCGGCAGGATCGAAGGCTTCACGCCCGAACAGCGCTTCTTCCTGGGCTATGCGGAAACCTGGCGGACCCTCTCCCGCGAGGAGGCCACCCGCCTGCGCATCGTCACCGACCCCCACAGCCCCGCCAAGTTCCGTGTCAACGGGCCTCTTTCCAACCTTCCAGAGTTCTATGAAGCCTTCGGGTGCAAGGACGGCAACTCGATGAAGCGCCCCGACAATGACCGCCCGGCCATCTGGTAGGCAGCCCCATGAAACTTCTTCCAGCCGTGCTCCTGTCAGCCACCCTGGGCCTATCAGCCCAGGAGAACCCGGGCGGAAACCGCATGGGCATCGGCCTTTATGCCCTGACGCCCGTTGGCAATCTGGAGTCGGAATTCGGCACGGGCTACCAGGCCGGTCTGCAGATCTTCTTCAACCGGGAGAGCCGGCACCTGGGACGGATTCGTATCGATTACCTCCAGTCGGACTCAAAGCACCCCATCCAGACAGGGGATTACGGAATCTGGAACGGGTCCACCTGGGTGGACACGCCCCAGTTCGCCAACAGCCGGATGGAGGCCTACTCCGTGGCCTACGAGTGGCTGCCCCATCTGGAGGACAATAGTCGCCATGGCCTGTTCGGCATTTTCGGCATGGGCGGCACCCTCTGGAACGAGACCCTCCGGCCCATCAGGAACAGTTACGGCGGAACTTACACCGAAACCGAATGGGGATTTACGCTCAGCGCTGGCCTCGGCTGGCGGTTCAATCCCCATGCGGCGATCGAAGCCCGGTTCGCTACCAGCGAACTGGTCTTCAATGAGCATCCCAACTATGGATCCAGGCGGTCGTTCCTGACCTTCGGCACCAGCCTCCGTTTCTGATCTTCCCCTGTTTCAAAGGAACTCCATGCGCATCCGCCCTCTCGTTCTCCTCGCCAGCCTGCTCGCCGCAGGCTCGGCCCTGGTGGCCTGCACCAACCTGCTCGTGACCAAGGGCGCGAGCAAGGACGGCTCGACAATGATCACCTATGCCGCCGACAGTCACACGCTCTACGGCGAGCTCTACTTCAAGCGGGGCATGAGGCATCTCCCCGGGGAAATCCGTGACATCACGGAGTGGGACACGGGCAAGCTGCTTGGGCGCATCCCTGAGGCGCCCGTCACCTACACCCGCGTGGGCAACATGAACGAGTTCCAGGTGGTGATTGGCGAGACCACCTATGGGGGCCGCAAGGAGCTCCAGGTGCCCAGCGGCATCGTGGACTATGGCAGCCTCATCTACATCGGACTGGAGCGTGCCAAGACCGCCCGGGAAGCCATCCAGGTGATGACGAGCCTGGCCGAAACCTACGGCTACGCTTCCGAGGGCGAGAGCTTCTCCATCGGCGACCCCAACGAAGCCTGGATCCTCGAGATGATCGGCAAGGGCAAGGGCCAGACCGGCGCCCTCTGGGTGGCCTACAAGCTGCCGGACGGCACCATCAGCGCCCACGCCAACCAGGCCCGCATCCGCCGGTTCCCCCAGAACGACCCCGGGACCGCGCTGTTCTGCAAAGACCTCATCTCTTTCGCCCGGGAGAAGGGCTACTTCAAGGGTGAGGACAAGGAATTCAGCTTCGCCGAGACCTATGCGCCCCTCTCCTATGGCGCCCTGCGGTTCTGTGAGGCCCGGGTGTGGAGCCTCTTCCGCCGGGCGGCGCCCAGCCAGAATCTCTCCATCGACTACGTGAAGGGAGAGAAGGGCGCCAAGCCCCTGCCCCTCTTCATCAAGCCCGACCAGAAGCTGGATGTGCGCGACGTCATGCAGCTCATGCGCGACCATTTCGAGGGCACTGAGTTCGACCTGACCAAGGACGTGGGCGCCGGTCCCTACAAGCTGCCCTACCGCTGGCGCCCGATGACCTGGAAGGTGGACGGCCAGGAGTACCTGCACGAGCGTGCCATCAGCACCCAGCAGACCGGTTTCTCGTTCGTGAGCCAGAGCCGATCCTGGCTGCCGGATGTCGTCGGCGGTGTGCTCTGGTTCGGCGTGGACGACACCTACACTACGGTGTACGTGCCCATCTCCTGCGGCGTTCGGGAAGCCCCCAAGGCCTTTGCCGAAGGCACGGGTACCTTCAATGAGTTCAACTGGGACAGCGCCTTCTGGACCTTCAACTTCGTCTCGAACTACACCTATACCCGTTGGAAGGACATGATCGTGGACGTCCAGAAGGTGCAGCGCGAGTTCGAGGGCGGCTTTCTATCGGACCAGGCAGAAGTCGACCGCACGGCCCTAGACCTCTACAAGCAGAATCCCGCCCTTGCCAAGGATTACCTCACCCAGTACGCCGCCAGGAACACTGGGCAACTCATGACCCGCTGGAAGAAGCTGGGTGAGTTTCTCATCTGGAAGTATCTTGACGGCAACGTGCGTAACGAGAAGGGCGAGGTCACCCACCCCAAGGCCCCCGAGGACTGGCTGCGCTGCATCGTCAAGGACCACGGCGAGGTCATCAAGATGAAGAAACTTGAGGGGTTGGTTCCGGACGAGGAGTAGCCCCGGAGCTGAAAACCTGCACCATCCACTTGTGATTCCCACTGATCCTTGCTCCATGGGATGATGGGCGGTTTTCGTGAGGTCTTCATGCATCATCCGGATCCGCATTCCTACTACGATTCCGCCCAGCCCAAGGCCCGGCGCCTGCGCTTGAAGCTGGGGGTGGATTTCACTTCCAAGCGCATCGATGGGGAAGTGGGGCTGGAATTCGGCGGCGCGGTATCGGGTCCGCTGGACCTCGACACCAAGGGCCTGGAGATCCACTCGGTGCAGGTACCGGGCCGCGGGCCCATTCCCTGGGAACTGGGCCCCAGCGACACCATCCTGGGCCAGCGCCTGCGGCTCGACATGCCCGAAGGCGCTCAGGAAGTGACCATCACTTATACGACGGCCGTCGATGCCATGGCCCTGCAGTGGCTGGATCCCGAACAGACCGAAGGCAAAGTCGCGCCCTACCTCTTCAGCCAATGCCAGCAGATCCACGCCCGCACCATGGTGCCCTGCCAGGACACGCCCCTCGTCCGCATCGCCTACAAGGCCGAGGTCAATGTGCCTGAGGGCCTCACCGCCGTGATGTCAGCGGGACCCACAGGCGATGAGGCCCTTGGGAATGGCCGTCATGTCTACCGTTTCGCCATGCCCCAGCCCATTCCCTCTTACTTGCTGGCCCTGGCCGTGGGTCGCCTGGAATCCCGCGACCTCAGCCCCCGAGCCAGGGTCTGGGCCGAGCCGGAAACCGTCGCGGCCGCCGCCTGGGAGTTCGCCGGGGTGGAGGACATGATCCTCAAGGCGGAGGGGCTCTTCGGCCCCTACCCCTGGGACCGCTACGACATGCTGGTGCTGCCGCCCTCCTTCCCCTACGGCGGGATGGAAAACCCGCGCATGACCTTCCTCACGCCCACGTTGCTGGCGGGGGATCGCAGCCTGGTGGATGTGGTGGCCCACGAATTGGCCCACAGCTGGACGGGTAACCTCGTCACCAACGCGAGCATGGAGCACTTCTGGCTGAACGAGGGCTTCACCGTATGGGCCGAGCGGCGCATCCTCCGCATCCTTCACGGCGACGACGCCGCGGCCCTGGGCTGGGCCATGGGCCAGAAGGCCCTGGAGGACAGCCTGGAACAGTTCAAGAACGAGCCCCGTCTTACCGTCCTGCGCATGCACTTGGCAGGCATCGACCCCGATGACGCCTTCTCCAGCATCCCCTATGAAAAGGGCGCCCGGCTGGTGGCCGCCCTGGAGCGCGAAGTGGGCGAGGAGCGCTTTCTCCGCTTCCTCCGGGACTACATGGACGCTTTCCGCTTCACTTCGATCACCACCGAGCAGTTCTGTTCCTTCGTGGCCGCCAAGCTGCCGGGCGCCCTGGAAGCAGTCAATGCCCGCGCCTACCTGGACAAGCCCGGCATGCCCGACACCGCGCCGGAGTTCCGCAGCGTCCAGCTGGACACGCTCACGGTGCTGGCCGAAAGCTGGCCCGATGGCGGACGCCCCAGCGCCTACCAGATCGCGTCCTGGAAGCCCACCGAGCTGCTGGTCTTCCTCCAGAAGCTGCCGCGCAAGCTGACCCATGCGGACTGTGCCTGGCTGGATGAGCACTTCCAGCTCATGGGCCGCGGCAATTACGAAATCCTGGTGGAATGGCTGACGCTGGCGGCGACCGCGGACTACGAGCCGGCCTTCCCCCGCATCCGTGAAGTGCTGCTGCGGGTGGGCCGCATGAAGTACCTGCGGCCCCTCTACAGCGCCCTGGGCCTGCATCCGCGCACCCGCGCCCTGGCCCGCGAGGTTTTCGCCGCCGCCAGTCCCGGCTACCACGGCCTGTCGCGCCGCGTGGTGCAGGGTGTGCTGGAGAAGTTCCTCGCCTGATGGCCACTAAGCCCGGCCCGGATTCCCGACCCTTTCAGCGGATCCCCACGCCCGTCTGTCCGATGTCCACCCCATTCTCCACGGTTGAACCATGAGCCTCGATCCGAACCAGGAAGGTCTCCGCCTCCCCGAGAACGCCTTCCGGGAATTGAACCCGGGCGAGACCTACCAGCCGGTCGTACCGGCCCAGGAACACCCACCCGAAGTCACCATTCGAAGCGTGGTCTCGGGCTTCTTCTGGTCCGTGATGTTCTCGGCGGCAGCCACCTACATCGCCCTGAAGCTGGGGCAGGGCATCGAGAGTGCCATTCCCATCTCCATCCTCGCGGTGGGGTTCTCCGTCTTCGCTGTGAAGTTCCTGAAGAGCCGCGCCTCTACGCTGCTGGAGAACGTGAACATCCTGGCCATCGGCGCCACCAGCGGCATCATCGCCGGGGGCAGCGTCTTCGTCATGCCCGCCGTGCACATCCTGGGACTGCAGACAAGCTTCTTCCAGATCTTCCTGGTGCCCCTCCTGGGCGGCATCCTGGGCGTGTTCTTCCTCGCCCCCTTCCGCCGCTACTTCGTGCGCGACCTCCACGGCAAGCTGCCCTTCCCCGAGGCCACGGCCACCACCGAGATCCTCATGGCGGGCAAGCGCGGCGGCCATAGCGCCATCGTGCTCACCTATTCCGCCATCACCGCCGCCCTGTTCGACTTCATCGGCCCCGCCATGCATGGCTGGGCGGAGAATTTCAGTTCCGCCTCCATCGGCGTTCTCGACACCTTCACCACCCGCTTCAAGGCCGTCTTCTCCATGAACACCGCCGCGGCAGTACTTGGTCTTGGCTACATCATGGGCATCCAGTACGCGGCCATCATCATGGCGGGCAGCCTGGTGAGTTTCCTGGTGCTGGTGCCGCTCTTTGCGCACCTGGGCCAGTTCATTCCAGGCGCCATCTCCGCAGGGGCGGCCCCGCTCGGCACCATGGGCTACGAGGCCATCTTCGCCAACTACGTCCGGCCCGTGGGCATCGGCGGCATCTTCGCCGCAGGCATCATCTCCATCCTGAAGATGTCCCCAGTCATCGGGAAGGCCACCAAGCAGGCCTTCGGGGAGGTCATGCACCTCCTGAAGGGCGGCGCGAAGCGGACAGAGGATGTCCGAACGGACCGCGCCATGCCCATGAGCGTGAACCTGCTGGGCATCGTGGCGGTGTCCCTCGCCATCCTGCTCTACTTCCGCTTTTCCGTGCTGGCGGGCGAGCCCAGGGGGACCTACCTGGCACTGGTCTCCACCGCGCTGACGCTGGTCATCACCTTCCTGTTCGTGGCCGTGAGCGCATGGGCCGTGGCCATGATCAGCGTGACCCCCATCAGCGGCATGACCCTCACGACCCTCATCGTCACGGCCGTGGCCCTGGCCTCCCTGGGTCTGGCCGGCAAGAGCGGCATGCTCCAGGTGCTTCTCGTGGGGGGCGTCGTCTGCACCGCCCTCTCCATGGCCGGGTCCCTGGTCACCCAGTACAAGATCGCCTACTGGCTGGGGGCCACGCCGCGCACCATCGAGGTCAGCAACATCGTGGGCAGCATCGCGGCCTCCCTGGCCACCACCGCCGTCATCCTCCTCATGGCCAAGGTCTATGGTTTTTCCCCCAGCGCCGCCCACCTGCATCCCCTGCCGGCACCCCAGCCCAACGCCATGGCCGCCGTGCTGCGGGGCGTCTTCGGCGGCGCGGGCGCACCGTGGTTCATGTACATCATCGGCGCGGTCATCGCGGCCGCAGTGGAGATGTGTGGCGTCTCCGGATTGGCCTTCGCCATGGGCATGTATCTCCCCATGGAGCTGAACTCCCCGCTCGTGCTGGGGGCCGTCGTGGCCTGGTTCGTGAGCCGCTCCAGCGCCGACTCGAAGCTCGCCAAGGCCAGGCACGAGAAAGGGACGCTCATCGCCTCCGGCTTCATCGCGGGGGGCGCCCTGGTGGGCGTGCTCGCGGCCTTCCTGAAATTCGTGGAGGACGCCGCGCACATCCACCTCATCCCCGACATCACCGCCTGGGGCGCCATGGGTGCCTTCGTGGGCGCCTGGGGCAACTGGATCGGCCTGGTGGTCTTCCTCCTGCTGGCCTGGGGCCTGTACTGGGACAGCTGCCGGGAAGAGGTGGAAGCGTGACCTGAAGGCCGACGGGCAAGACTCCGCCACCCACCCACCGAACGGCAATGCCATCCTGGAAAACCCCACCTCAGGAGTTCCCATGTCCCACGAAAACGTGAGCGAGGCGATCCACGGCCTGCCGGACAATGCCCGGCGTCCCTTGGACCCCGGCGAGCACTATGTGCCCCTGGTGACGGCGGAGACCGGCGTGGCCGAAGTGACGGTTCGCAGCGTATCCCTGGGCCTGCTTTTCTGCGCCATCTTCAGCATGGCCGCCGCCTACCTGGCCCTGAAAGTGGGTCAGGGCATCGAGGCTGCCATTCCGATCGCCATTCTCGCCGTCGGGTTGTCACGGTTCTTCCGGCGCCGGAACACCATCCTGGAGAACGTGATCATCCAGAGCATCGGCGCCAACAGCGGCCACGTGGTGGCCGGCGCCGTGTTCACCATCCCCGCCCTCTACATGCTGGCCGCCATCCCAGGGAGCGGCGTGGTCCAGCCTCACCTGTGGCAGGTGGTGCTGGTGAGCTTCCTGGGCGGCAGCCTGGGCATCCTGTTCCTGGTCCCCCTGCGCTACCACTTCATGATCGAGAACCACGGCGTGTTCCCCTGGCCCGAGGCCACCGCCACCACCGAGATCCTAGTCACGGGCGAGAAGGCCGGGAACCAGGCCAAGACCCTGGCCATCGCCGCCGCCATCGGGGGGATCTACGACGGCCTGGTGGGCATCTTCAGGGCCATGTCCGAGACCATCCGCTTCCGGCACGCCTACATCGGCGAGGTGCTCGAGAAGCGCTACCTCAACTTCAACCTGCTGAACAGTGCCGCCACCCTGGGCATCGGCTATATCATCGGCCTGCATTATGCCGCCATCATCGCCGCCGGCAGTTTCTTCGCCATGTTCGTGCTGGTTCCGGCCGTGCACGCCATCGGCGAGCACGTGCCCGTGATCCTGGCCCCCGGCACCAAGCTCATCGCCCTGATGGCCCCCGAAGAGGTCTTCAAGAGCTACGTGAAGATCGTGGGCGTGGGTGCCATTGCCGGCGCCGGCATTATGGGCGTCCTGGCCTCCATGCCCAACATGATCCGCTCCATCGTCAGCAACTTGAAGGGCATGAAGCACCAGGACACGCGGGAAGCCGCAGCAGTGCCACGCATGGACCGCAGCTTCAGCGGCGCCTTCGTGGGCACGGGTCTGGTCATCGCCGGCCTGTTAACCCTCCTCTTCTTCAGCTTCGGAATCGGCATTCAGCAGGCTCTGGTGCCCGCCCTGGTGGCCACCGCCCTGGTGATGGTCATCTCGTTCCTGTTCGCCCCGGTAGCGGCCCGGGCCATCGCGACCATCGGCACCAATCCCATCTCCGGCATGACCATGCTGACCCTCTTGATCACGGGCCTGGTGATGCTGCGTCTGGGTTTCCGCGGCGGACCGGGCATGTTCGTCACCATGATGGTCGGCGGGGTGGTCTGCACCGCCCTGGCGGCCAGCGGCGCCTTCAGCACCGACCTCAAGATCGGCCATTGGATTGGCGCGACCCCGGCCCGGCAGATCGCGTGGAAGTTCGCGGGCACCCTCGTCGCGGCTTTGTTTACCGGCATCGCCATGTGGATCCTCGCCCACCAGGGCTTCGGCAGCAAGAATGTGCCCGCGCCACAGGCCAGCGCCATGCAGGCCATCCTGGAAGGCGTCTTCGGCACCACCGCCATGCCCCTGCGTTGGTACTTCTTCGGGCTCGGTGTCGTGCTCAGCCTCGTCCTCCGCATTCTCAACGTGCCGGCCCTGGGCTTCGCGCTGGGCATGTACCTGCCCATCGAGCTGAACACCCCCCTGCTGCTGGGCGGCATCCTGGCCCACCT
>PMJK01000082.1:0-41547 GCA_003158505.1 Holophagaceae bacterium | reverse complement strand
CCGCCCTGTGCGTCTACGTCGTCGTCAGCAGCCGGAAGGCCCAGATCGAGGCGTAGTCGAAGAAAATTAACCACGAAGACGGAAAGACCACGAAGGAAAGCAGGTTCTTCTTCGTGGTCTTCCTGTCCTCTCGGAATCAACTCCGCCGATTCCGAGACAAACCGAAACATCGTGGTAGATCCTTTTTTATGCCTTGAGGCTTCCCAGCAGTTCCGGAGCCACGCCTGGGGTTCCGACCACCAGGTTTCCGCTCTCGAACCAGGCCTGCCCGCCTTCCCAGTCGGTGATGACGCCACCGGCCTCCTGGACCAGCAGGGCGCCGGCGGCGAGATCCCAGGGCTTGAGGCCCAGCTCGAAGTATCCGTCGAAGATGCCGCAGGCGACGTGCGCCAGATCCAGGGCGGCGCTGCCGGCCCGGCGAATGCCTTTGGCGCGGGGGAACACACGGTTCAGGGCTGCGTTGAACCTCGGCCAGCGATCGCCCAGCTGGAAGGCGAAGCCCGTGGCCAGGAAGGCGCCGTCCAGCCCCGCCTGCTGCGAGACGTGCATGGGCCTGCCGTTCCAGGTGGCGCCCTGGCCGCGCACGGCCATGAAACAGTCCTCCCGCAGGGGATCCAGGATGCAGCCCACCACGGGGCCATCGGCGTCCCACAGGGCCACGGACACGCACCAGTGCGGGAAACCCTGGACGAAGTTCAGCGTGCCGTCCAGAGGATCCACGATCCAGCGCACCTCGGCATTGCCGTGGCTACCCCCTTCCTCACCAACAAAGCCATGTTCCGGAAACCGTGACGCCAACTCGGCGCGGATGGCGGCCTCGGCCCCCCGATCGGCATCGCTCACCACGTCATTCTTGGTCTTTTCGGTGATGGTGGCGGGGTCCAGCTTACGGAAGTACTGGAGCAGCACCTTGCCCCCGGCCTGGGCCGCAGCCACACAGGCCTCCCGTTGCGCGTCGTACATGGTCACCGTCCCTTGCCTGATTCTGTCACGGCGGCCTCGGCACGGCGTTGGATGGACCGGATCATGCCGGGGAAGACGAACAGGTGGAAGGGCAGAACGGAGTACCAATAGAGCAGTCCCAGCAGGCCGTGCGGATCAAAAAAGGCGGTCTGTTCCAGCCGCGAGCCGGTCCCTTCCAGACGCACGGTGAACTGAAGCCAGGCGTCTCCATCCAGCCTCATCTCGGACCGGAGGCGCAGCAGCCGGTCCGGTTCGAGCGCCTCCACCCGCCAGAAATCCACGGGGTCGCCCACCCGGAGTTCCCTCGGATGGCGCCTCCCCCGGCGCATCCCCGTGCCGCCCACGACGCGATCCAGCATCCCCCGCATCTGCCAGAGGAGGTTGCCGGCCGGCCACCCGTTCTCACCGCCCAGAGCGCTACAGGCCTGGAAAACGACATGCGGCGGGGCCTGCACATGGCGGTGGTGCCGCTCCAGCAGCATGCCTTCATGGGAGCCCAGGGCCGGCCCCTCCGTTTCCCCCGCGAGACTCGAAGCCCAGGTGGTCTCCACGGCGTCCTCGTCCAGGCGCTGGAGGGCCAGTGCCAGCGCCTCGCGATAGGCCATGGGCTTCACCCGGAAGACTTCCAGGGCGCGCGGATCCTGAACCACCACTTCCGTGCTCATGCCTTCCACCAGAGCCGCCGCCAGGGCCATGGGAATGGGCGTCAGCAGGTCGACCCAGAGCACCGACAGGATCGGCAGCGGGACATTCATGGGGATGATGAGACGACGCAGGCCCCTGGCCTCGGCATAACCGAGCATCATGCTCCTGTAATCGAGCACATCCCGTCCTCCGATCTCGAAGATCCCAGCCACCTCGGGATGGTCGAGGGCCTCCGTGAAGTAGGCCAGCACATCACGGACCCCGATGGGCTGGCAACGCGTGTTCAGCCAGCGCGGAGTAATCATGAGGGGAAGGCGCTCCGTCAGGTGGCGGATCATCTCGAAGCTGGCGCTGCCGCTGCCGACGATCACCGCCGCCCGGAATTCCAGCACGGGAACCCCGGAAGCCGCCAGGGCGGCCCCCACCTCCTGGCGGCTGGCGAGGTGGTCGCTGCGGTGGCCGGAAGGGTCCCCCAGCCCGCCCAGATAGATGATCCGGCGGACACCGGCCTTCGCGCAGGCAGCTGAGAAGGTCCGCGCCTGACGCAGATCCCGCCCCCGGAAATCCGAGCTGTCCTCCCCCATGGCATGAACCAGGTAGTACACCTGGGTCACGCCGCGAAGGGCGGATTCGAGGGAGGCAGGGTCGGACACGTCGCCCTTGACCACCTCGACCCCTGGCCACCGTCGACCTGCCAGCCGCTCGGGGTTGCGCGCCATGCACCTCACCCGCCGTCCCGTCGCGAGAAGCCGGGGGACCAGGCGGCCCCCAAGGTAACCCGTGGCTCCAGTCACCAGGATGAGCGGCCGGCCGGGATCCATCAAGCTTGCGCCAAGGGGTTTGTTCATCGCCCGATTATGCCTGCCCAATTACCTGACGAATTTGGTAAACTTTATCGGGAGCCCGCCATGCCCAAGGTGATCAACATCGAACCCACGCCCAATCCGGATGCGCTGAAGTTCCTGGTACACCCCGCCATCCTCAAGGCGGGCTCGCGTTCCTTCAAGGATTTCGGGGCGGCCGTGGGCGACCCGCTGGGCTCCTGCCTTTTCGGTCTGGGCAAGGTGACCTCCGTGTTCTACATGGACCGCTTCGTCACCGTGAACAAGGAGCCTTCTGCGGAATGGAGTGACCTCATCGACCCCATCTGCGAGGCCATCGAGGATCTCAAGCTGCCCGAAAACGAGGCCGGGGACATGGCTCCCCTGACTCCCGGCGGCGATACCGATGCCACCCTGGAGCGCATCAACCACCTGCTGGATACACGTATCCGCCCGGGCCTGGCCGGGGACGGGGGCGGCCTGGAGGTGGTCTCCTTCGACGGCCAGACCCTCCAGATCAACTACCACGGCGCCTGCGGATCCTGCCCCTCCTCCACCAGCGGCACCCTGCGCTACATCGAGGGACTGCTCCAGGAGGAAGTGAGTCCGAGCATCCGGGTGGTCAGTTGGTAGGGCGAAAGTCGGAGGGCTGGCCCACCCCGGCGGCATGGCACCTCGGTCATGGCCGCAGGCCATGCCGAGTGGAAGAGAGTCCGAGCATTCGCGTGGTCAGTTGGTAGGGCGAAAGTCGGAGGCCTGGCCCTGCATATGGGCTGGGCGCCTCGGCCATGGCCGCAGGCCATGCCGAGTGGAAGTGAGTCCGAGTATCCGCGTGGTCAGCTAGTAAATCTTGCACCGCAAGAAAAGCTGGGCAACCTAGAAGCACTTCCGGAGATCCGCACAGTGGTTATCGAACCCGCCAAGCCCCATGCCGGCTCCATGGATCATCTTGTGGCACTGGCCGACCTTTTGCGGGACAGCCGGACGGATGCGGCCCAGCTCTTCGAGCAGGGCTTGGCCTTGCTGCGGCAGACCCTGGGCGTTGACCAGGCTCTGCTCACCCGGGTTACCGACCTTGGCCATGAAGTGCTCTGGTGGACGTCATCCTCTGACACGGCCATGGCCGGCATCATCAATGCCCCCGAAAAGGGATTCTGCCCCTTCGTGATCGCCCATCCCGACCGACAGATCATCATCCATGATTCCGCCGTGGAACCCATCTGGTGCCAGTCCCCAGGCTATCTGGAACTTGGCATCCGCGCCTATGCCGGGGTGGCGCTGAAGGTGGGAGACAAGCCCATGGGGACGCTATGCGTGCAGCATTATGCGCCCTATACCTTCACCCACGCCGACCTGGCCCTGCTGAAGACCATGGGCCACCTCATGGCCCGCACCTTCGAGTCCGAAAACCTTAAACAGGAATTACAGGCGGCCCTCGAGGCCCTGGAACTCAGCAGCGCCATCGTCGAGGATAGTGCCCTCTTGAGCACGCGATCCGGTCTTCCCAACCGCCGATACCTCGACATCTGGTTGCGCTCCACCCTCTTCCTTGCCCGTCGGCGGCGAGAGCCCATGGCCCTCGCGCTGTGGTCGCAGCCCCTGATTCCCGGCACCCAGGGTCGTCTCGCCGCGGTCGCCGGGCACCTCCGCGGCGGGGATCTCCTGGTGGAGCTGTCCTCGGATCAGTACCTGCTTCTCCTTCCCAACACCCTTGTCTCGGGCGCGGAATTATTGCTGGCCCGCCTTCACGAAAGCGTTGGGAATCACCCAATCGGAGCCACCCTATGGCTTCCGGACGGGAAGGACATGACCCTGAAGTCCGCTTTACGACGGGTCGCCAAAGCCTTTACAGACGCCAATCGCGAAGGGTCGGCGCTGCTGTGGAACCACGGCTGAACCCATCGTCCACGTCCCCTCGCTGGCTCATCCCCCGGGTCCATGGGATGATGAAAGGCTCTGGTACAGCCGGTGAGAGTCCGGCCTTTGGGAGGTGAAGATTGGACACTCCGACCCTGGTGAACGCGGCCCTTAGCGCTTTGGATGGCCGTGAAGGCCCCAGCCGCGAGGATCTCTGCCATTGGTATGAGCTGATGCACCTCGGACGCCTGCTGGACGACAAGGCGCCAAACTACTTGAAACAGGCCATCGGCTGGTCCTACCACGCTCCCTGTGCGGGACACGACGGCATTCAGCTGGCTGCGGGCCTGGCCTTCCGGCCGGGACGGGATTTCCTCTTCCCCTACTACCGTGATCTGCTGACCTGCTTGGCTGCGGGCATCACTCCCGATGAAATCATCCTCAACGGCATCTCCAAGGCCACCGACGTGGCCGGTGGCGGCCGGCACATGAGCAACCACTTTGCCAAGCCTTCCATCGGCATCCAGAACGTGTCCAGCCTCACCGGCAACCACACGCAGCACGCGGTGGGACTGGCGCGTGCCGTCAAGTACTACCGCCGTGAATCCATCGTGTTCTGCAGCCAGGGCGAGTCGTCGCTATCCGAGGGCTACTGCTCTGAGAGCATCAACGGTGCCGACCGGGAGAAGCTCCCGGTGGTCTTCATTGTCCAGGACAACGGCTACGCCATCTCCGTGCCCAAGCGGGATCAGACCGCCAACGAGTATGTCTGCGACAACTTCAGCGGGTACTCCAACCTGAAGATCATCAAGTGCAATGGTCTCGACTTCCCGGATTCCATGCGCGCCATGGAAGAAGCCCTGGCCTACGTCCGCACGGGCAAGGGACCGGCCATGGTGTACGCCACCTGCGTGCGCATCGGNNGCCGAGGCCAAGGCGAAGGATCCCCTGCCCCGGTTCCGCGCCTACTGCCTGGAGAAGGGCCTCAGCGAGGAGGAACTGAAGGCCATCGAGATCGACAATCAGGCCCGCTACCTCGCCGCCCACGAAAAGGCCATGGCCGCGCCGAATCCCGATCCCGCAAGCATCCATGACTTCGTCATCCCCGAGGGATGGGTTTCGGACCGGTACCCGGATGGCACCCACCAGGAAACCGGCAGCCCCCTAAGCGTCATCACGGCCCTGAACCAGACCCTCAAGGAAGAGTTCAGGCTCAATCCCGACACCTTCATCTGGGGCCAGGACATGGCCAACAAGGAGAAAGGCGGGATCTTCAACGTATCGAAGGGCCTGCAGCAGGAATTCGGCGAGCAGCGCGTCTTCAACGCGCCCGTCGCCGAGGACTTCATCGTCGGCACCGCCAACGGTTTCTCGCGGCTCGACGACAAGATCCGCGTGGTGGTCGAAGGCGCCGAATTCGCCGACTACATCTGGCCCGCCGCCGAGCAGATCGTGGAGTGCAGCCATGACTACTGGCGCAGCAACGGCCAGTTCGCGCCCAATGTCACCATCCGGATCGCCTCTGGCGGCTACATCGGGGGAGGCCTCTACCACTCGCAGAATGTCGAAGGCTGGCTCACCACCCTGCCCGGCATCCGCGTGGTGGTGCCCGCCTTCGCCGACGATGCCGCGGGCCTGCTCCGGACGGCCATGCGCAGCCGCGGCACCACCCTCTACCTCGAGCCGAAGTTCCTCTACAACGCGAAGATGGCCTATGCCGTGGTGCCGCCCGAGTTCGCCGTTCCCTTCGGCAAGGCCAGGATCCGCCGGGTCGGCTCGGACCTCACCATCCTCGCCTACGGCACGCCCGTCCATTTCGCCCTGGAAGCCGCGACTAAGCTGGAGAAGGAAGGGAAATCCGCCGAGGTCGTCGACCTTCGCAGCCTCAGCCCCCTCGACCTGGAATCCATCGTCACCTCCGTCAAGAAGACCCACCGCGTCCTCATCGCCCATGAAGACAAGGTCTTCGGCGGCTTCGGTGGCGAGCTGGCCGCCATCACCGCCTCCGAATGCTTTCCGTGGCTGGATGCCCCCATCGAACGCGTAGGTTCCGAGTTCACACCCGTCGGCTTCAACCGCATCCTTGAGCGGGCCATCCTACCCAACACCGATAAGGTGCTGGCGGCGGCCCGCAAGGTTCTGGCCTTCTAGGAGCGCTCATGCAGTTCGGCCCCTGGGAGGTCCAGGTCGTCAGCGGTGGTACCTTCCGGCTAGACGGCGGCGCCATGTTTGGGACCGTGCCCAAGGTGGTATGGCATAAGATCTACCCGGCCGACGAGGAGAACCAGATCCTCATGGCCACCAATTGTCTGCTGATCCGCGGTGAAGTGGCCGGGAAGAAACACGTCATCCTCGTCGACAATGGCAACGGCGACAAGGAGACCGATGACTTCATGGCCCGCTTCAAGTTCGAGGGCCGGGGCGTGCTGGATGCCAACCTCGCCAAGCACGGCGTTCGGCCCGGCGACATCACCCTCTGCATCCTGACCCACCTGCACTTCGACCACGCGGGCGGCAGCACCCGCTTCAACGCGGATGGGAAGCCCGTTCCCAGCTTCCCCAACGCCCGCTACGTGGTGCAGGCGAAGGATCTCGCCGACGCGAAGCATCCCCACCTGCGGGTGAAGGCCAGCTACCTGCCCCAGAACTGGGAACCCATGGAAGCCGCGGGCCTGCTCGAAACCGTGCAAGGCACCGCCGAAATCCTGCCCGGCATCTCCGTCCGTCTCGCCCCGGGCCACATCGAGGGTCTTCAGAATGTGGTAATCGAAGGCGGTGGCAGGCGTCTCGTCTACCTGGCCGACCTCATTCCCACGGCCCGCCACATCCAGCCCGCCTGGTGCATGGGCTACGACCTGGACGTGGTCACCTGCGTGAACGAGCGCATGAAGCTGCTCGAAGAAGTCACCGGCACAGGCACCATCTGCGTTTTCGAGCACGATCCGGACATTCCGGCTGGCACCGTAGACCGGGACGCGAAGGGGAAGTACATGGTGGCGCCGGTCAGTCTCTAGTGTGCTGGCCCTGAAATGCTTGGATCAACCGTTCGCCGGGGCCAGCACACTTCCATAGGGGCATGGCCCCTCTGGCGATCTGGCGCGCATGCGCGCCAGATCTGTCACCCCTTGGGGGCACTACCGAGCCCCCAAACCCCCGCCATGTGTGGTGTCTCAGCACAGTGGATGATCCAGGTTCTCGCCGGACACCACACTAGCTGTGATCCAGCACTTCCCGAACCTTCTTCGACAGGACCTTGACTGTATATGGTTTCTGAAGGAAGTGCACCCCCTCGTCGAGCACGCCGTGGTGGGCGATCACATCAGAGGTGTACCCCGAGATGAACAGGCATCTGAGATCCGGGTGCAGGGACAGCAGTTTGCCAGCAAGGTCCTTACCGTTCATCTCTGGCATGACCACATCGGTCATCAGAAGGTGGATCGGACCGGGATGAACCTCGGAAAGACGCAGTGCCTCGTTCGGTGAGTGCGCTGCCAACACGGTATATCCCTGCATTTCAATCATCTGACTGGTCAACTCCAGGAGCACTGGCTCATCCTCCACCAATAGGATGGTTTCCTTCCCGCGAAGCGTGCCTTCAGCAGGTACCTTTGACCGCGCACGTTCGATCTCTCCTGAATGTCTGGGGAAGAAAATCTCGAAGGTCGTTCCACGAGCTTGCTCGCTCCGGACATCGATGAAGCCATGGTTCTGCTTCACGATTCCATAGACCGTCGCCAGGCCCAGTCCAGTCCCTTTGCCTATGTCCTTGGTGGTGAAGAAAGGTTCGAAGATCTTGGGCAGGATCTCCTTGCCCATGCCGCGGCCATCGTCGCTCACCGCGAGCAGCACGTACTCGCCGGGCAGGACGCCTGCGATGGCGATGTCCGGAAGGAATGTCCTGTTTCCCGTTTCGATGGTGAGGTTGCCGACACCAGAGATGGCGTCGCGGGCGTTGACGCACAGGTTGGCCAGAATCTGATCGATCTGCGATGGGTCCACCCGCACCGGCCAGAGCGCCTTCCCGGGCCGCCACCTGAGATCGATGTTCTCGCCGATGAGCCTTTGCAGCATTTTGAGCATGCCAGCCACCGTCTCGTTCAGATCCATCACTCGGGGGGCGATCGTCTGTTTATGGGCAAAGGCGAGCAACTGCCTTGTTAGATCGGCGGAACGGTTGGCGGCCTGGCTGATTTCCTCCAGGTTGGCCTGGACGGGGTGCGAGCGCTCGAGGCTCTCTATGGCAATCTCCGTGTGCCCGATGATCACGCCCAGCATGTTGTTGAAATCATGGGCGACACCGCCTGCCAGCCGTCCCACGGAGTCCATCTTTTGGGCCTGCTTGAGCTCTTCAGAGAGTCTCGCTTTCTCCGCTTCCGCTCGGGTGCGCTCGACGATCTCGGCCGCGAGCTCCCGGTTCTTTTCACCGACCTCCTTTTCGCGGAGGATGGTCTCCTCCAGACGGGTCCGCAACCGAGCATTGTTCGTGTTGAGCCGCATCAGGGTGAACATGGCGAGGAGGAATAACAACGCCAGCCCTCCGGCCGTGTAGACAATCTGGCCCGGCGATCGGGAATCGAGCTGCTCCGTGGCCGGGATGAAGGTCATCAGAGAGAATGGTGTGGTCTTCACGGGAACCAGCATGGCGTGCGCCCCCATGCCGGTGGCACTCCTGTCTGCAAGCGGGAACTCGTAGGAACGACCGGGCTGAACCTCGTCAGGCAAGGTTGATCCACCGCTGGGGATCAGATGCCTTGCCGTGGGGGGGATGTGGAGGTACTCCCGATCGAAGACGATGGCATCGGGGTAGCGGGAGATCTCGCTTTTCCCCTCGATGAAGTAGTGATAGATCCGGGGGAACGAGATCCAGCCAAGCACCTGTCCCGCATACTTGCCTTTGAAGAAACAGGGGGTGGAGATGATGATCCGCAACTCCTTGCCGCTTCTGTCAGGGAGGATGGTCGGTTCGGATCCGCTGGGAGTGAGGAAACTCTGCCAGTCTCCCCTTCCACCGCGGTTCTGTCCCTGCGGGGGGGTGTCGGTCAACAAACGACCCGCCAAATCCACGAAGACCAGGCGCTCGTAAAGGGGATGCTCGCTGAGCTGTTTCGACTGCCGCGCCTGGTCGAACCGCTCATGGACCACCAGGAGACTGGCCTGGAGGCCATATTCCAGAGACATTCCGAGGGCCCGGTTCTCGAAATAGGCATGCAGCGCGCGGCTCTCGGCGAGGTCCCTCAGGAAATCCTTCTGTTCAGAAAAAAAATAGCTGAGCGCGGTGGCCCGTCGTTCGCTGTCAAATGTGGCCTGTTTCAGCGCTGACTGCTGAAGGGCGACCTGGGCTCGAACCTGGACGACGACCAGGTACCCCATGGCGACGACCAACCCTAGACCGATAGAGAAGACGGCTACCCGGCGGAGATTGGTCAGGAATCTGGGAACCAGCTTCATCAGTGAACTGCTCCTCCTGCGACTGCCAGAATGGGCCTGCTACCTGCCCTTGAAGTATTCTGGAAAGGTTGCGAACGCCGTTGGATAGTACTTCTTCACGATCCGCTCGTAGCTTCCATCTTTCCGGCTTTGCACCAGGAACTTGTTGAACGCTTCCCGGAGCTGGGGCGAAGCCTTGGGAAAGGCGACGGCCATCTCCTGCCGGGGTGAAATGGGACCGATCACCTTGATCTTCCCCGTCCACTTCTCCAGAGCCACAAGGGCATCGGGCACGTCGAGGATGGTCATCTCGGCCTCGCCGTTGATGATGGCCGGGGCGAGTTCATTCAGGTTGCCGTTGAAACAGATCACCTCGGCCCCGGTCGCGTAGAGGTCGTAGAGGTCGGGATCGAGGCAGGTCCTCTTAAGCGCGAGGACCTTCCGCCCCTTGAGCAATGCCTTGACCTGCGCAATGTCCTGCTCGATGTCCTTCGAGGGCTTGATCGGCTTGAGCTTCGAGTCGGCCCGTGCGACCAGCCAGATCTGGCTCGGGAAAGTGGAGTAGGAGAAATCCACCACCTGCTGCCGCCAGGGCAGGACGGTAAAGCCGTTGGCGATCAGATCGCCCTTGACGGGTGCGGCCGACAACAGTTCCACCGTCGCCCCTTTCGCCTCGACCTTTCTGCCGATGAGGTCCGCTATGGCCGTGTCCCAGCTGGTTTTCACATACTCGTACCGCACCCCCTGGGACCTCGCGAACAACTGCATCAGCTCCACATCCATCCCGTCGCCATCCCCGGTGACAAAGTTTGCATAGGGAATGCCGAGATGCCGCAGCACACCGCTTTTCTTCACCTCAGACAGATCGCCCGCCAAGGCGGTCCCACAAAGGAACACAGCACAAGCCATCACTGCATGGATGATCGAGGAGCGGATACGAATGTCATCAGGCTCGTGCATCTAGATGCCCTCCTACGCCGGTACCGGAAGAAGTAGCCTGATTATGACCCGTGGCGCTTCCATTTGTCCCGACCAGGACCGCCACGGAGCTGAAGGGCGGATGACACTGTGCAACAGTCCCCTCCAGGCCTGTATCGAGGGCCTGCGAAATGGGCGCTGGTTGCGCTATCGTGCAGCTGTCTTCATCGGAGTAACCATGTTCAAAGCTGTCTTGCTCGAAAAGCCCGAATCCGGATTCAAAGCCTCGCTTCAACTGGTTGACGAGACCGGTTTACCGACCGGCGACGTGCTGGTGAAGATCGAACATTCGACCTTGAACTACAAGGACGGCCTCGCCATCACGAACAAGAGCCCTGTGGTCCGCGTCTGGCCGATGGTCGCCGGCATCGATGGAGCGGGTGTGGTGCTGGAAAGCGGTCACCCCGCCTGGAAGCCCGGCGACCGTTTCGTCCACAACGGCTGGGGCGTTGGTGAAACCCGCTGGGGCTGCCTGGCCGAACGTGCGCGCCTGATGGGTGACTGGCTGGTACCTTTGCCGGTGGCGTTCACATCGCTCCAGGCGATGGCGATCGGAACCGCCGGCTACACCGCGATGCTGTGCGTGCTGGCGCTGGAGCGACACGGGCTGAAGCCCGGCGACGGCGAAGTGCTGGTGACGGGCGCGACCGGTGGCGTTGGCAGCATCGCGGTCGCGCTGCTTGGCAAGCTGGGTTATCCGGTGACCGCTGCGACGGGCAAGCTGGACGAGGCCGACTACCTGCGCTCGCTTGGCGCTGACACCGTGATCGACCGCGCGGAGCTGAGCGTTTCTGGCAAGCCCTTGCAAAAGGAGCGCTGGGCCGCCGTCGTCGATGCCGTCGGCAGCCATACCCTGGTCAACGCGCTGGCGCAGACGCGGTACGGCGGGGTGGTCGCGGCCTGCGGGCTGGCGCAGGGCTTCGACCTGCCCGCGACGGTGATGCCGTTCATCCTGCGNNGCAAGCCTGGAAGCGGCTGGCCGTCGACCTCGACCCCGTCAAGCTTGCATCCATCCTAGAAGTAGTGCCACTGACCGACGCCATCGCAAAGGCGCACGATCTGATGCAAGGAAAGGTGCGAGGGCGCATCGTCGTGAAAATCTGAGGCCAGCAGGGCCGCGCCACCCCGGCTTCCATCGCCCTCCATTCGCTCCATGGCCAAGGGTGGACCGCGGGGAACGGCCCTCCATTACCTGGTGGTCGGGAAGAGCGCTGGTCGCTGTTGTGGTCTTGACATCCGTCCAATCAGGCGCCCTTTGGCGGCTAAGGAACGGGATTTCCTGTTGATCAGTCTGGATCTTGCCTTGGGCTTTTCGAACAAGGAGGCAACTTGCCGAGAATCTTCCGTGGTCTGTTGCACGAAAGCTTCGATGGCCTCGCTCAGGTCCAGCGGGTCGAAATAGTAGACGCCCCGAAACACCCACTCCCAATAGTCCGAGCCGTACCAGATCGTAAAGGGAATGTCCCCAATCCAGCAGGTGCCTCCGCTTGGGGTCTTGGAGGTCAGGTCGATGATGGTTTTTTCTAGGCTCATTCCACACCTCTTGGTGGGGATTTCAAATATGGGTTGAGGAGCTCGTGTTGCAATAGGTAAATGGGTCTTTTTCACCTGGGGCGGTGGAACATCTGTGTAACCGGGAAAACCAGAGCTCATCCCGTCCTCACAAGAGACCTAGTCTCAACCTGGGTACCTTCCACATGGCATCGTTGTAGGGTAGAGGACGCTGGAGGCGCGGCCATGACTGGAATTAGCAATAGCGCCGAGGTGGAATGGATTGCCAAGACGGAGGATGTGTCTGTCCGGATCAACACCCTCGCCCCGGGGCAAGGTACTCCTTGGCACTACCATACTGTCGTCAATGATGACGTGCTCTGCCTCAAAGACCCCGTCGAGGTCTGGCTTCGCGATCCAGATGAGACGGTCTGCCTGGTCCCGGGCCAACGCCTGTACATCCCAGCCGGGCGCATCCATCGTGTGCTGAATCCCACCTCCGCGCCCCTGCGGTATCTCCTGGTCCAGGCCACCGGGCCCTACGATTTCATTGAGGTGAAGACAGACCCCCGATGACGGCACCCTGAACGGCCTGCTTTCCCACCGCCCACAGCCAAGAGCCCACAGCCCACCTCGCGCTAGACTGGAACCCTCCCCGATCGAGGTTCCCGTGGCATTCACTCCAGGCAGCAAGCGCGGCGCGATGGCCGACATCAACATGACGCCGCTCATTGACGTGATGCTCGTGCTGCTGATCATCTTCATGATCGCGGCGCCGATGCTGACGACGGGCGTGGATGTGAAGCTGCCGGAGAGCCGCACGGGCCGCAACCTGGAAAGCGAGGCTCTGACGGTCTCCATCACCTTCGACGGGCGCCTGCAGTTCGGCCAGGCCTTCATGGCCCTGCCCGTGCTGGCCAACCAACTGAAGGCCAAGGCCCAGAGCGGCGGCAAGCGGCCCGTGCTGGTGCGGGCCGATCACAACGTGCCCTACGGCCGCGTCATCCAGGTGGTGGACGCCATCCGCGAGGCGGGCTTCACCCAGGTGGGCTTCGTCACCGCCGCGGCGCCTGCGGCACCTCCCATCGATGTGAAATGAGCCAGGACCTCCAGGCCTTCCTCCGCAGCCGCAAACATTTGGGCGAGCTTCGCTGGGGGCCAGGGCTGGTCCTTAGCCTGGGCCTGCACCTGGCGCTGGGCGCTGCGTTTTTCTGGCCCCGAAGCGAACCTCCGGACAAGGACGCGGAAGTGAAAGTCACCTGGGTGAACCTTCCTGCTGCCCTGGCAGGTGCCTCCGGCGGTTCCGAAGCGGTGGAGGAAGGCAAGTCCGGCGAACGCCTGCGACGCGTGGAGGAGGTAGCCCCGGTCCGCGAGACCTCGCCCTCGGCCACGGCCCCCGACCCCTTCGCCCTAAAAACCACCAAGTCCGCCGCCAAGGGCGACAACAAGGACGCCACCAGTCAGGGCACGGGCACCACCGCCGCCAAGGGCAAGACCACCACGCCCAATCCCATGACGGGTGCGGTGGGGACCGGGAACGGCGCGGCCTTTGGCGCGGGCAGCGGCATCCCTGGACTCAACCCCACTTCCGGCGTGCAGGGCGGGGTGGGACTCGTAGGTGGCGTGGACGGTGACTTCCCCTACACCTGGTACCTCCAGCAAGTGCAGACGCGCATCACCACGAACTGGAACCGCGTATCGAGCAGCCAGGGCCGGGTGCAGATTTACTTCCGCATCGCCAAGGACGGNNGTGCGGTTCTGGTTCACCTACCTGGGGAATTGACCATGCTGCCGCTCCTGCCCCTGGTTGCCCTGCTCGCCCAGTCACCTGCCGCCACCGTGACGGCCGAACCCCGGGACGTCCGCCCAGGCGATTCGGTCCTGTTGACCTGGATCTGCCCGCGGGTACCCCAGATCCGCCTGGAACCCGGCGGCATGGTGCTTCCGGGGAAATACCAGGTGACCCTCAAGCCCGCCTACACCACCACCTACCACATCTTTGACGCCCAGCCAGGGGGCTCGGAACTGGGCCATATGGAAGTTCGCGTGACTCCCGGCCTGCCCTTGGGCGAGGCTGCCCGCATCTGCGCCTTCGATGCCAGCGCCAAGGCCGTGCTGCCGGGCGAGCCGGTGGTGCTGAAGTGGGAATGCGCAGGCAGCGCCAAAGTGCGCCTGGAACCCGGCGGCCTCGAACTGGATGGCAAGAGCGAAGTCACCGTCACGCCCTTAGAAAGCACCCGGTACACCATCACGGCGAACAACGCTGCCGGAGGCCAGAGCCGCACGGTGGAGGTGTCCGTGCTCGGACGCCTGACTGCCGCCCGCCCCATTCCCGCCACGGTCTGCACCTTCGAGGCGAGCCGGACGGTCGTGAAGCCTGGCGAACAGGTGGACCTGCATTGGCTCTGCCAGGGCAACGCTAAGGTGCGCCTGGAACCCGGCGGACTCGAACTGGATGGTCAGTCCAGCATCGCCGTCGTGCCCGACAGGACCACGGTCTACACCCTCAGCGTGAGCAACCTCCTGGGGGGAACCTCGCGCAGCGTGGAGGTGCGGGTGGAAGCCCCGAGGCGGGTGCTCACGGAAAAGGATCTGGAGGATCCCGCAGAGGCCGTCAAGCCCCTGGACCGCATGGACCTGGCCGAGGCGTTCCACCGGGGCGAAGCCATGCGGGACGCCGCGCCAGAAGGGTCCTGGACGCTGCGCCTGGTGGTGTCGGGCCGCGCCAACGGACTCAAGCAGGTCGCCCGGGCCGCGGGGCCCAAGGCCACGGAGATCCTAGTGCTGCCCTTCCTGCGGAAGGACGGCTTCCGTTTCTGGCAAGCCTGCTACGGCACCTATCCCAGTCGAGCCCTCGCCATGAAAGCCTGGAACAAGGCCCCCGAATCACTGCGCACGACCTTCCAGGACACGCTGCCCCAGCGCCTACCCTCGCCTTCAGCACCCGCAGCTGAAGCCGCAGCCATTACCCGCGAGTGACCTCCAGCGTGTAGGCCTCCCCGACCATGTTGATGTCCAACGTGTCCACGATGAAGTAGATCGTGCGGGTCTCCGAAGTGGGATTCTTGTAGGTGGCCTGGGGTTCCCCGGTCGGGATCCGGTTCTGGAGCAGTCCCGCTTCCTCCCGGCCCCAGGCATTGACGCCCAGCACCCGGAACCAGCCCTTCCGGCCCTCCACCACATGGGCCTTCACGGTCCCGCCGCCTGGCACCTCGATGGCATAGGCCCGCCACCCGCTGATGTTCGGGATTTTATCCTTCACGCGGGAACTGCCGGCGGGCAGCTGGAGGGCCGGAATGGAGGGCCCACTCCGGGCCCCACGGCGGGCCTGGCCCATCGGGCCGCCTTCGCCACCCAGGTCGTGAATATGGGGGACCATGGGCCCTCTGGTCGCTGGCGCCAGATCCTTAGCCGCCATTTCGAGAAGGGGGGCCGGGGGCGCTTGCAGGGCCAATAGAGGAACAGTCAGGAACAACGGGTTCATGGGCACCTCCACCCTTGAGATGCCGCGAACGAGCTGGGGGTTTATGGATGGCTATCCTTTCCTAGTGTGCTGGCCCTGAAATACCTGGATCAACAGTTGTTCTGGGGCAGCACACTTCCATAGGGGCATGGCCCCTCTGGCGAGCTGGCGCGCATGCGCGTCAGCTCTGTCACCCGTTGGGGGCACTGCCCCCTCCAGGTATCGCACGCAGGGCGTGCTCCTGCTCGCAAAGGCTCGCAAACCTGGAGCCTCTCCCCAAACCCCTGCCAAGTGTGGTGTCCTAGCATGGAGGATGATTCCAGTTTTCGCGGGACACCACACTAGCCGATCATGGGAGCGCGCCAACAAAGTACGGTTGGGTCCAGGCTGAACGGAAAGTCAGGCGATCCATTCACATTGATGGATGCCTGGTCATATTGATTTAGGTTAGCTAGCCATCCTTTCGACCCGTGTTAATCAAGATGTTCAAATACATATATTTACGCTTTAAAATGCGACGGTACAGTGCTTGCTTTTGTGACGGGGACTAGTGCCACAAAGGAGAAGACCATGGGCGAATTCATCGACAAGACCAAGGGCAGGATCAAGCAGGCTGTGGGTAGTCTCACGGGCGACCAGAAGCTCAAGGAAGAGGGCGAAAACGACGAACTCAAAGGCAACCTCAAAGGGGCCGTGAAGGACGTCAAGGACGCTGTGAAGGATGTGAAGCGTTCCATCAAGCAGGCGACGAAGTAGCAGCTTGAACACACGCCTGATCTGGGATTGGACGACTGGGCGTGATCTCGGTTGAACTGCAGTGCATCACTTCCCTGGATCATTGGGCTGGGGTGCCTGCTGGACTGCCAACAGGACATAGGTTTTCTGAGGTTTCAACAGCTCATCGTTGATCGCCAAGGTGAGACCACTGACGATGCGGCCCCCTTCAACGGGCCGGAACGACCCTGTGGTGTCGTCATAGGCCGTGACGATGATCAGGTCACTCATGGACTTCTTGGCGATGAAATCCACGCAATAGTAACGGCCATCCCGTGCCGAACCGTAGAGGGACCGTTGGAGGCCACTGAGATTGGCGGCCTGTCCATCGGAGAGGCTGATGGTTCTTGCCAGGGCCGTCTCGAAGACCTTCGGGGGCAGTTTCGCATCCTTGCTGCATCCAAGGAAGGCGAGGACGATCACTGCGGCAATGGCAGCGGTTTTGTTCATGGGGCACCGGGTTGGAAACCTAAGGGGAGGGCGTTCGTCTGGGACGGCAAGCGCGAACCAGGATGGGCACGATGATCATCGCGCCCAGGACGACCAGTATCGTCGTGTTTGGGTTCCGGAAGTACGCATTCAGGCGCAGAGTCGCGAGCGCGATGACGGCGTAATAAAGCAGATCACCGGCAATGGCAAAGGTCCAGCCCGTCAGGAATCCGTGGCCCGCCGCGAGTGCCGTGGCGCGCCCGGTCATCGGATCCACGCCGAAGGCGATCATGACAAGCGTAAAGGGGCCTGCGCCTCCACTGACATGGGCCACGCTGCGGGCCATGGCCGCCTTCATTGCCGCGCGGAAACGAGCCAGAAAGGGGACTTTGCCTCCCCACGCGACGAAAAGTCGAAGGATCGGTTCAAAGGCGAGGGCCAGGAGCACGTCTGAAACAAAGTAGAGCCCGGCAGTCATGGGCCAGGCCAAACCCGTAGCCCGGGCCAGCAGTATCCCAGCGGGAATTCCGCCCCCGACTGGCAGGAGGAAGAGCATCAGCACGGGGACCATGATGGATGTTAACGCCTGGGTTCCGCCGGGGGCGAGACAGACTGAAACATTACGCTGATTGTCAGTTTTGTAGCTTCTTCAGCAAATCCTCTGCCACGCGCCCCGCGGCGCCGAGCTCGCCGAGGTGTCCGCGCACTTCCCCTAACTCGGTGCGAACGCGCCGGGCGACTTCGGGATCCATCAGCCGCGACAATTCCCGCCCCAGGCGCTCGGCGTTGACCTCGTCCTGCAACAGTTCCGGAGCCACCTCGCGTCCCGCCACCACGTTGGCGAGGCCGAAGTGCGGCACCTTCACGATGCGCTTGGCCATCTGGTAGGTGAGGGCGTTCAACCGATAGACGATGGCGAAGGGGGTGCCCAGCAGGGCCGTTTCCAGCGTGGCCGTGCCGGAAGCCACCAGGGCCGCGTCCGCGTAGGCGCGGGCGGCGTAGGTGCGATCTTCCACCAGGGTCACGGGTGCATCGCCAAGATGGGCGCGGATGAAGGCTGGATCCAGCGTGGGTGCCACGGGCAGCACCCACTGGACCTCGGGCCGCTCCCGCCGCCAGCGTGTGGCCAGCTCCGCCATGGGGGGAAGAAGGCGTTCGATCTCGCCTTTGCGGCTGCCCGGGAGCAGGGCCACCAGCGGTTTCGCCGGATCCAGGCCTGATTCGCGAAAGAAGGTCTCGCGGTCACATTCCGGCTTCACCAGCTCCAGCAGGGGATGGCCCACGAAGCGGGCATCCACGGGATACCCGCGGAACAGCTCCGGCTCGAAGTCGAAGAGGCAGTAGAGGGTGTCCAGCACCGTGCCCAGTTCGGGGATTCGCCCCCTCTTCCAGGCCCACACCTGGGGACATACATACTGGTGCAGCTTCACGGCGGGCAGTTGCTTCCGCAGGGCTTTCGCCAGCCGCAGGTTGAAGCCCGGGTAGTCGATGAGCAGGGCGGCCGAGACACGTTCCTCTGCCGCGGCGGTGAGGATCTGCTTGAAGAGCCGATTCAACCGGGGCAGGTGCTTGATGACCTCGATGAGGCCCACCACGGCGAGATCCTTCACATCCGCCAGCTTACGGTCCAGGAAGGGGGTCATGCGCGGTCCGCCCACGCCGATGATCCTCAGATCCGGACGGCGGACCTTCAGCTCGCGCAGCAGCTCCGCGCCATGCAGGTCGCCCGAATCCTCGCCTGCGATGACGAGCAGGGTCTGGTTCATGGACGGTCCCCATGCGCGTCGGGCAGCAGATATCTGCCGAACACCACCCTGTCGTCCGGCACCACGGGCCGCCCGAGGGCCGTGGTGGGCATCTCGGCGGGGAACAGCACCGGCGGGTGGAAGGCCTCGAGCACCGCCGCCTGGGTGCGGAAGGTATCGGGATCCTCGGCGGCCAGGGCCATGTCCCAGCGGTAGCCCAGGGCCTGCAACGGACGAAGGTCGCTCCCCGGTTCGCAGGTGCCGCACCAGAGCCGGTCCGCCAGGGGTTCTGCATTCTCGATATCGGAATGCCAGCAGAACCCCACGGCCTCGCCGTGGGCTTGGCGGAGCAGGTCCAGCAACGGGACTTCGGCGCCCGCCTCCAGGCGCAGCGCCAGTTTCACGCCCCGTCCCGAGGTGGCCTCCAGCAGCGTCTCCAGCTGCCCCAGGAGGCGAAACCCCGCTTCCCTTGTGTCGAGCCGCCGAACGGGGATCACCAGGAAATCCACGCCCAGGCCGTGGCGAAGCACCTCCAGCCCCTCTTCTACCGGGGATTCCCCGGGGAGGTGCACGGCATGGATGGCCAACCCACGCCGCACGGCGGGGCTCCATCCTGCGTGGAGAGCCCCATCCCATCTGAGCATCAGGGGGGTGAGGGACAACCAGGGCTCGGGATGGAAACTCGACGGAATCAGGGGCACGAACCGCATGGGTTTATCATGGGGTATCGGAGGCACCATGAGCCGCATTTTCACGCTGGATGAAGCGAAGGCCCTGATGCCCCAAGTGAAGTCCACCACGGAACCGGTCTACACCCTGGCCGCCAGCCTCGCCGAGGAATTGAGCCAGGCCGAAGAGGCCAATGACGAGCCCCGGGCCGAGGATCTGCGGGAGCGCCTGCAGACCCTGGTGCAGAGCTGGCAGCAGAGCATGCAGGACCTGGAGGCCGAAGTGAAGGGCCTCTGGCTGGTGGATTTCGATTCCGGCGATGGCTATTGGTGCTGGGCCTACCCCGAAACCGAGCTGGGCTACTGGCACAGCTATGAAGGTGGCTTCCGCTCCCGCGTGCCCGCCGACCAGCGGCCCGGCGTGCAGGCCTAGCCCGCGAGCTCCTCGAATGGCTGCTAGGCCCCTCAAGCGCATTGAGCCTGCGGCCCCGCAGCAGGATTTCCGCACGGCTGTGCTGGCGGTGGTCGCGCGGATCCCGAAGGGCAGGCTCGCATCCTATGGCCAGGTGGCGGCCCTGGCAGGATTCCCGCAGCGCCCCAGGCAAGTGGGAATGGTGCTGTCGGGGCTGCCGGAAGGCACGACGCTACCCTGGCATCGCGTGGTCAACACCCGGGGCTACGTGCCCAGCCGCGGTCGCTGGTGGGGTGCCTTCGAGCAGATCGGACGGCTGCGCGATGAGGGCATTGAAGTGGATGACTTGGGCAACCTCGACCTCGAGGCCCACCGCTGGGTGCCCCGTTCCTGAACCCGCCCCCCGGCGGAAATCAGGAGTCCATCAGGTAGACTGGAACATGGAGGGCCCCATGAAGGTACGCGTATCGGTGCAGTTGAAGCCTGGGATCCTGGATCCCCAGGGCAAGGCAGTGGAACAGGGGCTCCACGGATTCGGTTTCGAGGTGGATCACGTGCGCATCGGCCGCCTGATCGAGATGGACGTGCCCGGAAAAGACCCCTTGGAAGTGAAGGCCAAGGCCCTGGCCATGTGCGAGAAGCTGCTGGTCAATCCCGTGATGGAGAAGGCCTCCATCGAGGTGCTTTGATGCGGGTCGCGGTCCCAGTCTTCCCAGGTTCCAATTGCGACCACGACGCCTTGCACGCCTGCGGCACTGTGATGGGCTGGGACACGATCCCGGTCTGGCACATGGAAACGCGGCTCCCCGAGAACACGGAGCTGGTCTTCGTGCCCGGCGGATTCAGTTACGGAGACTACCTGCGCTGTGGCGCCATTGCGGCGCTGGCACCCATCATGGCAGACGTCCGGCGCCATGCCGACAACGGCGGCCTGGTGCTGGGGGTCTGCAACGGTTTCCAGATCCTATGCGAAGCCCAGATGCTCCCCGGCGCCTTGCTGCGCAATGAATCGCTGCGCTTCATTCATGCGGACATCCATCTGCGGGTGGAACAGGCGGACCTGCCCTTCACCCGGTCCATGAAGGCTGGCGAGGTGTTCCGGGTGCCCATTGCCCACGCTGAAGGAAATTTCACCCTCGACCCCGCTGAACTGGTGGATCTGGAAGCCCGGGGCGGCGTAGCCTTCCGCTACTGCTCACCCAAGGGCGAGATCGGCGAGCCCCACGTGCCCAATGGCGCCATGAACGGCATCGCCGGCATCGTGAATGTCCGCGGCAATGTGCTGGGGATGATGCCCCACCCGGAGCGGGCCGTGGATCCGAGGCTCGGACCCACCGGGGGGCTGGGTGTGTTCAAGAGCCTCGCCGAGACTTTCGCCAGGGCCTGATGGGAGCCAAAATACCTCAGGTTGTGAAATCTTGATGTCCTTGGGATAATTTTCCTGTCATTCTTCCCGCAATGCCTCGGTAGGCATCTCTTTTTATTCCTGGGCCATGAGCGATCCTGAAACCAAAAATCTCCTTACCTATACCAGCGGACCACTCCGCTTGGCTGTGCTCAAGCGCGACCCCGTACCGACGAAGATCCTTCCGGCCCGGGACGCGTGGACCCTGCTTCAGCCAACCCACGCCGTGCGGGTCTGCACGGGCGAGGATCGTGAGGAAGGCGTCATCCGCTCTGGTGACCTGGCCCTGCTGTTGCCGGGATTCGGGCACACGCTGAAGCGCCATCACGTCAATACGCCCTTCGGCTTCACGGCCCTGTTCATGGAAGGCCCTTTCCCCGAGCCGTTGCTGTCCGCCCTTCAGCACCCCCCCCGCAAGTGGCAGGAATCCAGTTTCGCCGTGCTGCGCAGCCTCAGCCTGAAGCAGCTGTTCAGCATCTTCACCCAGGAATTGGCCAATCCGGACGGCGTCCAGCTCATGACCCGCGAGCTGTTCCTCATCCTCCTGGGCGCGGAGTTGTCCCGTCTGACCGAAAAGGAGGACCGGGGTCGCTTCCCCTACCGCCTGAACCGCTCAACCCTGCAACTGGTGCTGGATCACATGGAAGTGCACTTGGGCGCCAAGAACAGCGTGCCCGAACTGGCCACCATGGCCCGCTGCACGCCGGACCACTTCATCCGCCTCTTCCGGGAGGCCACCAGCACCACACCGCACCAGTACCTCATCGAACGGCGTCTGCAGCGCGCCGTTACCCTCCTGGCCAATGGCGAGCGGCCCAGCGACGTGGCCAAGATCCTCGGCTTCTATGATGCCAGCGCCTTCACCCGCGCCTTCAAGCGCCGCTTCGCCGTGCCTCCCAGCGAATACGCCCAGGAAGCCTATGAGCGGCAGTTCCCTAAAAAATAGGGGAAGCCCTTGCTCCAGAAAACGGGCGCCTGCTGGCGCCCGTTTTCTGGAGGTAGAGAAAAGCCTTTAGGTGACAGCGGTAGGGGCAAACTGGGGTACGCGACGCGACAGGGTGGCCTGCTCGAAGGCGTAGGCCAGCTTCAGCAGCCCGCCCTCCTGCCAGGGGCTCCCCACGAAGGACAGCCCCACGGGCAGCCCGAAGACTAGGCCAGCCGGTACCGTGATGTGTGGGCAGCCAGCCACCGCGGCGGGACTGGAGAAACTGGGGCCGGAACTGTCGCCGTTGACATGGTCGATGAGCCAGGCGGGTCCGCCGGTGGGCCCCACGAGGGCCTGCAACTGATGCTTCTCCAGCAATCCTGTGATGTCCCGCCGGGCCTGGGCACAAGTCTCCAGCGCCTTCACATAGGCCGCATCGGAAAGCGCGCCCTTGGCCTGGGCCTGTTGCAGCAACTCCTGACCGAAGAAAGGCATTTCCTCCCCATGGTGGCGCTCATTGAAGGCCATCAGCCCGGCCAGATCCCGGACAGGCCCACCCCTTCCCGCCAGATAGGCGTTCAGGTCCGTCTTGAACTCATAGAGCAGCACCTCGAATTCTGCATCATCGTAGCTGGTGGACTTCAATTCCACCTCCACCAGCGTGGCGCCCAGGGCCTTCAGCACCTCGACGGCCGGCAGGATCACCGCATCCACATGGGCATGTGTTCCGACCAGGTTCTTCACCAGGCCGAGGCGGACGTCCTTCAGTCCATCCTTCACCAGGAAGCGCGTGTAGTCCGCCTCCCGCCGTGCATCCGCCTCGCGGGTGGCGGCATCCTTGGGATCGCTGCCCGCCAGGACACCCAACAGGATCGCCGCGTCGCGTACGGTGCGCGTCATCGGCCCGGCCGTGTCCTGAGTGTGGGCAATGGGGATGATGCCGCTGCGGCTGACCAATCCCACGGTGGGTTTCAACCCCACCAGGCCGTTCGCGTTGGCGGGGCTCACCACCGAGCCATCCGTCTCCGTGCCCACGGCCACGGCACAGAGGCTTGCCGCGACCGCCGCACCGGAGCCGGAACTGGAACCACTGGGGCTGCGGTCCAGGGCATAGGGATTCCGCGTCTGTCCGCCCCGACCGCTCCAGCCACTGCTGCTGTGAGTGGACCGCAGGTTCGCCCACTCGCTGAGGTTCGTTTTCCCCAGGATCAACGCGCCCGCCTCCCGCAGCCTCTTCACGAGGAAGGCGTCCTCCATCGGGACCGGTGCGGTGGACAGGGCCAGGGATCCCGCCGTGGTCCTCATGGCATCGGCGGTGTCGATGTTGTCCTTGATGAGGACCGGAATGCCGTGGAGGGGTCCGCGCACTTTCCCCGCCTTCCATTCGGCGTCCAGGACCCTGGCGATGGCCAGGGCCTCCGGATTCAGTTCGATGACCGAATCCAGCTTCGGCCCCCCCTGGTCCAGGGCCCGGATGCGGGCCCGGTAGCCCCGCACCAGGTCTGCCGCCGTCCACCAGCCCGCGGCCATGCCCGCCTGGAGTCCGTCCACCGTGGCTTCCTGCAGCACTGGCCCTTTGGCTGCCGCAGCGGTCCTTAGATCGCCTCCCATGAGCGTCCCCGCGCCCGCAGCCAAACCCGCCACCAGGAAGGCTCGGCGGTCGACGGAGTGGGGTACCTTTTCATCGCTCATGATCGCCTCGGAGACTTCCCCAAGCATATCAAGGGGTTCAGGGGAAACTCCCTCGGATTCTGGACCAGGCGGCCTCGGTCCATGGGCCAGGATGAAACACATAGATCCTTCGACCGCCCCTCAACTTCGGCAGTGGTTCATCTGTACTCACACCCCAACAATGGCGGGCAAGCTGCACCTTGACGTCCCTCCTCTGGGAAAGTCGACGGCGAATAACCTGTTCATTCGCGGACATGCGGAACAGCATCGGCACTGCTTCATCCACGGGCAGATTGGCAATCCATGGATCATCCCAGCACCAGGAGCCCAGGGCAGTGATCGAGAGTGGTATGTGATCAGGCAGAGCCGCCCGCAGATCGCGAAGGACCCGGGCGTACCAGGCGCGTTCGTGCTGAGTTGCGTCGAAATCAATCTGAAGGCCCATGACGCCGGGCAGAGAGAGACATTGCAATGATCGCTGAATTAGATCCCGCCCCTGCTGATCGTTCAGAATCGCCGCATGAGTCTCCACCCGGATCACCGCCATGAGGGGCGTTGATGGATTCATTCGCAATGGATTCCGCCGGGGCTGCCAGCGCGCCACCTCGCCCTCCAAGTGAATTTCACCTGATAGGAAAGCCACGCCCTCACCCTGTTTCAGGAAGCGCAGATCCTGTGGGCTTTCCCAGGCCCAAAGCATTCTGGAAGGGAACACACGCATCCTCGGGGGCTCTCGGTGACAAGCGAGAAGACCCACAATCAGCAGCCAAGGAATAACGCCTTGGCGGCTCAGTAGTACACCGGCGTTCTCTTTGTCCATGCACTGTTCGGGTATTGGTGGTGAAGAATGCGGAAGGCCTGTCTGCTGAGCGAGGATAGACCCTTGTCCGCGCATTCAGCGTTGCGTGTGATACGCACGAACCGATGCAATGACTGGGGCACGGATGGATCAAGTGGATGGGTCTCGGCGTAGGCAAGGACAGTCCTTCCGAACCAGTGACGAGCCGAGGAGAACTTCCGGAGCCTGCCCCATTCGGCCTCGGAGTTACCAAGGTCCTCACGCGTCACGAAGAATGGCACGACCGGTTTTGGAGAGCCTTCTTTCGGGGAAGGCAGGCACCACCAGTTCGTTCCGAAATTCACAGTCTCAGTCAGTGGAACCCATCCATAGTTGGAACGACCCAACCCCTCCGCGACGAGGGGAGACAAACCGGGATTCGCCATGAGGATCTGCACGAGGCGGAATTCCCGAATTTCGGGAGCGAGCGTTGCTAAATCATTAGGAATCAATTGTTTCATGGAGTGATCGAGGTGAATTCGAAGGCGCCGCTCGGCATCCCAGTCCTGGAGCAGGATGGCTCTGACCCAGGCCGTATGGGCCACATCTTGCCTCAGGGGCGAGGACAAGCCCCCTGCCTCTGCCAGGGCCACCCAATTCTTCAGCGGAAAATGGGCGTTCAAAGACCTGGCGGCCTCGGGTTCGAGCAACTGCGGATCCTGCCCATATCGCTTGGCCGTTCCTTCGGGGAGTTCCCCTAGGCTTGCGGGGGGCGAGTAGCTGTCCTTCACGCCAGCCACCTTCGAACCCGCCCATGTGGCCCACTCTTCGAGCGTCCGTGCGTGGGCCCGACCCTGGGCACGGAGGACATTCTCAGCCCAGGCCGGCCAAGGTTCTTTCATGGCGGACTGGACATGGAAGGGAACCTCATGAGGTGCTGCGGCTTCGACGCCCGAGCGGATCTGATGCCAGTGAAGAGAGATCCATGCGGGATGGGTCCGTGGCACCTGTGCGGCCATCGCATCGAGTTCTGGACGCAGGCCATGGTCGGCGGGGAGCACCGCCAGGCCCGCCACAAGCCAAGGCAAACTGGGTGCCGACCGCCAACGTGCCGTAACCCGTTCTTCTGAAGGCCGACTGGACCGCATGACCTCCAGCCACTCCCGCAGATCCTTCGCCGACGCCGAGAGCAGGATAGTGCCTGCAGGGACTGCGGCAGGTTCGATACGCCTGGCCGACTGTTTCAACTGTTCCAGCCAACCTGGCTTCGAGCGTTCCCCGGCAAGGCCTTCGAGCGCTTCCGCATGCAACAATTCGGGCTCCAAGCGGTATCGCACGAATTCCAGATAGTCCCTCGCCACCTCGTGTACAGAAGAAAAAGCCGGGTCCTTGAGCAGAGATTCGAGGTGTGTTCGTGCTGAAGTCAACCTGGAACGAGCTTCGGCATCAGGACCCAGGCTGGCTTCGCGAATCCAACATCTCGCCACTAGGAACCCCCCCCAGGCTCGCCAGGGAGAATGGGCATCCTTAGAGATGGCCAGGAAACCGGCGCGAGCATCTGCCCAACGATCTGAATAGAAAAGTGCAGCTGCACGCTGGTAATCACGATCCTTGCTCAGCCATTCAGGGGAAGCGACAGGCTCAGGGATTCCGGGTTCTTTGGGCGTACTGCGAAACACTTGATCCTGGGCCTTCAGCCAGGCAAGAACCATTGGATCTTTCTCGCCGTAGGCCATGCACCGATCCTTCCATGTGGCCAGGGCCATATGGATGGCGTGGTCGCTGACATTGGAGAACCATTGGAAGGTGCCTGTGTTACGGGTGGTGTCCAGGGGCTTGGCTCCCACGCTTCCAAGAGCCTTTGAAACGGCTGCTTGCCACCGCTTTTCCATCGACCGGTATGGTTCCGGATCCTTCGACAGAGCTTCGATCGGTTTGGGATCCCATGCATCAACATCCACTGGAAGTCCCATCAGGTGCCGGTAGGCGATGACCAGATGGTCCATCGGAAGACCCGGGCGCAGGATTCCCACCTTGCCTCGCACGGCCTCCGACCAGGTGGTATCTGGTTGATGAGTGTCCTGAAAAACTGCTTCAGCAAAGCCAGGACCACAGGCATCCAAACGAGGTTGAACCATCCAGGACAATCCGGCCAGCGCAACCAATGCCAAGGAGCCCACCCACCTGACCTGCACGTCTGCCTCCTGGATGGCCCATGATAGCCAGCGGCCATTCACCGGAAGAGACTGGCGATTCACCGATTCCAGCTGTTTCAGTGATTCCACGGGCCCAAAGATGGTCCCATGGAGGCTTCCATGGCCGCGTTCCTGCTCTGGTTCATCCTGCTGGTGGTCTGCTGGCCGCTGGCCCTCCTGGCCCTGCTCCTCTATCCGCTGGTTTGGCTCCTGCTCCTGCCCTTCCGCATCCTGGGCTTCGCGGTGGAGGGGACCTTCGGGCTTGTGAGGGGCCTGTTCCTGCTGCCAGGGCGGATCCTCAGGGGATGAGGTGGCGGGGGATTCCAGGCGGACCGATATTGGTCGCTGACCCGCCCCCCCTTGGGCCGATGGCCGGGGGTGCTTAGGAGGACACCATGGATCTCTACCTGGATACCAAGGAAACGGGACTGCTGACGGGCATCCTGGAGCGCTACCTCGAGGACATCCGGCGGGAGATCCATCACACGGACCGCGCACAATTCAAGGCGGCACTCAAATCCGACGAGGCCTTGATGCGCAAGCTCCTGGAGAAACTGAAGGTCCCGGTGCCCATGGGGATCTGAGCCCGGCCAGCAGGCCTCCGCTGTCCATCAGGGAAGCCACTGGTGGCGAGTCATAGCCAGCGGCGAACCCGCCGGGTATAGCCCTCGTATGCCTCCCCGAACTGGGCGCGCAGGCGCCTTTCCTCCCTGGCGATGACGAGCTGGTCCAGCAGCAGGACCAGTACCGGGGTCAGGCACAGCGTCCAGGCGGAATCCAGCAGGACCCCGAAGCAGGCGAGCAGGATCGCAAGACCGAGGTAGAGCGGGTTCCGCGTCCAGCGGAAAGGCCCGGAAGTCAGGAGGGCCGAGGCCACGCCGTTGGGCTCAGGCGTGGTGCCCATGCGCTTGAAGGTCAGCAGCCCCCAGCCACCATGGAGAGCCGCCAGAAACAACAGCAGCGCGCCCAAGCTGAGTCTTACAACCGACGGCAGCCCCAGTCCCAGGGGATGAATGTAGCGAAGCCCCACACCCAGGAGGAGACAGCCGAGAAACAGCAAGGGTGGCTGGAGTGATCTTTCGGCAGTGGACATGGGTGGCCTCGTTTCCCCAATGCGAAGACTCAATGGCGAAGGAAGCCCTCCCCGGGCTCAGGCCAGGGCCGCCTCCAAGGCTCCGTTGTACAATTCCTTCAACTCGGCGGCCTCGGCATCCAACAGGGGCTGGCCCTCCACGGCGAGGGTGGTGCGGAGCCCACCCGTGGTCCCGATCTTCGCGAAGGGCACACGGTGGGTCTTGCAGAGGGTGGCCAGGCTGCCTTCGCCCTCTGGACTCACGGACACCACGATGCGGCCCGTGGATTCGCCGAAGAGCAGACTGTCGAGGCGCAGGGTGCCGCGGTGCAACATCAGCTGGCAGCCCAGATTTCCGCCGAACGCACTTTCCAGCGCCGCCACCAGGAGTCCTCCCTCGCTGGTGTCGTGGGCACTGCGGATGAGGCCCAGACGGACACCTTCGCGCACACAGGCCTGGAGCCGCAATTCCTCGTCCAGGCGCAACTCAGGGCACGCGCCCTCCACCCGGCCTGTGCGCAGCTTCAGGTATTCGCTACCGCCCAGCTCGTCCCGGGTCTCGCCCAGCAGGAAGATGCCATCATGGGCCGCGCGGAAGGCCGATCCACAGATGCGGTTCCCCACCTTGGAAAGGGCCGTGGCATCGGGCGAATCGACCACCACCTGCCCCGCACAATCCTCCACTAGGCCCACGGCGGCGATCATGGGCGTGGGGAAGATGCTCTGGCCCTCGGTGTCGTTGTAGAGGCTCACGTTGCCGCTGACGATGGGCACGTCGAGNNCTCGGGGTTGCCGTAGTTGAGGCAATCCGTGAGGCCGATGGGCTCGGCGCCGACGCAGGCCAGGTTGCGGCAGGCCTCGGCCACGGCGTGGGCGGCGCCCCAAAAGGGATCCAGGTAGCAGAAGCGGCTGTTGCAATCGCTGCTCATGGCCACGGCCTTGCCCGTGTCCTGGCCCGCCTCGTCCTTCACCCGGATGATGCCCGCGTCGCCACGCCCCATGCCCAGCAGGGTGTTGCTGCGCACGGTGCCGTCGTACTGCTCGAAGATCCACCGCTTGCTGGCCACCGTGGGCGCCTGGAGGATCTGCCGCAAGCTGCGCTCCACTTCGGTGGGCTTGAGGTCCGCTGGCATGGGCGCGGCGTTCACCGCATCCAAGTAGCCCGGCCGCTGGCGGGGGCGGTCGTACTTGGGCGCCGCATCCACCAGGGGCTGGATGGGCAGGTTGATAACAGGCGCCCCGTGCCAGCTGCCGATGAAGCGGCCGCTGTCAGTCACCTCGCCCACCACGCAGGCATCGAGACCCCACTTGTGCAGCACGGCGATGATCCGCTCCTCGCAGTCCGGCCGCGCCACCAGCAGCATGCGCTCCTGGCTCTCGCTGAGCATGAGCTCAAAGGGCGTCATGCCCTCCTCGCGCATGGGCACCTGGTCCAGGCGGATCTCCAGGCCCGTGCCCGCGCGGCTGGCCATCTCGAAGCTGCTGGACGTGAGCCCGGCGGCGCCCATGTCCTGGATGCCGATGACCCAGTCGGTCTGGAAAATCTCCAGGCAGGCCTCCAGCAGCAGCTTCTCGGTGAAGGGATCGCCCACTTGGACCGTGGGGCGCTTCTCCTCGCTGCCCTCGCCGAATTCCGCCGAGGCCATGCTGGCCCCGTGGATGCCGTCCCGGCCTGTCTTCGAGCCGATGTACATCATCTTGTTGCCGACGCCCGAGGCAAACCCCTTGAAGATCTTGTCGCTGCGCAGCACACCCAGGGTGAAGGCGTTCACCAGAATGTTGCCGTTGTAGCTGGCATCGAAGGCCGCATCGCCGCCCAGCATGGGGATGCCCATGCAGTTGCCGTAGCCCGCGATGCCTGCGGCCACGCCCTTCACCAGACCCTTCATGCGCGGCGCGTCGAGCTCGCCGAAGCGAAGGGAGTTCAGATTCGCCAGGGGCCGCGCACCCATGGTGAAGACATCGCGGAGGATGCCGCCCACGCCCGTGGCGGCACCCTGGTAGGGTTCGATGAAGCTGGGGTGGTTATGGCTCTCCATCTTGAAGGCCACGGCCCAGCCATCGCCGATGTCCACCACGCCCGCGTTTTCGCCGGGACCCTGGATCACCCGGGGGCCTTCCGTGGGCAGGTTCTTCAGGTGGAGGCGGCTGGACTTGTAGGAGCAATGCTCGCTCCACATGGCACTGAACACGCCCAGCTCAGGATAGGTGGGCAGGCGGCCCTCCAGGAGGCGCAGGATGACCTGCCACTCGTCCTTCGACAGCCCCAGTTCCAGGGCCAGGGATTCGGTGACGGCCGGTTCGTGGGCAGCAGACATGGAGGCTCCGGAAGCCTTGATTCTAGCGGGCTCCTGGGGATCGAACGAGCCTTGACATCCCTCAGGGGGCTTCGGTCTCCACAGGCGCCATGGGAGATTCGCCACCCTCATAGAGGCGCCTCAGGATTCCCTGCACAAGACGTTGAAAGAAAATGCCGCGTTCGGGATTGAAGACAATGGAAACCGCCGCCTTCAGCTCACTGCCCAGCTCTAGCAGGGCACCTCCCTCCACGCCTGTGCCGAGCAGCAGGAAGGGCACCCGCCCCTGGAGGGTCTCCACCAGGGGCTTCAGCCGCCTGCGCTCATCCAGGCTGAGGCTGGGCAGATGGTAGAGCACCAGGGCCGGTCTTTGATTGAAGGCCTCCTTCAGGGCGGACATGGTCGGAGGTATCCGACGCAGGGGCTGAAAGCCACCGAGCAGGTCCTGAAGGGCGACTTCCAGGGCAGCATCCCCCGACACCAGGACCAGTCCTATCGGCTGGCTCGGCTGTGGCAGAGAGACGCCCGAAATCGGTGCGGTCTCCACGCCCCGCCGTGTCATGCGTTCCAGGTCCTCCTCCCGCTTCTCGAACACCCAGCGAGAGAGGGGGTGGAGCAGGTGCTCATCCAGCTGGGGGCGGTACTCCACGCCCCATGTCCGGCCACGGACATGTCGAAGCTTCACTCGGGTGTTGATCCGAATGAAGTCCGTCAGTTGGATGGTGACGGCCATGTCATCGCCCGGAAGAAATTCCCCCTCTTCAAATTCACGGGAGCTGAAGATCCTCGCCCCCGTGGTGCTGATGTCCACCAGCGTCCCGATGACCAGGTCGTACTTGGGTGTGCTGAAGGTCACCGGCACCCGGCCCACCCGATCTACCCGGTAGGACCCGCGATAGTCCTCCTCCTGCAGGATCTCCGGTATCGACAGACGCAGGGTCCGTCGGCCATCGGCCATCCCGAAGCCCTTCAATTCCGTGGGCGCCTCAAGGAAGGTGACGCCATTGGGAAACCGCATCTTCAGGCCCGCATTCCGCAGCCCATAGGTGGCGTCCTCCCGGCTCATGGTGGCTGCCACCTGGATCTCCGTTTGATCGCTCTTGAGGAAGGATGACTCGAACCGGAGATAGGGGGTCACCAGGATCAACATCTCGTGCCGTTGGCAGGCGCGGCTGATGATCTCCGAGATGGTCCCCGAATTCCGGATCACGTTGCCGGCCAAGATTCCTCCATGAGTGCTCCTGCTTCCATCATGCAAGGGGTCCTTCAGAGCGTCTAACAAAACCCGCCGATGCCCCGATGGCACCACTAGACTGGGAAGGCCTGGAATCCGACCCATGACATCGATCCGTACCCTTCTTGCCTACAGCGCCCCCCGAAGTGGCTTCGGGGACGAGTGGATGACCTTTCTGCCCATTGGTCTCGGCTACCTGCAGGCCATGCTCAAGTCCCGGTCCTTTCCCTGCTGTGTGGCGAACCTGAGCGGCCAGGGCCGGAAGGAGGTTCTCGCGTACTTCAGGGCTCAGAGCCCCGCAGTGCTGGGCATTTCCATGTTCACCTTCAACCGGAAGCGTTCCTGTGAATTGCTCGCCTGGGCTCGGGAGGCCTGCCCCGATGCGATCCTCCTGACCGGAGGCCCCCACCCCACGCACTTGGCCGAGGAGGTCTTCGAGGACTGTCCGCCCCTGGACGCCATCGTGCAGGGCGAGGGCGAGACTGCGCTCCTCGGGATCGTCGAACGCCTGAAGACCGCCCCTGGTTCGGATCTGTGGAAGCGGACCCCGGGCCTCATCCTCCGGGAGGGAGCCACCCTGCCCCAGCCGCCCCTGGAAGACCTGGATATGGTGGGTTTCCCCGCGGAGCATTTGGAGGCGGACTTCCTCGACGATAAGAGCCAGCTGGCCTACCTGAGCACCAGCCGCGGCTGCCCAGCCACCTGCAACTTCTGCAACACGCCTGAGTTCTGGGGCACCTCCATCCGCTTCCGCAGTGCCGATTCGGTGCTTCGCGAGATGCGGCTTCTGCGACAGCAATATGGCCTCACCTACTTCAGTTTCCGCGACGATACCTTCACCGCCAACCGGGGCCGGGTGCTGGAATTGATGGATGGCATCCAGAAGGATGGCCTGCACCCCCTGTGGAATTGTCAAAGCCGCGTGAACCTGGTGGACGAGGACCGCCTGGTGGCCATGAAGCGGGCGGGCTGCGAGTTCATGCAATTCGGTGTGGAACATGGAAGCGAGCGGGTCCTGGCCCTGCTGGACAAGGGCACCAACCTGCGCCATGCCCGGCGGGCCCTGGGCCTGGTGCGCAAGGTGGGCATGAACCTCGGCATCTACCTGATCACCGGCATCCCCGGCGAGACCTGGGCCGATGTTGAAGAGAGCGCGGCCTTCATTCGCGACACCCGGCCCAGCGATTGCCAGATCAGCCCTCTGGCCCTCTACCCCGGCACCCGGATGTTCGACCAGTACCGCGCAGAGGGCCGTATTCGGCGGGACTTCTATCGGACCAGCGGCGACGCCGAGATCTTCGCGCGGGTGGACGCGCACACGGAGAAAGCCCTCCGGCACCTGGATCAGGCTACGCAACGGACCAAGGCGAAATCCCGCTTCTCTCCGATCGAGTTCGCCGAGCAGAAGCGCTGGCTGGGCTTCTGCGCCGTCACCAACCTGCTCTGCGGCGAGGCTGCCGAGGAGGAGGGCCGCTGGATCGAGGCAGAAACGGAATACGCCGAGATCATCGCGCGGGAGCCGACGAATCCCTGGGGCTTCATGAAGCGGGCCCTGTTACGGGAAAAACAAGGGCGCCTCGACCTGGCCCGCACCGACTTGGCCGAAGTAACAGCGCTGGCACCGGGCAATCCCGAGGCCACGGAATTGGCGGGCCTGTGGGGACTCAACCGCGGCAAGCCTGGCCAGAGGAAGCCCGCTCACGGACCCACGGCCGAGATGAAGGGCGCCGAAGCCTACCTCAGCCGCCCGAAAGCCTGAATCACTCCTCCTGCTTCAGGTTCGGGCTGCGTTCGAGGATGGTGAGAATCAGGCGTTCCAGTTCGTCCACCAGAAGGATGCGGAGGTTCGGATCCTTCCGGCCACCGTCCCCCGGGTCACCGCCGCCCCTCAGCAGGAAGAACGGGCCCGACCGTTCGAGGCGGGACACCTGTTTCCAGAGCAGCCTCCCCGCGCCGAATTTCCGCGCCAGGGGGGCCGGCAGGGCATTGTGCTCCACGGCCAGGCCCAGTTCATCCACCAGCACCTGGGAGCCCTCGACCATCAGCACGCCGAGCAGGGTCCCCAGCAGGAGCAGACTACCGGCCACTACGGCGCCAAAGGCTGCCGCCACGGCGATCCAGAAGGACCAGGTGGGTTCCCCTGCGGACTCGGCCACCTTCAAGGAAGCCCGCAGGATCGGGAGCCGTTCCATGATCTGGGCCAGGGCGCGGACGCCCACCATCCACGAGCCCGCGAAGAGAAGCATGGCCATGGCCCGCTGGGCGAAGGACGGTCTGAAGACGAGGGGAGTTCCCACGCTCATCAAAGTTCCATTTCAGCCACGATGGCTTCTGCCGCAGCGGCGGGATCGGTGGCGTGAGTGATGGGGCGCCCCACCACCAGCCAGGTCGAACCCTGTTTCAGGGCCTGGGCTGGGGTCATGACGCGGGCCTGGTCCTGGGTGGCGGCGCCGGCCGGGCGGATGCCCGGGGTCAGGCGGTGGAACCCTTCACCACAGGCATCCCGGATGGCTGCTGCCTCCCAGGCGGAACAGATCACGCCCCCGCAGCCGGCCCGATGGGCGAGTTTCGCATAGGCCAAGGCGAGATCCTCCGGCTGCCCCGCATGCCCCAGGGCCGCCAAGGCCTCCCGGTCCAGGCTGGTGAGGACGGTCACCGCCAGCAATTCCGTCTGGCCGCCAGCCCTCCGGTGGGCACTGACAGCCTCCACCGCCGCCTCCAGCATCGCCGGGCCGCCCTGGGCATGGACATCGATCAGGCGGGGATCCAGCTTCAACAGGGCATCCAGGGCCCGCCGGACCGTGGTGGGAATGTCGTGCAGCTTCAGGTCGAGGAAGACCGGCACCCGCGCCTGCAAAGCTTTCACGAAGGAAGGTCCCTCGGCGCAAAAGAGTTCCAAGCCCACCTTGAGCATGCCCACGCGGCCCGCCAGCCGATCGGCCATGGCCAGGGCCTCCTTGGCCGTCGGTACATCCAGGGCCACCACGAGGCGCTCGCGGGCGGTGAGGGTCAAAGCGGGTGAAGACAAGGAGACTCCCGTATGATGCGGAGGACCATTCTGCCATCAAGAGACTCCATATGCCCCTTCCGCCCCAGCCCACCCCACCCGCCATCGTCAGTTCCGCACCCAGTGAACCGGACGCGGAAAGCGCCCTGCTGGAGGCCTACGATTGGGGAAGCCCCCTCCCGCCAACGCCGAATTTGAAAGGAACGGCAGCGCTGGAATATCAATGGTTGCGGGCCGCCGCCACCTTTGATCCGGTCCTCGGACAGCCAACCAATCCCTTTGCCACTGGACGGGGACGCAGCGAGGCCGAGGCCCTGCGGCGCCTTTTCAAGGCCCCGCAGGGCCAGATCGGCACCGCGCTGAAGGCTGTGTCTCTGCATGAATCGGGGACCGCCCTGGCGCTGTGGCGGTGGGGCCAGGTCCAGGTGAGGAACGGCCGTTTCGACCCGACGCTGCGCCGGGCCTGGGAGGACCGCCTCCTTGGCGCGGGCCCAGCCCTGACTCGCGGTTACGCCCTGCGGCACGCCCTCTGCTGGACTTTGGCTGAACAGGACGAGGCCCGGTTGTCCGGCCTCCGGACCGCCGCGGGCGCGACGTCGGAGGAAAACTTGAAGGGATTCCAGCGGCTCTTCGGTCTCCTCGGCGGCCCCATGCCAGTCCTGCGACTGTGGACCTTGCCCGGGCTGGATTATCGCGATCTTCGGCTGGACCAGCTGGGCGGCGCCCGCACCTGGATCTGCCCCTTGGAAGACGGCCCACTCCCCGAGCTTCCGACCGGAACGAACTGGATCATTCCCAGTGCCTCAGGGAGTCTGGGCGAGCGTGATGCCAGCCTTTCCGAACCCCTGATGAAGGAAGGGCAAGCGCTTGCGGAAAGGCTCCGAATGGCCGGGCGAGCCGCCTTCTTCGCCCCCAGCCGGACCGCCTTCGAAAGCCTGGGCCTGGTCTGGTTCCCCATCCTCATCGAACTGGACGGCAAAGGAGACATCCGAGTCATCCACATGGGGGATGCGGCACCGCAACGCCCCTAGGCCATCAGCCGATCCCGCATCCCTGCATCCAGCCTGCCACTGCGCCCCAGACCATCTGGGCCCAGTAATGGAAGCCCCGCCGCACAGGCTTTGGAGTGTAGCTCGCGTGGAGGTGATCCTTCAGCAGGGGATAGTTCCCATCCGGATCGAGCACCGCGGCTGCCACGGGTGAATCGAACTCGTAGGTGATCCAGCGGTCCTGCCCATCCCAGACGAGCCGTTGTTCTTCCCTGTTCTCCAACCTCACCCAGAGGGTGATGGGCACCTTGATTCCGCCCTTCCGTTCCAGTGTGATGGAACCGACGCGACCCGGCGCCGCGGGCTGGGGCGCTGCGAAGATCGGCGCCTTCTCGGAGAAGAGCCACCCCCCTTCGGTGATGTCCTGGCTCTTCACGTCGCGGATGGCATAGTCGAGGATCTCGGTCCCTTCCACGAAATCCCGCCAGAAGATACCCAGGTCCCGACCAGACACCCGCTCGGCGAGGCGCTTGAAATCCAGCCGATCCGGATGATGGAAGGCCAGTTCCTGCGCGTAGGTACGCATGACCTGCTCCATCACGGGACGGCCCAGCATGGCCTCCAGCTGGTTGAGCACCAGGGTCGCCTTCCCGTAGGCCGTAGCGTCATAGCTCTCATGGCTGAGAGTCTTGAAGCCGAACCGGCTGAGTGGGTCTGCGCTCGGGAGCATCCAGTAGCTGGCCCATTCGCCGAAATCCGTTCCCACTTGGAACCGTCTCCCAGCCATGAGCGAATGATAGCTGCGCTCCATGGCCTTGCAGGTGAACCAGCTGGTGATGCCCTCGTCGAGCCAGGGTTCCTCGAATTCGTTGCTGGCGAGCATGCCATAGAAGAACTGATGCCCAACCTCATGAATGGCCACCTGTTCGGGTTCGAACCGAATCTGCAGGGGATCGAAGGCCACCGAACCGGCCGTAATGAGCGCCGGATATTCCATGCCATCGGCCCGGCGCGCCTCCTTCGGCGTATCGATGACGGTCAGGGTCGGATAGGGATACTTGAAGTACCACTCCTCGCTCCAGCGCAGCGCGTTCTCCACGGCGCGGCGCTGCCGCTGGAAATTGCCCCGGTTCGGCCCGTTGATGTAGTAGAAGACCTGCACGCCGCGGTACTCGAACATGGCGGGTTTCCGCCAGCTCTCCTGCGGCATCACCGCCCAGGCGAAATCATGGACGTCCTCCGCATGCAGGCGCCAGATGACGTTCAAGGGACGCTTGGGGTCCTGTTCGATCTCCGTGACAAAATTGGTCTGGGTGCCCGTGTGGGCCAGACCTAGGGCGTTCGGCAACGAGAGGGCCACATCGTAGACGCCGAAATCAGCGAAGAACTCCGTGTTGGCGTGGTAGCCGTGGCAGTTCCACTTGTCTCCCTGGTAGACGCCTGCCTTGGGGAACCACTGGGCTGACATGAGGAAATTGTCGACCCAGCCGCTGCGGGCAAAGACCTTCGGGTACCGGTTCTCCCAGGCGATATCGATATGGATGGTCTCACCTGGGAGTACGAGCCGGGGCAGCTTGAGCCAGCGGACCGTCTCATCCTCGCCATCGTGGCCGTCCAATTCCCGGCCCTCCATCCTGACGGAGAGCAGGCGGCAGTAGCCCCAGGTGGACGGTTCCGAAGGGCGATCCATCCGCAGCCTGCCGCCACTCTCCTTCATGAAGAGGCTCTGAGGCCCCTTGAACGCGTTGAGATAGAGATGCAACGGCAATTCCTGAGCGGGAGCAGTACCGGTGTTACGCCAGGAGAGTGTCTCCCGCCCCGCCAGCGTCTTGTGCTCGAAATCCAGTGTCGCCTCGATGCTGTAGTTCGCGATCCGGGGCGACTTCGGCTTGTCAAACCACTTTTCCGTCGTCCAGGTCCGGGGACCTGCCACTAGTCCGACGGCGGCAACCATCACCATCCCCAGCAGAGCCAACCAGCGGCGTGCCATCGAACCTCCCGAACGTCCGTCGAGCATACCAACACCCATCCAAGGTGCGGCCTTGCCGATTCCACATTCCCTGATACACTCGAGTCCCTACCGCGGGGTGGAGCAGTCCGGTAGCTCGTTGGGCTCATAACCCAAAGGTCGTAGGTTCAAATCCTACCCCCGCTACCAATCGAAAGCACCCGAAGGCCCGGAAGACCTAGGTTTCCGGGCCTTCTACTTTTTGGCGTTCCAACACCCCTTGGCGACACGGAATGGACACCAAAATGACCAAAAATGACCTGATTTGACCCCTCCGATGGCAACTCCACAGGCCCAAGATACGGTCCAGAGAACCTCATCAGAGGGCGTACTCATCCCAAACATCGCCCCCTCATCAGGGCCTATTCGACCAATTATTCGACTCGCATTCGATGCGGGATTCGACTTCCATGAGGCCTATTCAACGCAATCTCAGCTCGGTCGAATAGGTCTCATGGGTATGAAAGATTCAGATCGGCGAGTGGGCCGAGACCAATCCGGGTCAAGTCGCTCTGCTGGGAATTCCCGACGCTTGAGCTTTGCCAGGACATCTGTCCCACCGGTCGGTTCGTGCGTTAAGGACATCGTGGCATCGGAAACCGCAGGTTCTGCGACCTGCGTTCCGTCCTCGGGACCGGCATCTTATGGCAGAGGGTTCGCTTCAAAGTCATCAACATCAAGATGATCAAGATCATCAGGAAGAGTCATGGCTGAGGCTCTGGCATTCAGCCTCCCTGCCTTAATGCCGGTCTGCGGGTTGAGGCATCAGGGGAGCAGGGACCGAATCCGTTGCCAGGTCCCGATATTGAGAACCTCCTTGAATCCCTTGCGCTTCAGAAGCATTACCGCTGATGCACTGCGGCTCCCGGAGGCACAACAGACGAGGACCGGCTTGGCCGGATCCAATTTTTTTGCCCCCTTTTCCAGCTCATCAAGGGGGATGTTGATGGACTTGGGATGTGCCGCAGCCTTGAACTCGGCCTTTGAACGGACATCCACGATCTGTGCCCCCTTTGCCAATAGATCTTTCACATCCGTTGCAGAGGCCGACCTCCGGCTCCAAAGAAAATAGGCCACCACCGCCAAGGGAATCAGGTAGATCCAATGCTCAGCCATCAAGCACCCGCCTTCTGAAGGGCGCTTGTCAGAACTTGGGCTGACTGGACCCCAACCAGGCGCTGCAGAATCTGGCCATCCTTGAGGACCAGAAGGGTGGGGATGCTCTGGACGCCAAATTGAGACGCGATGCCTGGTTCCTCATCCACATTGATTTTGGCCACGATGGCGTTGGGGCCCGCGCCCTTGGCCACCTCATCGAGGATGGGTCCTTGCATCAGGCAGGGGCCGCACCAGGGAGCCCAGAAATCAATGAGGGCAGGCGAGCCGTGGGCGAGGACCTTCTGGAATGCACTCGTGGTTAGGTGGATCACTTCAGACATAAAAACTCCTGTTCAGGAAAGTCCTGGATGAAGCGTCCAGGGACCAAGGTTATGGGCATCGAACCCCATGTTTCTTAGTTCCTGAACTGCCATATGGCTACGGGCACCACTGGCACAACAGACGAGAAGAGGGCGCTCTGCTGGCAGTCGCTCTGCGGCTAAGTGAGACACGAGGTGCAGGGGAAGATGGATGCATTCAGGAAGGTGACCCATTTCAAACTCTGCTATGGATCGCACATCTACTACAACGCCGTCCCGATCAAGCAGGTTCCGGGCTTCGTCTATGGTCAGGAAGGGTGTCATTGGCTACCTCGAAAAAGCCCAGATCAGGCCCATGAAGGCGCCGTAGCTGATGCCCCGGATGGGTGTGGCGGTCAGTGGACAGGTGCCCGTGCTGCAACCAACTATCCGGTGCCAGCCATAGCCGAGGGCACCACCGGCTACAAGGCCAATGGCAAGACGGATCGCTGTGGCCTTCACCGCGAGCACCCGACGGCTGTACCTTCGGGCACTCCAAGCTTCCTCAGGATCGAAGACATGAGGCACCAGTTGGTAAGGCCGCTCTGAAGCAGGTTTGCGCCCACGAAGGCCGTGAACCAGTACCAATTAGGGCTGTGGACATGGGCCAGCCACAGGCTCAACAGGATGAAGATCCCAGCAATGCTGTGGACGATGCGATCGATGGTCACGCGGGCCATCCGTGGCCCGCGCCCTTCAGGCTTCGCTTTCGGCAAGGTGGCACTTCGCGCTTGCTTCGTGCTCATGGTTGGCTCCTATTCATCAGTGGCAATCTTGGAGGCCTCGCGCTGGAGTTCCGCGGCACGGCCGCGGCGGGCGACGAGGTAGTACAGGACAGGGATGGAAGGCACCGACAATAGCGTGGCCGCCACGGATCCGGCCATGAGGCTGATAGCCAGGCCCTGGAAGATGGGATCCGCCAGCATCACGAGGGAACCCACGATCACGGCCGCAGCGGTGAGTAGGATCGGCCGGAACCGAACCACACCCGCCTCTTCCACAGCCAGCGCCAAGGGCATGCCTTCCCGAAGTTTCAGCTCGATGAAATCCACGAGGATGATGCTGTTGCGGACGATGATGCCCGCCCCCGCGATGAAGCCGATCATGCTGGTGGCTGTGAAAAACGCACCCAGCAAGCCATGAGCCGGGATGATGCCGATGAGAGAGAGCGGGATCGGCACTAGGATTACCCATGGAATCTCGAAGCTTTCGAACCATCCCACCACTAGCACGAAGATCAGTACCAGCACGGCCGCGAAGGCCATACCGAGATCCCGGAAGACTTCCAGGGTGATGTGCCATTCCCCATCCCACTTCATGATCAAGTTTTCAGTGTTCTCGGGATGGGCGAGACCCAGGCGGACCACTTCGGCGCCGCCTGTGCCCTTCATGGTGTCGATCTTCTTATTCAGGGCGGCCAGCGCGTAAACTGGGCTTTCGATGGTGCCGGCCAAGTCGGAAAACACATAAGTAACGGGCATCAGGTTCTTGTGCATGATGACCGCGTCGGCCCAGCCCTCCTTCACCGTGACCAGCTGACTGATCGGGATCATGCCCCGGGGACCGGGGACGGTGAGTTGGAGAATCTGGTCCAGGTGCTGGCGCTTCTCGGGCGCGAGCTGCACCACCACGGGCACCTGGCTGGAGCCGCGCAGCACATGGAAGGCACCGGCATTGTAGCCGTAGCCAGCCATGAAGAGCGTCTGGATGACGTGGGTCGGGGCCACTCCGAACAGCGCAGCCTTTTCCCGGTCCAACACCAGGCTAATCTTCGGACTGGTGGTATTGAGGGTGGAATCCACGTCCACGATGCCATCCACACTCTTGAAGGCCTGGAGGACTTCACCCGCGAGGCGGGTCCGTTCGGCCTCGGTGGGACCATATACTTCGGCCACGATGGTATCCATGACCGGCGGACCGGGCGGAATTTCCACGAGCTTCATGCGGGCCCCGGCGGGCTTCGCTATTTTCTCCAGTTCGGGGCGAAGGCGGACCACGATTTCGTGGCTCTGCTCCTTGCGGTCGTGCTTGGAAACCAGGTTCACCTGGATGTCCACCATCTCCGCCTCCTGACGGAGGAAGCTGTGTCGAACCATGCCCACGAAGGTGAAGGGCGCGGCTTCACCCGCATAGACCTGCACGTCCTTGACCGTGGGTTCCTTCAGCAGTCGACGGGCGATGTCCTGACCCACGGCCACGGCATCTTCCTTGGGGGTTCCGGCCGGTAGATCCATCTGGACCATGAACTCCGACTTGTTGTCGAAGGGCAGCATCTTCACCTTCACGACACCGAATCCCACGAGGGACATGGCGCCGATGAGCAACACCACCACACCACCGAAGAATCCCCACCGAACCGTGGGCTTGAATAGTAAGGCCCGGATGACTTTGCGGTAGAGCGCCGAGAGCTTCGTATCTGGGGCTACTTCAGGGTTCTTGTCCTGCCTGTCGTGGACAGGCTCGGGTGCAGCGGTCTCAGGCGTCGCAGGATGAAGACCCGATTCATCGGTCTCCGGGAGATGGGCTTCCTTCCTGAACAGGATGAGGCTCGCCCAGGGGCTGATGACGAAGGCGATGATCAGGCTGAAGATCATGGCCACGCTGGCACCCACGGGGATCGGCCGCATGTAGGGACCCATCAGTCCGCGCACGAAGGCCATGGGCAGGATGGCCGCGATCACCGCGAAGGTGGCCAGGATGGTGGGATTGCCCACCTCGTCCACCGCTTCCACGACCACCGTGGCGAAGCTCTTCCGGTGCCCCGGCAGCATGCGCCAGTGGCGCACGATGTTCACCACGATCACGATGGCATCGTCCACCAGGATGCCGATCGAGA
>PMJK01000094.1 GCA_003158505.1 Holophagaceae bacterium | reverse complement strand
GAATTGATGACCCGATTGTGCCATATCCAGGATTTCATTCCCCACGGCACACATGGGGTGGTTGATCTCGAACAAAAAAAGATAGCGGAGGATAGCCGAGGGGCGGAGGAAAGCGAAAAAAGATAACTGGGCCCTGTTCTGTTTTTTCTCCGCTCCCTCCGCTGCTCCGCCCACCTCCGCTTATTTACGCTTTTAGCGCCATCGAGCTCCTCAACGCTTCGGTTCCGTGCCTGCCTCGGATGATTTAAAGCTCCGGTAGAGCAGCAGGTCGTAGAGGAGCTTGAGGCCCCCGGCGATGAAGAAAGGGACCCCGGCCAGGGCGGGCAGGGCCAGCATGGGGCCGGCCAGCATGGGCGAGATGGCGGCGCCGGCGGTGCGGGCGATGCCGGTGACGCCGGCGGCGGCGGAGCGTTCATCGGGCGCCACCACGTGCATGGTGTAGGCCTGGCGGGTGGGCACGTCCATCTGCGAGATGCTGAAGCGCAACAGCAGCACCCCGATGGCCAGCGGCAGGTTCGGCATGAGGGGCACCAGGATCAGCAGCACGTTCGACGGGATGTGGGTGACGACCATGGTGCGGATGAGTCCGATCCGCCGGGCCAGCCGCACGGCGTAGAGGGCGGAGAGGCCCGCCAGCAGGTTGGCCACGAAGAAAATGGATCCCAGCATCCCCGGCTCGACCCCGAACCGCTGATGGAACCAGTAGGCCACGAGGCTCTGGATGACGAAGCCTCCGGCGAAGGCATCCAGCGAGAAGAGGGCCGATAGCCTCAGCACCACGCCCTTGGAGGCATGCAGACCCAGGCGCCCGGCCATGGGCGCCGAGGGGGGGGCTTCCACATCCATGGAGACCCCGGCGAAGAAGACCGCGAGGAGCAGCCCCATGCCGGCGTAGGCGTAGACCAGCATGCGGTAGCTGGCCACGGGGGCCATGCCCGAGCCCTGGAGGGCCTGGGCGGTCCATCCGCCCGCCAGGGCGCCAAGGGCCGTGGCGAAGGCTCCGGTCAGGTGGTACCAGGCGAACACCCCGGTGCGCCGGTCCTCCGGCAGCACCTGGGACAGGGCCGCCTGCTCGATGGCCAGGAAGGGCCCCACCTCGTTGCCGGAAGGGCTGATGACGCCGAAGGTGGCCGCCAGCACCAGGACGGTGAAGTCCCGGCTGAGGGCGAAGGGCACGCCGGCAGCCACCATGAGCGCCGCGCCCAGGATGAGCATGCGCCTGCGCCCAAGGCGGTCGGCGTAGAGGGTGATCCAGAGCGAGACGAGCACATCGCCCACCAGGGTGAGGGTCAACAGCAGGCCGATGCGCCCCTCGCTGAAGCCCAGCCCCGCCAGATAGAGCACCAGCACCACGGAGAGGAAACCGTAGGAGAACATCCGCGCCGCCCGGGTCACGAAGAGCAGCCGGCCATCGCGGCTGAGGGGGGTGGTGGCGGGGGTCAGTGGCATGGGCTCCCATGGTAGCCCTGGCACTCTCCTCCGGCCCTGGTTCCGGTCACTGGACGTAGGGTGCCAGGCTCGCCTGGAGTTCCCTTCTGCCGAAGGGCTTGGCCAGCATGGACACGTAGGGATGGGCCTGGACCAGATCCTGAGCGGTCTGGTCGGCGCGGCCCGTGGCCAGCAGGACCGGCACCCTGGGCATCAGGGCGCGCAGGAGCGGGAGGGTTCCGGCGCCGCCCAGACCCGGCATGTTCATGTCGAGGATGATCAGGTCCGGCCTCAGCCCCCGGTTGACCAGAGCCAGGGCCTCCTCGCCGGACAGGGCGGGGGTGGTCTGGTGGCCCAGGAGCTCGAGGATGGCCTGGACGGAACTTTGGATCAGCTCGTCGTCGTCCACCAGCAGCACCTTGAGCGAGGCGAGGGGGGACCCCGTCTCGGAAACCCACGGAGGTTTACCTGTCCCGGGACCGGCCTCACAGGCCGGAAAGCGGATCCTCACGCAGGTGCCCCGGCCGGGTTCGCTCTGGATCTCCATCTCTCCGTGGTGGGCCTTCACGGTCCGGTAGACGATGGAGAGTCCCAGCCCTGTGCCCTTGCCCACTTCCTTCGTGGTGAAGAAGGGGTCCAGGGCCCGCTCCAGGACCTCCTTGGGCATGCCCTGACCGGTGTCTTCCACCTGGACCTCGATCCAGTCGGGCCCGGAGTTCCGGGTCCGGAGGGTGAGGGTGCCGTTCTCGGCCATGGCATCGACGGCATTCACGCAGAGGTTCATGAACCCATGGGTCAGGGCGCCGGCATCGCCCTGGATGGGTCGCAGGTCCGGGGCCAGGTCCAGGACGAGACGCACCTTGGCGAAGGTGGTGCGCTCCAGGAGGTGAACCTCCTCCCGGAGGATGGCGTTCAGGTCCAGCGCCAGTAGATCGCTGGAACTCTGGCGGGCGAAGCTGAGCAGGCTCTTGAGCATGTTCCCGCCCCGCACGGCGGCCTTGATGATGGTCGCGAAGGCCTTCTGGGTCGGGCTGCCAGGGGGCTGGGCCTCGATGTGGGCCGAGGCCAGGCCGAGGATCGCCCCCAGCACATTGTTCATGTCGTGGGCCACNNTCCGGGTTTTCCAGCCTGCGCCCGGACAGGTGGCCCCAGAAGTCCGTGCCATCGGGGCGGAGGTACCGCCGGTCATGGGACACGGATTGGACTTCCCCCGAGATGATCTGGCGCATGCGCGCATCGCCGACCCGCTTTTCGGATTCGTGCAGGTGATCCGTGTACGGGGTGCCGATCAGACCCAGCACGGTCATGCCGAGCAGCTCGGCCATGCGACGGTTCGCGAATTGGATCTCCCCCTGGGGAGACACCATGATGATGCCGGCTTCCGAAGTCTCGAAAATGACGTGCAGCTGCTGCTCGCTCTCCCTCAGCGCCTCCTGGGCCGCATGCTCCTCGGTGATGTCGTGGGCCACCCCGAGGAATATGGGCGCCCTGCTGGGCGCGGCCATGGCGGACCCGTTCGCCACGAACCGGCGCCAGGATCCATCCGCGTGGCGGACGCGGTAGGGGGGACTGGTCTCTGGGTGCCCGGTGGACAGGACCCGGAGGAGGTACTGCAGGCAGGGCTCCACATCCTCGGGGTGCACGAAGGGAGCGAAGGGTCTCCCGAGGACCTCGCTGGCGGGGAAGCCGAAGTGGCGCTCCCAGGCGGGGGACACGAAGGTGAAGGTCCCTTTGCCATCGAGGGTGAAGATGACATCGATGGACTGCTCGACATAGGTCCTGAATAACAGTTCGCTTTCGCGGAGCCTCGTCTCGACTTGCTTCCGTTCGAAGATCTCCGTGAGGAAGGCGAGGGTTCCCACCCCCTCAGCCAAGGGAACCACGGTGATGTACAACAACTCGGGGAAGATGGACCCGTCCTTGCGGAGTCCCACGGTTTCGTATTCCGTGGGTCCGGACCCGGTCCTTTCGCGTTCCTCGTTCCTCAATCGGACTAGGTCCCGCTGCCGGGCTTCGATGGTATCCAGCAGGGGCCTGCCTATAACCTCGGATTCATGTTCATAGCCGAACATCTTCAAAAAGGCCGCATTGACCTGGAGATAGATCCCCTTCTGGCTCAGGGCCACCCCGATCGGGACCGCATCCAGAGGCAGGCTTTCCATCCACCGAGAGGTGAACGAGCCAGGCGACGGCATCGGTGCTTCGGAGGAGGGCATGTCTGGAGACACTGGGGGCATCGTGATGTCTTCTCGACCTCCAGGCAAGGGATCTGTAGAAAAGTGAGGAAGACCGGGCCGCCCCCGGACCCCAGGGCCAAACCCCAGGAAGGCTGGAATCGGCGATACTCCCATCATGCCCGTCCTTGCCCGCCCCGCCCTTCGCTTCACCGCCCTCGTCGGCCTCTGGGTGCTGGTGGGGGCGGTCCTGTGGATCCTGCTGGTGCAGGGTTTCCTCCTGGCTCTGAACCCCTTCTGCCATCTGCAACGGCCCAGTGTGGCCCGGGTGATGGTGAAGAGCGTGGACCGGGATCCCAACAGCCACATCACGGATTATGCGACCGTGAAGCAGGGAGAGGACGAAGAGGTACTCCGCCTGCTCAAGGCCGAGGCGGCGGAGCTGCATGAGTACGACGAGGTGTGGATTCTCAACGCCTGGTACTCCGACGGTCTGCGCCCCACCCAATACCTACTGACCCCCCATCGCCTCCTGCTGGAATACCCGGCCATCCTGCTGCTGCCCGCGGCCTGGGCGCTCTGGCGCCTGCGCAAGGCCCGGGAGAAAGCCGCAGCCGCCCCGCCCCCGCCCATCCGCCGGACCTTCACGGACGATTTCCACCTACGCGCCCAGCGCTTTGCCAAGCCGGAGGAAACCACCAATCCAGGGGCCGCCAAAGAAGAAGCAAACAAGCCACCGGTGGACACCGATGAGCACCCATAAGGACCGACGATCGCCATGGACATCAAGCTCTCCCCTGACATCGAAAAGCGCCTGTACGGACCGATCCAGCGCTTCGTGGCCGAGGAATACGGCGAAAGCATCGGCGAGCTGGGGGCCGGGAACTTCCTAGCCTTCTGCCTCAAGGAGCTCGGTCCGGCCATCTACAACCAGGCCATCAGCGACGCCCAGGCCTGCCTCCAGGAGCGCGTGTCGGATCTGGAGAACATCTGCTTCGCCGAGGAGACGAGCTACTGGGGCACCGGTTCGAAGAAAGGGATCCAGCGCAAGCCGGACCATCGGCGGTAGCATCCCCTACGGCCTTCTCCGCCGGGCATAGATTCAGGAGCCCCCTTGGCTGAACCCATCACCTCCCGCCAGCTCACCCTGCTCCAGGTGGTGGCCAAGCACCCGGACGTGGNNGCCATCGGACGGTACCGGGTGACCCACATGGGCCAAGAGGTGTTGAAACGGAGTCTGTGATCCCGGCCCGGCCCCCGAATCGGAAGGAGTTTTCATGTCCCTGCTCACCCGTGCCGAAGCCACCCGCTACGAGGAGACCAGCCGCCATGCGGATGTGATGGCCTTCATCGCGGGGCTCCAGGCCAGGGGCGACAAGCGTCTGCACGTCACCACCTTCGGCGCGAGCCCCCAGGGCCGCGAGCTGCCCCTGCTGGTGCTCTCGGCCCACGGCGTGAAGACCCCCGAAGAAGCGAGACGCCTGGGCCGGCCGGTGGTGCTGGTCATCAGCGGCATCCACGCCGGCGAGGTGGAGGGCAAAGAGGGTTGCCTGATGCTGGTGCGCGACCTGCTGGAGGACAAGCCCGGCCTGGACGCGGGGCAGATCCTCGCCGACCTCACACTCGTGGTGGTGCCCCTGTTCAATCCCGATGGCAACGATGCGATCGACCCCGGCAACCGGCGGCTGCACCTGCCCAAGCTCACGGGCCAGCTGGGGCCGGATAGCGGCGTCGGCACCCGCGTGAACGCCGCCAAGATCAACCTGAACCGCGACTATCTGCGCCTGCAGAGCGAAGAGATGCGCCTGCTGCAGACCCGCGTCTGCCAGCCCTGGGCGCCGGAACTCACCATCGACAACCACGCCACCAACGGGTCCGTGCACCGGTTCTCCATGACTTACGACATCCCCCACACGGTGGAAAGTGGCCGGAGCGAGCCCATCCGCTACATGCGGGAACGCCTGCTGCCGCTCGTCACCGCGGCCTTGAAGGCCAACCATGGCCTGGATTCGGGCTGGTACGGCAACTTCGTGGAAGACGAGCGGGCCATGGACGCGGATATCGACGCCGAGCCCGGCACGCCCGCGCGCCTGGGCTGGATGACCTACCCGCACCACCCCCGTTTCGGCAGCAATTATCGGGGCCTCACCGGCCGCATGGACCTGCTGCTGGAGTGCTATTCCTACATCAGCTTTGCCGAGCGAGTGCGCACGGCCTATGCCTTCATGCTGGAAACGCTCAAGTACGTGGCTGCTCACCGGGACGAGGTGGTGGAGACCGTGGCGGAGTCCCTCACGCCCCGCGACCGCATCGCCGTGCGCTACGGACTGGAGCGGTTCGATAAACCCGTCGAGATCCTCACCCGTACGCCCCGCACGCTGGACGGCGCGCCCACGACCCTGACCCTCCCCTACCTAGGCCGGTTCGTGGGCAGTACCGTGGTGGACCGCCCAGCGGCCTACCTGGTGCCCGCGCGCATGGCCGCCCACCTGCGCTTGCACGGGCTCACCCTCCGCGAGGCCGTGGGCACCTTCGAGGTAGAGGTGCCGGTGGTCGAAGGCCTGGGTTCCAAGGGGGGCCGCGCCATCCTGGAAGCCGACGCCATCGGCGAACTGTCCGTCTCCTGGCGGCGGGGGCCCCGCGCCGTTCCGCCCGGCTGGGCCCTGGTGCCCACGGACCAGCCCCTGGGTGCCATCGCTGTCTACCTTTGTGAACCCGAAAGCGATGACGGCGCCGTGGAGAACGGCCTGCTGCCCCCGCCGGCCCTGGGGGAGGAACTGGCCCTCTGGCGGGTGCCGGCCCTGGGCTGACCACCATGTCGATCCGGCTTCAGTTCCTCAGCGTGGTGGTCCGCCGGTCCGTTTTCGCCGGCTGCCGGAACCTTCCGGAGGCGTTCCACCAGCTGCCCTCCGCCGGGGGATTCTTCTTCGACACCATCTGGTTTGATGCCCACCTCTGGTGCGAAACAGCCATGGACGGCCAGGCCGCCGAGGACATCCTGGAGACCTGGGAGGGCCGCGGACTTCGGCGCCAGACAAAGCATGGAGGTGCGTCGGACCTCTGCCTCGCGGCCTCGGGCCGGGGCCCCCTGGAGCCTTGCCCCTGGTTGGCATATTCACCGGACCTCAACAGCGTGTGGCTGGCGGGCACCGAGGCGGGCGAAGTCATCGGCGGTCACGCCCACCAGCTCGCGCTGGAACAGGAGCTGGTCCTGGCGGAGTCCCGGGGAGAGACCGCCTACGACCTCATGTACGACGCGCGCCGCCCCAAGGATGCCTTCGAGGAGGCCTGCCAGGCTCTGGGCCACGCCCAGTCCCTGGCCCGGTTCCTGAATCGACCGGAGGATGCGGGCCGGCTTGGGGTCCGCCTCGCACACATCCGGTCGGTCTACCAGGCCCAGTTCCGGGGGTGGTGAGTGGGAGTGTGGCGCACCGCTGAGCTCCCTGGCTCCGGGTAGTCGAGGAAGGTCCTACACTGGCCGAACCTTCCTGGAGTTTTCGTGTCCTACCCCCACCTGCTCGCCCCACTTGAGCTCGGTTTCACCACGCTGCGCAACCGCGTGCTCATGGGTTCCATGCACACGAACCTGGAGGAGGCTAAGCATGGCTTCGCCAAGCTGGCCGCTTTCTATGCGGAGCGGGCGCGGGGCGGCGTGGGCCTCATCGTGACGGGGGGAATCGCGCCGAACCTGCGGGGCCGCCTCACCCCCTTCGGCTCCCAGCTCTCCTGGCCCTGGCAGGTGGCCAAGCATCGGAAAGTGACCGAGGCTGTCCACCAGGCCGGCGGGAAGATCGCCCTGCAGATCCTCCACGGCGGACGCTACAGCTACCACCCCCTCAGCGTGGCTCCCTCGGCCGTGAAGAGCCCCATCACNNGGCTACGACGGCGTGGAGATCATGGGCAGCGAGGGCTACCTCATCAACCAGTTCATCGCCGCCCGCACCAACCGCCGCACCGATGCCTGGGGCGGCAGCTACGAGCATCGCATGCGCTTTCCGGTCGAGATCGTGAAGGCGGTGCGCGAGGCCGTGGGACCGTCGTTCATCATCATTTTCCGGCTTTCCATGCTGGACCTGGTGCCAGACGGCAGCACCTGGGAGGAGGTGGTCCAGCTGGCCAAGGCCATCGAGGCGGCCGGCGCCACGATCCTCAACACAGGCATCGGCTGGCACGAGGCCCGGGTGCCTACTATCGGCGCCATGGTGCCCCGGGGCGCCTATGCCTGGGTGACGAAGAAGCTGATGGGCGAGGTGGGCATTCCCCTCGTCACCACCAACCGCATCAACACGCCGGAAGTCGCCGAGGAGATCCTCGCCGGCGGCTGCGCCGACCTGGTGAGCCTGGCCCGCCCCCTGCTGGCGGACCCGGATTTCGTGAACAAGGCCGCCGAGGACCGCCCCCAGGACATCAACACCTGCATCGCCTGCAACCAGGCCTGCCTGGACCTGGTGTTCCAGCAGAAGCGGGCCACCTGCCTGGTGAATCCCAGGGCCTGCTTCGAGACCGAACTGGTCTTCGAGCCCGTCATCGCCCCCAAGCGGATCGCGGTGGTGGGCGGGGGCGCCGCGGGCCTGAGTTTCGCCTGCCACGCCGCCGAGCGGGGCCACCTCGTCACCCTGTTCGAGGCGGCCCAGGAGCTGGGCGGCCAGCTGAACCTGGCCAAGCGCGTCCCCGGCAAGGAGGAGTTCTTCGAGACCCTGCGCTACTTCGGGCGGCGGCTGGCCAGGGCGGGCGTGACCCTGCGCCTGGGCGAGCGGGCCACGGGGGAGGCGCTTACGGACTTCGATGACATCATCCTCGCCACGGGCGTCCAGGCCCGCAGGCCCGACATCCCGGGCATCGACCATCCCAAGGTGATCAGCTACCCCGATCTGCTCTCGGGTCGGAAGGTGGCGGGCCCGACCGTCGCCGTCATCGGTGCCGGTGGCATCGGCTTCGATGTGGCGGAGTTCCTGGTGCAGCCGGAGCACGCGCCGCAGGTCGACCGCTACCTGGCCGAATGGGGCGTGGATGGCGCCCACGCCCATCGGGGCGGGTTGCTGCCCGCGCCTCGGCCGCCGGAACCCGCCCGGAAGGTCTTTCTGCTCCAGCGCAAGACCGAACGCATGGGCGCGGACCTGGGCAAGACCACGGGCTGGATCCACCGGGCCACGCTCAAGGCCATGCAGGTGAAGATGCAGGGCGGCGTCCACTACGAGCGCATCGACGACGAGGGCCTCTGGATCCGCGATGGCAAGGATGCGGGATCGAGATGCCTGGCCGTGGACAGCGTCATCCTCTGCGCGGGCCAGGTCTCCGAACGCAGCCTCGAGGCGCCCTTGAAGGCTGCCGGCCTGAAGGTGCATCTCATCGGCGGCGCCGACCTCGCCGTCGAGCTCGATGCCCAGCGCGCCATCCGCCAGGGGGCGGAACTGGCCGCGAAGATTTGATATTTCTGCCACAGATAAACACAGATGAACACGGATGCTGCATCATCTGTGTTCATCCGAGTCCATCCGTGGCTGATCCCCTTCCCATCATTTCTTCCCTGCATGCCAAACGCCTCTTCCTGGGGGCCCAGGGGTTGCTGGACGATCCTACGCGGCGGACCACCACGGCGTCTCTGCAGGGCCTCATCGAGCGCCTCGGCTTCGTGCAGGTGGACACGATCAACGTGCTGGCCCGGGCCCACGATCTCACCCTGTTCAGTCGCCTGGACGGCTACCGGCAGGAGCAGTTGAAGAAGCTGCTGGAGGGCAAGCGGAGCCTCTTCGAGGGCTTCACCCACGATGCCTCGGCCATCCCCACTGCCTTTTTCAAGCACTGGAAGCCCCGCTTCGAGCGGGATCGGGTGCGCATCCACGCCCACGCCTGGTGGCAGTACCACTTCCGCGGCACCGATGGCGCCCAGGTGGTGAAGGATGTGAAAGCCCGGATCGAGGGCGAGGGGCCGCTCAAGTCCTCGAACTTCGAGCATCCGGAGAAGCGCAGTCCCTGGTGGGGCTGGAAGCCGCAGAAGGCCGCCCTGGATTTCCTCTGGCGCAGCGGCGAGCTGATGATCCCCCGCCGCGAGGGTTTCCAGAAGGTCTATGACCTGACGGAACGCGTGCTGCCGGACCATCACGCCCTGCCCTGTCCTGACCCCGCCGAGCACCTCGAATGGGCGTGCAGCACCGCGGCCGACCGGCTCTGGGTCTTCACCCCGAAGGAGCTGGCCGACTTCTGGGATGTCATCGAGGCCCCGGAGGCCAAGGCCTGGTGCGCCGTCGCAGAGAAGGCTGGGCGCATCGCCGCCGTGAAGGTGGAGGACGCCGATGGCGCGGTCCGCCCCGCCTTCGCCCTGGCGGACTGGGAGGCGAGGTTGGCCCGATTGCCTGAGGCACCCCCGCGCACACGCCTGCTCTGCCCGTTCGATCCCATCCTCCGGGACCGCATCCGGGCCCTGCGCCGCTTCGGCTTCGACTACCGCTTCGAGGCCTTCGTGCCTGAACCCAAGCGCCAGTACGGCTACTTCGTCCTGCCCATCCTGGAAGGCGATCGGCTGGTGGGCCGCCTGGATTCCAAACTGCACCGGGACCGCGGCCTGCTGGAGATCAAGGGCCTCTGGTGGGAGCCCGGCGTCAAGGCCACCAGGGCCCGCAAGCGAGGCCTGGACGAGGCCCTGGAGCGCCTTGCCGCATTCGTGGAAGCCGAAGAGGTGCAACTGCCATGACCATCCATCCCGACTACTGGAACCGCCTGTATGAGGAAGAGGAACGTCCCGGCTGGGACATGGATAGCGCCACGCCCCTGGTGAAGGAGCTGCTGGATCTGGCCCATCCCCTGGGCCTGCGGTCGGGAGGCGATCTCGTGGTACCGGGCTGCGGCTACGGCCACGATGCCGCAGAACTGGATGCCCTCGGGTTCACGGTCACGGGCCTGGACTTCGCCCCCCTGGCCATCCAGGGGGCCATGCACCGCTACGGTGATCGGGTCGCCTGGTCCCACGCGGACTGGTTCACCACCAGGCTCGGTCCCTGGGAGGCCATCTTCGATCACACCTGCTTCGTGGCCATGGACCCGGCCAGGCGCCCGGACTACGTGCAGGCCTGCGCCGATCACCTGCGGGCCGGTGGTCTCTGGATGGCCGTGCTCTTCCACGACGTGAAGGGACGGCCGGGGCCGCCCCACGCCGTTCCCGTCCCCGAGATGCGCCGCCTCGCCGAGACCTGTTTCGAGGTGCTCCACCTGGGCGAAGCCGTGAACAGCCATCCGCGCCGTTCAGGGAGGGAATACCTGCTGGTGGCGCGGAAGCTCGCCTAGAATGACGTCATCCCACCCGGAGTTCGGCATGCGCGTGAAGGCCCTGTTCTCGGCGCTCGTCCTGTCGGCTCTGGGCCTATCCGGGCAGGATCTGGTGCGCCTTGGCAACCTCAAGTTCGCCCACTACGGCGCCGTGTCCTACATGAAGGAACTGGCGCCGAAGTACCGGCTGAGGATCGAGGAGCGCGTCTTTCCCAAGGGCATCGATATCAACCCCGCCATCGTGGCCGGCGAGATCGATGCCAGCGCCGCGGCCCTGGACGCGGCCATCGCGGGCCGGGCAGCCGGGGTTCCCATCTACGTGGTGGCGGGCTTCGCCCGAGGCGGGGCCCGCGTGGTGGTGGGCTCAGGTTCCGGCATCAAATCGTTGAAGGATCTCAAAGGGAAGAAGGTCGGTGTGGCCCGGGGCGGCGCCCAGGAGGTGCTGCTGCTGGCGGAGCTGGCCAAGGCTGGGCTCTCCTGGTCCGACAAGCCCGGCAAGGACGTGCTGGTGCTCTACATGCCCTTTGCGGACCTGAACCAGGCCTTGATGTCGAAGAACATCGACGCCATGTGCCAGAGCGAACCCTACAGCTCCCAGGCCATCCACCGGAAATTCGGCGTGGAGCTGCTGAAGCCCTATGACACGCCCATCGGCGAGCCCATCCGGGCCCTGGTCATCACCGAGAAGCTCTACCGGGAGCGCCGCGACGTGGCCCAGCGCTTCCTGCTCTGCTTCGTGGAGGCCACCAGGAAGTTCATCGACGAGCCGAAGGCAGCGGAGAAGTACGTCCGCGAAGTGATGTTCAAGAACCAGATCAGCGCCGAGGACTACCAGGACGCCATCGGCAATTCGCCCTTCAGCTATGACATCACCGTGCAGCATGTGCAGATCACCACGGACCTCATGGCCAAGTACGGCGTGGGCAGGATGGCCAACCCGCCCAAGGCTGGCGACTGGGTGAAGCTCGATCTCCTCACGGAGGCCAAGCGACAGTTGAAGGTGAAGTGAGCCGGAGAATGAAGGGCTACCGACACGCCGCCTCCGGCCTCCTCGTCCCGCTGGCGGTGCTCGCCCTCTGGCAGCTGCTGTCCTCGAAGGGGTGGGTGAATGCCACCATCCTGCCTTCGCCCATGCAGGTGCTCGTCAAGTGGTGGGCCTACCTTCGTCCCGGCGAGGCCTTCGATCCGGCCCAGGGTTCCTATCTGAAGTGGTGTCTTTCCGGCGAGCTGATCCAGGATGCCGCCGGAAGCCTCTACCGGGTGCTGACGGGCTTCATCATCGGCGCCGGCCTGGCCCTGCCCCTGGGCCTGGTCATGGGCTATAGCCGCCTGGTCTACGGCCTCTTCAACCCGCTCATCCAGGTGCTGCGGCCCATCCCGCCCATCGCCTACATCCCCCTGTCCATCCTCTGGTTCGGTCTGGGCAATCCGCCCGCCATCTTCCTCATCGCCATCGGCGCCTTCTTCCCGGTGCTGATGAACACTGTCACCGGGGTGCAGAACGTGGACAGCATCTACCTCCGCGTGGGCCGCAACCTGGGCGCCTCGCGATGGACGCAGTTCACCCGGATCATCCTCCCGGCGGCCACGCCCTTCATCTTCACGGGAGCGAGAATCGGCATGGGCACGGCCTTCATCGTGGTGATCGTCTCCGAGATGATCGCGGTGAACAACGGCCTGGGCTACCGCATCCTCGAGGCCCGCGAGTACCTGTGGTCCGACAAGATCATCGCGGGCATGTTCACCATCGGCCTGCTGGGCCTGGGCATCGATACCGCCATGAGCCGCCTCAGTTCGTACCTGCTTAAGTGGCATCGCGGCCTGGAGCAGGGATGAGTCACATCTCCATCCATGATGTAGGCAAGGTCTTCCATAGCGGGGGCCAGGAGGTCTGCGCCCTCGAGGCCATCGATCTGGAAATCAGGCAAGGCGAGTTCGTTTGCCTACTGGGGCCCTCCGGCTGCGGCAAGTCCACCCTGCTCAATGCGGTGGCCGGGTTCAGTCCGCCCACAACCGGCACCATCACCGTGGATGGGTCGATCATCACGGATCCGGGCCCCGACCGCGGCATGGTCTTCCAGGAGTACGCGCTGTTCCCCTGGATGACCGTGGAGCAGAACATCGCCTTCGGTCTGCAGATCAAGAAGGAGCCCAAGCTCACTATCCAGGAGAAAGTGAATGGCCTGCTCGCCATGCTCCATCTCGAAGAGTTCAGGAAGCGCTACCCCAAGGACCTGAGCGGCGGCATGCGCCAGCGCGTGGCCATCGCCCGGGTGCTGGCGATCGACTCGCCCATCCTGCTCATGGACGAGCCCTTCGGCGCCCTGGACGCCCTCACTCGCCGCAACCTGCAGGATGAGCTGCTGCGGCTGTGGACCGAGCTGGAGAAGACCATCCTCTTCGTCACCCACAGCATCGAGGAGGCTCTCTATCTCGCCGACCGCACCGTGGTGATGACCTACCGACCCGGCACCCTCAAGCGCGACCTGGCCATCGACCTGCCCCGCCCCCGCGACGTGGCCAGCCCCGCCTTCAACGCCCTGAAAAAGGAACTGAGCGCGTTGCTCATGGAGGAGCAGAGCCGCCACAACCAGGATGAATTCCGGGGCGCGGCGGTGGATTAGATCGCGGCTTCAGGATTCCACCCTGACATTTTTGGTTCCGTCCGAATTTCAAAAAACCACAGACTTGTCATTGCTTGGTTGCCAGAATGATCACCACCCTCTCACATGGACGAACCCACTCTTGCCACGGACCGATTCGTCAAATTCCAAATCAGAGTCGCTCTTAGCTGTCGGGCCGGTTGGCTTCATCCATTGGGCCACCTGGGCTTCCCTATGAATCCGAGATTTCTGGATCATCTCCAACACAACTGGCCGCTGGCGGTCATCGTGATTGGTCTGTTTGTCTACATCGCCATCACACTGGTTACGGGCATGTTCTATACCAACCAAGGCCGGATCCTAAAATCATCAGATCCGGCACGTTATTGGAAATGGGTCCTTTCCTTCATTGTCCTTGATCTTTCTTGCGCAGTGGTCCTGCTCGGGTCATTCCTCCTCTCTTCCCAATAGCTAGAGGCAGGCCACTACTCATGAAACCAACCAGGACCATCAAAAGCATTTGCGTCTACTGTGGCTCCAGCCCAGGCCGACTCGAAGCCTACTCGATCACCGCCCGAAGGCTGGCCAAGTCCCTAGTCGACCGGAACATCAGGCTGGTCTATGGCGGCGCCAGTGTGGGAATCATGGGGATGTTGGCCGATACCGTCCTTCAACTCGGGGGCCAAGCCGTGGGAGTCATCCCCGAGGCACTGGCACGCAAGGAAATCGCCCACAAGAATCTAACCGAGCTGTACGTCACCCGATCAATGCATGACCGGAAATCGATGATGGCTGAGCTTTCCGATGGTTTCATCGCCTTGCCGGGAGGGATCGGAACGCTTGAAGAGCTTTTCGAGGTTTGGACCTGGGCACAACTCGGCATTCATGACAAGCCTTGCGGCCTGCTAAACGTCGAGGGATATTTCGACTCGCTGATCACTTTTCTAGACCACGCGGCCGCAGAACAGTTCGTCAAACAGGCACATGGCTCAATGCTGCTCATAGAGAGCAATCCTGAAACGTTGCTGGATCGGTTCCAGGGTTATGTGCCGCCGGTCGTAACAAAATGGATTGAGCAGACGGAATCCTAAAGGAACACCATGGTCGATGCCTCCTGGGACAACAGCGGCCTTCCCCCCCAGAAGAAGGGGCTCGGAACGGGCATGAAGGTGTTGCTGGGATGCGGCATCGCCGCCCTCCTCGCTCTGGTCACCTGCGCCGTGGGCGGAGTCATTCTGGGAAACATGATCAAGAAGGATCCCAAGGCCTTCGAGAAGCGCGTGGAGGGCTTCGCCAAGGGCTTGGTGCAGAAGGACTGGGAGCGGTTCCGGACCTTGGTAGGTCAACTGCAGACGGACGACGGCGCGAGGGCACTGTACCGGGCCAATTCCGGCCTCCATCAGGCCCACCCCACGGAGGATCAGTTCCTCCAGGCGACTCGCACGTGGCGGCCCCGGTTGGGGGCCCTTCCCGCCGAGGCACCGGTGGGCAACCACCACCACCGGCACCGAAGTGAGGATGAGCCGGCTACGGAGAATGGCGTCGCTGCCGAGCCTTCCAAGGCACCCTCTGTCAACATCACCAAAGTATTCGGCACCACGAGGATCCAATGCCGCTATCCCGGAGGGGCCCTGGTGTCAGCCACCTTCGATGGCGGAGGGGTGCAACGCATCCAAGTGGAGTAGGGCCTCGGGCCGCTACCAGACCCTCCGCATGGAGGAACACGCCGCCAAGACCCTTCACGCCTGGCGTCAATTCACGACCTTCGGAGGCAGGGGCAAGTCCGGTTCACTACGTCCCCGGGTGGCCAGAAACACCGCCAGGGTCCAGGTGGGCGCGATGTCCACAAAAGGCAGGAGCTTGGTGGCAAAGGAGGGCAGGAAGGCCCAGTGGAAGCCAACGACGGCCCAGAGCGCTGCCATGGTGACGAGATCCACGGCACCCTCGATGAACCATACCGGGGGACCCCCAAGCTCGGCGGGTGCTGTGCCCAGCTGGATCGCATCCATCGTGAGCGCAATGGCCCAGGCGACACGGATGCGAGTCTTGCTGAGAGGAGGAGGCATGCCCAAAGTCTAGGCTCAGACCCCAAAACCATGCAGATTCCGCCTTCACCGGTGCGCTTTCCCCGTGGCCCGCTCGATGCGGATGCGCACCACCACCGTGCGGAAGAGATCCTTGTCGATCTCCCGGTCCACCAGGTCGGCGTGAGCTGCCGCGAAGCGCAGGCCCAGGGCCCGGAGGGCCGCGCGCTTCTCCCCCTCGTCCGTGAGCAGTTCTCCCCGGCCGAAGATGATGACGCTCGCATAGCGGGTGGAGAGTTCCAAGGGCAGGGTCTCAGCCTGGGTGACGGCGCAGTAGGAGACCTTCGGATTGAAGGCCAGGTTGGCCAGCTTGTGGCCCACGGTGGCGCAATGGATGATCAGGTCCCCTCCCACCACTGCATGGTTCACAGGAACGGCGTAGGGCCACCCGGCCTCGTCCACCGTGGCGAGCACGCCCCATTCAGCCTCCCGGAGAATGTCCAGGGCCTCCGCCTCGCTCAGTTCTCGGTCCTTGCGGCGGATGGGGTGGCTGGGAACACTCATTGGCGCCTCGCTGAGATCCAGTTCAATGCTTCCAGGGGCGTCATCCGGTTCAGGTCGAGGGCCTCCAGCTCGGCGCGCAGACCATCGGGTTCCACTTCAAATAGCGGCAAGGCGGGCTGACTGGGCATGGGCGCCCGGGGCGGACCTTCGGGCGCCTGGGCCAATAAGCGTTGGGCCTTCTGAATGACGGATTTCGGCAGGCCCGCCAGGCGGGCCACTTGGATGCCGTAGCTGCGGTCGGCCGGGCCCGGGGCCACCCGGTGAAGGAAGTGCAGCTGGTCTTCCCACTCCTGCACTTCCACATGGAGATTCTGGACACGCGAGTCGTCCGCCAGCTTGGTCATCTCGAAGTAGTGGGTGGCGAACAGGGTTCGGGGCGCGCCACCCTTGAGGTCGCGGAGGAACAGGGCGATGGCCTCGGCCAGGGCGAGCCCATCCCGGGTGGAGGTGCCGCGCCCGATCTCGTCCAGGATCACCAGGCTGGCGGCGGTGGCCTGGTTGAGGATCCGCGCCGTCTCCGTCATCTCCACCATGAAGGTGGACTGCCCCTTGGCCAGCTGATCCGAGGCGCCGATGCGCGTGAAGATCCGGTCCACCAGCCCGAAGCGCATGAGCTCTGCGGGCACGAAGGAACCGGTCTGGGCCAGCACCACCAGCAGGGCCGCCGTGCGCAGGAAGGTGGACTTGCCGCCCATGTTAGGGCCCGTCACCACGGCCATGGGCTGCGTGGCGGAGAACTGCAGATCGTTGGGGATGCACTCCCGGCCCAAGCGCGCTTCCAGCATGGGATGGCGGGCCGAGGCCAGCACCAGTTCCCGCTCCTCGCCCAGTTCGGGCCGCGACCAGCCCGACATCCGCGCCCGCTCCGCCAGGGCCGACCATACGTCCAGGGCGGCCACGGCCCTCGCCAGGCCCGTGAGGTCCGCACGATGGTCCAGCACCAGGGCCAGCAGGCGCTGGAACTGGGTGGCTTCCAGCCGGGCCTGGTCGCTTTCGGCGCTCAGCAGCCTCTGTTCGAAGGCCACCAGCTTTTCGGTGGTGAAGCGCTCGGCATTGGCCAGAGTCTGCTTGCGCAAGAAGTGCGGCGGCACGGCGCCCAGGTTGGACTTGGTGATCTCGAAGTAGTAGCCGAACACCCGGTTGTACTTGATCTTCAGGCTCTGGATCCCGCTGGCCCGCCGTTCGTCCTCTTCCAGTTCCAGCATCACCTGCTTGGCGTCCCGGGCCAGGCGGCGCACGGCGTCCAGCTCCGCGTCCACGCCTGCACGGATGGCACCACCCTTCTCCAGATCCAGGGGCGGTGCCTCTGCCAGACAGCGCTGGAGTTCACCGAGCAGAGAGGTGCAGAGCGGCGTGGCTTCTGGCCAAAGGCCGAGATCCGCCACCTCGGGGGCCCAGCCCTCGTCCTGGATGCGGGCCGGCAGGTTCTGAAGTACCGCCAGGCCCTCGCGCAGTTGGGCCAATTCCGGTGGCGTGGCCAGCCCCAGGGCCACCCGGCCCAGCAGGCGATCCAAGTCCGGCACTTGGGCGAGCAGGGTCTGGATGGGCGCGCGACGGCGGTCCTCCGTGAGCCATGCCACCTGGGACCAGCGAGTCTCCAGAGCCCGGCGATCCACCAGGGGCCGCTCCAGCCAGGCCTTCAGCAGGCGCGACCCCATGCGGGTCCGGCACTGGTCCAGGAGGGCGAGGAGCGATCCACTCCGGCCGCCATCCAGACCATTGGCGAAGACCTCGAGATGACGGGCGCTGGTGGCATCTAGCAGGGGTCCGGCCGCGCCCAGTTCCAGCGACACGCCCTGGAGGTGGGCGGGACGGCCCTTTTGTGTGGCCTCCACGTGATCGAGCAGGGCCGCCAGGGCGCCGAGGGCGGCAGGATAGGGATCCAGGCCCACGCCTTCGAGATGCTGCCATCCGAAGAAGGCCAGGACTTGCTGCTTGGCGCGAGTAGCTTCGAAGCGCCAGGCGGGGAGCCGGGTGCGGGCGGCATCGAGATCCGCGATGTCCTCGGCGCCTTCTGCGAGGATCAACTCCTGGGGACCCAGGCGCTCCAGGGTGCCGCGTAGGGCCTCGTCCCCCTCGCCCGGCAGCACCCTCAGAGCGCCGGAGGCCAGCTGCAGCAGGGCCAGACCCCAGGTACGCCCGGTCCGATGGAGAGCGCAGAGCCAGCGTGCGTCATCGTCCAGCCAGGTGCCCGGCGTGATGATGCGCTTGATGGCCCGGGGCAGCAGCCCCTTCACCTCCTCGGGCCTGGCCGTGGGTTCGGCGATGGCCGCCGAGAACCCCGCCGCCAGCAGCTTCGGCAGGTAGGACTCCAGGGCGAAGTGCGGCACCCCGCACATGGGGGTTTCCGACTCGGTGCCCTTGCCCCGCATGGTGAGCGCGATCTCCAGCACCGGCGCGGCCCGNNGCGTCCCCCGCCTCGCGCTTGAGGCCGGCGATCTGATGCAGCATGGGTGTGGACATGGAGTCTCGTGGCGTGAATGAAACGGATCGGTTGGAAACCCTGATCTTCCCATAGCGTGATGGTTGCCGCGAAGATGGAGCCATGGAACGTGTGGATTGTGTCGTCATCGGAGCGGGCGTGGTGGGGCTGGCGCTCGCCCGCCACCTGGCCCTGAAGGGCCGCGAGGTGGTGGTGCTTGAAGCCGAGGATCGCATCGGCACGGGCATCAGCTCCCGCAACAGCGAGGTCATCCACGCGGGGATCTACTACCCGACGGGATCATTGAAGGCCCGGCTCTGCGTGGCGGGCAACCGGACTCTCTACGCCTATTGCGCCGCGAGACAGGTGGCTCACCGCCGCTGCGGGAAGCTCATCGTGGCCACGGATGGGGATCAGGTGGAGGCCCTGCACCACCTGAAGGCCAAGGCCGAGGCCAACGGGGTCGGCGACCTCCGGTGGCTGAGTGCCGCGGAGGCCCTGGACCTGGAACCCCGGCTTCGCTGCATGGCCGCCCTGCTATCGCCCAGCACGGGCATCGTGGACAGCCATGGACTCATGCGGGCCCTGTGCATGGACGCCGAGGCCGCGGGCGCCGCCGTGGTGCTGAAGAGCCCGGTGCTCGGCGGCCGCTCCACGCCGGCGGGCCTTGAGGTCGCAGTCGGCGGAGGGGACCCGATGACCCTCCTCGCGGAGCAGGTCTACAACTGTGCCGGGCTCGGGGCCCAGGCCGTGGCGCAGAGTTTCGAAGGGATCCGCCCAGAGGCCGTCCCGCCCCGGCATCTTTCCAAGGGCAACTACTACAGCCTGGCGGGGCCGGCCCCGTTCTCCCGGCTGGTCTATCCCATACCAGCCCAGGGGGCGCTGGGGGTGCACCTGACCCTGGACCTCGCGGGCCAGGCGCGGTTCGGACCGGACGTGGAGTGGATCGACCAGGAGTCCTATGAGGTGGATCCGCGCCGGGCCGACAGCTTCTACGCCGAGGTCCGCAAGTACTGGCCGGGGCTGCCGGACGGCGCCCTCCAGCCGGCCTACGCGGGCATCCGGCCCAAGCTCCACGGCCCCGGCGAGACGGCGCCGGACTTTCTCATCCAGCGCGAGGCTGACCACGGCCTGCCGGGCCTGGTGAACCTTTTCGGCATCGAGTCCCCGGGGCTGACGGCCTGCCTGGCCCTGGCAGAGGAAGCGGCACTTTGAGGGGCCATCCGGGATCTTGAATGAGCACAAATCGCGGGGACGGCCGAAACGAAAGCGGCGGCTCCCGAGGGAGCCGCCGCTTTCGTGGTCGAGATGCAGCTGCTACTTCCGGGGCAGCATCGATCCGGTCTCCAGGTACCGGGTGTGGAAGGCAAAGGCCTCGTCGAGCATGTGGGGAGAGTGGCGGCCGGCGCTGGGATTCTTCATGGCACGCTTCACGTAGTCCCACAGGATCGAACGGAATTCTGGCGCCGCGGCCTTGTCGATGATCTCCCGGGCCTTCTCCTTAGGGCTCTTGCCGCGCAGATCGGCGAACCCGTACTCGGTGACGATGCCGTTCACCTCGTGTTCGGTGTGGTCGATGTGCGAAGCGAAGGGCACGATGGCGGAGATCTTGCCGTCCTTGGCGGTGGCCGGAGACATGAAGATGGTGTAGGCCGAGTTGCGGGCGAAGTCGCCGGACCCGCCGATGCCGTTCTCAATGCCCTTGCCGATGATGTGCGTCGAGTTGACGTGGCCGTAGATGTCGGCCTCGACGAACCCGTTCATGGCGATGCAACCCAGGCGCCGGATGACCTCGGGACTGTTGGAGATCTCCTGCGGGCGCAGGATGATCTGCTTGCGGTAGCGGTCGATGTCCTTGTTGAAGCGCACCTGCCCCTCGGGCGAGACCGAGAAGGCGGTTGCCGATGCCGCCACGAGCTTGCCCGAATCGAGCATGTCGAGCATGCCGTCCTGGACCACCTCGGTGTAGGAGATCATCCGATCGAAGGGCCCCTCGTTGAGGCCCACCAGCACGGCGTTGGCGATGTTGCCCACGCCCGACTGGAGCGGAGTGAGGTGCTTGGAGAGCCGGCCGGCCTTCACCTCGCCGTCGAAGAAGTCGAGGATGTGCTGCGCGATGCGGCGGTGGATCTCTTCTGGGGGCTTGAAAGGGGCATTCCGGTCGGGGTATCCGCTCTCAACGACTGCCACCACCTTGGAGAGGTCGAACTTCCAGTACTTGGAGCCCACGCGGTCATCGGCGGCCAGGATGGGGATGGGCTTGCGCTCGCCGTGAATCGCGCTCACGGACATGATGTCGTGCATCCCCTCCAGACGCTCGTCCTGCCAGCTGTTCACCTCGAGGATGATCTTGTCGGCGTGCTCGAAGTAGACGTTGTTGGCGCCACAGGAGGAGGAGGGGATGGCGGTGCCGTCCTCGAGGATCTTGGTCACCTCGATGACCGCGAAGTCGAGGTTGTTCTTGCCCTTGCCGTAGTAGCCGTAGCGGACCATCGAGCCCACATGGCTCAGGTGCATGTCCTGGTACTCGATGAGTCCGGCGTTGATCTTCTCGCGGGTGACCGCATCGCCCTGGTAGGGGAAGCGGAAGCGCGAAGCCTCCACCATGCTCATCATGGTGTCCTGCTCGGGGCCGGTGGAGGCGCCAGTGAGGACATCGAGCTTGAGGGGCTTGCCCTTGAGTCGTTCGTCGAGGGCGCGCTTGGCCAGCGCGATGGGAACGGCCTTCGGGTAGCCGGCGCCGGTGAAACCCGACATGCCGACGACAGCCCCGTTGGGGATGAGCGCGGCAGCCGCCTCGGCGGACATCACCTTGGCCTGAAGTCCTTTGTGAAGAATACGGTTCGACATCTTGCGAGCCTCCTAAGTTGGACCTCTATGGGGAAGTAGGGAAATCATACGCATTCTTTTGATTTGTTGGTTGTGAATAGAATCACAAGCCGATAGGTAATGCCAAATCGACTGATATACCAAGCTTTCGGGCGGTATCCATGGTCTCAGGCGGGACTTTGGGTGTGCCCTGTCTATTCAAGCTTCGCGCCCGCCGCCAAGACGCTTTCGCGAGCCAGGAGGATGACGGCTCCCACGATAAGCGCCCCACCGAACACTCGCGTGAGGGTGATCCTTTCGCCCAACACCGCCGCCGCCAGCAGCACCGTGAACACAGGCTCGATGGTAGAAAACACCGAGGCTCGCACGGGGCCGACCCGTTCCAGCCCTTCGAAGAAGAACAGGATCGCGAGCACGGTACAGATGACCGCGATGGCCAGGACGGCCATCCAACCCTGCCCCGTCGCGGGGGGGTGGAACCCTCTGACTGCCACCACGGCGGAGTAGGTGACTGCGGCGGAGCTCGTGATCACCGCCGTGGAAGCCGTGGGAGTGACATCCTTGGGGAACCGGCTGCCCATGAGGATGTAGACGGAATAGATCAGGGCGGCCAGCAGGCCGAAGAAGATTCCGAGGGGTTTCCCGTCGCCCGCCTTGCCAATGATGAAGACGGTTCCAGCCAGGGCGATGGCCACGGCCGTGATCTGCATCCACGTGAAAGGATGCTTGAATACCAGGCGCGAGAGCAGCGCCACGATGGCCGGGTAGGTATAGAGGAGCAGGGCCACCAACCCCGCTGAAGCGTAGGTCAGGGCCGTGAAGTAGGAGAAGGCCTGTCCCGCATAGCCAATCGCTCCCATGGCCACCAGCATGACCATGCCCCTGCCCTTGGGGAGCTTCATCCGTTTCGAAAAGAGGATCCCCCACATCAGGATCGATGCGACGGAGAAGCGCAGCAGCAGAAGGGTGGGAATGTCCACCCCGGAGGCATAGGCCATGCGCGCGAAGATCGCCATGCTCCCGAAACACAGGGCGGAAGCCAGGGTGTAGAGCGTGCCAACCAGATGATCGCGGCGCACCCTCTGGGCGGCGGCCTCCCCGCTTATGTCCACGATCGACTCTCCTGTCTACTTGTGTACCAGGCACATCCCAGTAAGCGCCATCCGGTCATAGATTTTTGAATATCTAAAATTTTCGAAGAAAATTTTAGTGCATATTCATCAAGTCTGGAACATCCTGGTTCCGAGGTGTTCCATGTCCCTCCTTCCCTTCACCCAGAAAGCCAACGACGCCTTGGTCGCCGCCCGGGAGCGGGCCACGCAGGATCAACATCCTGAGTTGGTGCCCCAGCATCTATTCGGAGCCCTGCTGACCCCGGAGGCGGGGCTTCATCCCCTGCTGGAGAGGGCCGGCCTGACTCCGGACTCCATCCAGGGCCTGGCCGATGCCGCCGAAGCCCTCATCACGAAGCTGCCCCGGGCCGTGGGTGGCTCGGAACCCCAGGTTGGCGCCGCCTTCCGCCACTTCCTGGAGGTGGCCAGTGACACCGGGCGGGGCCTGGGGGATCGCTTCCTGGCCACGGATGCCCTGCTGCTGGCCCTCACCAATGCCCATACGGATGCCAAGAAAGTGCTGGAGCGCTTCGGTCTGGATCGGAAAAAACTGGAGGCAGCCATCCGCGAAGTCCGCAAGGGCTCGAAGGTGGAAGACGAGAAGGCCGAGGAAAAGTTCGCCGCCCTGGAAAAGTACTCGAAGGACTACACGGCCCTGGCCGCCGCCGGGAAGCTGGATCCGGTCATTGGTCGGGATGAAGAAATCCGCCGGGTGCTGCAGGTGCTGTCGCGCCGCACCANNGGCGTGGGCAAGACCGCCATCGTAGAAGGGCTCGCCCAGCGCATCCACAAGCGCGATGTCCCGGAAGGCCTCAAGGGCCTGCGGGTCATGGGCCTGGACATGGGCGCTCTGGTGGCCGGAACCCAGTACCGGGGCCAGTTCGAGGAACGCCTGAAGGGCGTCATCCAGGAAGTGGAAAAGGCCGAAGGCCAGATTGTGCTCTTCATCGACGAACTGCACTTGCTGGTGGGTGCGGGGGCGGTATCGGGCGGCATGGACGCGGCCAACCTGCTGAAGCCGGCCCTGGCCCGCGGCGAGCTGCGCTGCATCGGTGCCACCACCCTGGACGAGTACCGGAAATACATCGAGAAGGATGCCGCCCTGGAGCGCCGCTTCCAGCCCGTGTTCGTGGATGAGCCGAGTGTCGAGGACGCCATCTCCATCCTGCGGGGCCTGAAGGAGCGCTACGAACTGCACCATGGCGTGCGCATCCAGGACGCGGCCCTGGTGGCCGCGGCCCAGCTGAGCCACCGCTACATCGCCGACCGGTTCCTGCCGGACAAGGCCGTGGACCTCATGGATGAGGCGGCCAGCGCCGTGCGCATGCAGCTGGACAGCCGACCCACGGAGATCGACGTTCGCGAACGGCGGGAGATGCAGCTTCAGCTGGAGCGGCATTCCCTGACAAAGGAAAAGGATGCGGCCAGCCGGGCGCGGCTCGCCGATATTGAAAAAGAACTGGCTGAACTGAACGAGGAACTGTCGCGGCTGCGGGCCCAATGGGAGAATGAGAAAAAGGTGATCGAGGGGGCTCGCACCATCCAGAAAAAGCTGGATGATCTGCGCATCGAGCTGGAACAGGCCAAGGTGAAGGGGGAATACGAACGCGCCTCCCGCCTGGAGTACGGCGAGATTCCGGCCCTGGAGAAACAGCTGACGGCGACCTCGCCCAGGGAAAGCGCCATGCTGCGCCTGGAGGTGGGCGAGCCCGACATCGCTTCCATCGTCAGCCGCTGGACCGGGATTCCCTTGAACCGAATCATGGAAGGAGAAGTGGAGAAACTGCTCAAGATGGAAGCCCGCCTGCGGGAGCGCGTGGTGGGCCAGGACCCGGCCCTGACGGCCATCGCCGACGCCCTGCGCCGCAACCGCGCCGGGCTGGGCGATCCCAAGCGGCCCATCGGGAGCTTCCTCTTCCTGGGCCCCACGGGCGTAGGCAAGACCGAAGTGGCCCGGGCCCTGGCGGAGTTCCTCTTCGACGACGAGAACGCCCTGGTCCGCATCGACATGAGCGAGTTCACCCACGAGGCCGACGCCACTCGCCTCATCGGGGCTGCGCCCGGCTACGTGGGCTATGAAGAGGGTGGCCGCCTCACCGAGGCCATCCGTCGCCGTCCCTATGCCGTCATCCTCCTGGACGAGATGGAAAAGGCCCATCCGCGCACTTTCGACATCTTCCTCCAGGTGCTCGAAGACGGCCGTCTCACGGACGGCCAGGGGCGGACGGTCAATTTCCGCAACACCGTGGTGCTCATGACCACCAACCTGGGCAGCCAGGCCATCTTCGATGCGGGCGGCGACCCTTCCAAGGCCGAGGCCGCCGTCCAGGACGCCCTCCATGCCCACTTCCGCCCCGAATTCCTGAATCGCCTCGATGAGGTGGTGATCTTCCGGTCCCTGACCCGCGAGGACATGAAGGCCGTGGCCCGGATCCAGCTCAAGCGCGTCGAGGCCCAGCTTCAGGAGCAGCGGTTGGAGTTGGATGTCCCCGAGGCGGCCCTGGACTGGTTGGCGGCCGAGGGCTTCGATCCCCATTACGGCGCCCGCCCCCTCAAGCGCCTCATTCAGCAGGCCGTGGTGAACCCCCTGTCCCGGCTGGTCCTCCAGGGCCAGCTCCAGCCCGGCGGCCTGGCCCGGCTGGTGGTCGGGGATGGGCAGCTTTCGGTGGAGGCCGAGGCGGTGCAGTGAGGGCCATAGGCTGTGGGCTGTAGGAAGGACGAGCAGGAACCAACGGCCACTCCGCACCTGGCGGCCCGAAGGCAGAAACCGATGCGGCCCTCCGGGCCGCATCACTGATTCTTTCCCACCGCCCACAACCCACAGCCCATTCGAAACTTGCCCTCGGCCCCCCCCGATCCGATGAGATTCGCGTAACCGGAGTTGGCGTGCCTCTTATCCCCCCCATCCCAATCCTCATCGTGGATGATGAAGCGGACCTGCGCGACCTGTTGGTGGAGGCCCTGCAGGATCAGGGGTACGCCGCCGAGGGCGCGGAGGGGGGCGCTCAGGCCCTGGCCCTGGTGCGGCAGCGCCACTTCCCCGTGGTTTTCACGGACCTCAACATGCCCGGTGGGCTGTCAGGGCTCGAGTTGCTGCGGGCCATCCGCGAAGAGGATCCCCAGACCATGGGCATCCTGATGACCGGGTACGCCACCACGGAATCCGCCATCCAGGCCCTGAAGCGGGGCGCCTACGACTTCATCCAGAAGCCCTTCAAGCTGGCGGAAATCGAGGCCAGCCTGGAGCGGGCCCTGGAACACTATCGCCTGCGGAGGGAGAACGAGGAGTACCAACAGAATCTGGAGCGAATGGTAGAAACCCGCACCGAAGAGATCACGGGACTCAAGAACGACATCGAGCGGCTCTTCGAGGGCTTCGTCAACGCCTCCGTCACGGCCATCGAGTCGCGGGATCCCAGCACCTCAGGCCATTCCAGTCGCGTGGCGGACCTGACGGTGGGGCTGGCGGAAGCCGTGAACGGCACCCCCAACGGGCCCTATGGAGGGCTTCACTTCAACCCGCTCCAGATCCGCGAGATCCGGTACGCCAGCCTCCTCCATGATTTCGGCAAAGTGGGCGTCCGGGAGCAGGTGCTTGTGAAGGCCAAGAAGATCGAAGGAGAGCGGCTGGAGGGCATCTACCAGCGCCTTCACCAGCGAGCCCTCGAGGCCATGCGCGATCGCCTGCTGGACGCCTGGAGCAAGGGGCACAGCTTCGACCACGAGACCCTCGGGATCCTTCTGGCCCAGGAGGAGGATGAGACCCGCCGGCTGATGGATCTGGTCCGCCGCAGCAACGAGCCCACGGTGCTGCCTCAGGAAGTGGTCCATGAACTGAACCTCCTGCAGAACCTCACCTACCAGCACTGGTCCGGGGAACACCGGACCCTCGTGGATCCCGGAGACCTCGACCTGCTGAAGATCTCCAAGGGAAGCCTGTCCGCCCACGAGCGAGATGAAATCCAAAGCCACGTCACCCACACCTACCGGTTCCTTAGCCAGATCCCGTGGACCAGCGAACTGGCGGGCGTGCCGGATATCGCCTGGGCCCACCACGAGCGCCTGAACGGAAGGGGCTATCCCCGCCAACTCACGGACCGGGACATCCCGATCCAGAGCAAACTCATGGCCATAACCGACGTTTACGACGCGCTCACGGCCGCGGATCGCCCCTACAAAGCCGCGGTGAGCCTGGAGCGCAGCCTGGAGATCCTGGAGCAGGAAGCCAAAGTGAACTTGCTGGATGCCGAGGTCCTGCGGATCTTCCTGGAAGCAAGGATCTATGAGCGCACGATGGTTCAGGGGCGGATCCCATGATTCAGGATCCCATCCTCATCGTCGATGATGAGCTCGAGGTTCGAACGGCCCTCCTTGAGGGCCTGAAGGACCAGGGGTATTCAGGTGAAGCCGTCGCCAGTGGCGAGGATGCCCTGGCGCGAATGGCCGAACGGTCCTTCCCGGTGGTCGTCACGGATCTCAACATGCCCGGTGGTCAAACGGGGCTCGATCTCATCGGCGTGATCCGGCACCGGTTTCCGGAGACGCTCTGTGTCCTCATCACGGCTTACGCCACCCTCGACACCAGCATCGAGGCCCTGAAGTGTGGTGCCTACGACCTGATCCAGAAACCCTTCCGCCTCTCTGAGATGGTGGCAGTGCTGAACCGGGCATTGGATCATGCGAACCTGCTCCGGAAGCTGAAGGCCTACCAGGAGGAATTGGAAAACCGCATCCTGAGCCGGACCCATGATCTCCAGGAGGCGCAGGAGGAGGCCTTGGCGCTGTGCGATCTCAGCCTTCGGGCCATGGAGGCGCCCTCTCTTCCGTCGTCTCTGGACCCCTTGCTGGACCGGCTTTCCAGCCGATGGGCCCCGGAGGGCCTGGGGTGCTATAAGCGGGGACAGGGTGGGGATCTGATCCTAGTGGCGGCCCGAGGGCGTCTGTCCCTTCCCCCGCGGCTGGACCGCCCCCAGCCAGGTCCCCTTCTGGCCCCAAGACTCGGATATCCCGAAGAGCACTTGCTCCCTCTCGGAAATACGGGGTGGCTGTATCTCGGTTTCGAAAGCCGTTCGATTTTCACCGAAGCGGATCCCACCTTCCTGCTTCTCGCCCGTCATCTGGAACTGATCCTGAAGGTAAGGTGAGGGGATGATCCGGAGCCTGATCCCTCAAGCCACTGCTCACCAGCTCATCTGGACCGGCTTTCGCGGCCTCGACTCGGCCGAGGTGGATCTGCCATTCAGGCCTGGGGGGATCATCCTCTTCGCCCGCAACTTCGACCCGGATCCCGAAGGCGGGCCAGCTCGATGCCGGGCCCTCATCGATGGCCTCCAGGTCCGGTTCGGAACCGAGCTGCCCCTGGCCGTGGCCCTGGATCAGGAGGGAGGTCCGGTGAGCCGCCTGCGTCCCTGGACCGGGCCCACGCCACCCCTGCGTCACCTCTGGACCCAGGGCGGGGCCAGGGCCTGCTCGGCCTGGGGAGGATTGTGGGGCGAGGGGCTTCGGATGCTAGGTTTCAATGTGGATTTCGCTCCCGTCCTGGACCTTTGGGATGGAAACCTGGGCGCTGGCATCGGCGACCGCGCCGCCAGTGAGGTGCCTTTCGAGGCCACCACCGCTGCCGGGGCCTTCCTCCACGGTCTGGAATCCACCGGTGTGCGGGGTTGCCTCAAGCATTTTCCAGGACTGGGTGGCACCACGCTGGACAGCCACAAGGGCCTGCCCGCCCTGCAGGACACCGGGCAGGTGGATCGAAATGCACGGGCTTTCATCCCCCTGGCACACCCCGACCGCCTCGTGATGGTGGCCCACCTTCGCACTCCCGCCAGCGGATCCGTCCCGGCGAGCCTGCACCGGGGTTCCGTGCAGGACAATCCCTGGGGCATCCAAGGCCGCTTCCTGCCGGACGATCTGGAGATGGGTGGTTGCGCGGACTGGAGTTGGGATGACCGGGTGAGACTTTCACTGGAGGCCGGACACCAATGGCTGCTGGTCTGCCAGACACCGGCAGGCTGGACGGCCTGTGCCGAGGCCGCGGGGCGCCTTCCAGCCTCCCTCTGCGCCTGGGCATCCGAAAGCACCCAATCCATGCGTCGCCACCTGCATCCGGTGCCGCCCTTCGATCCCCTGGCCTGGAAAGGCTGGTTGACGCGGCTCCATGGCGCCGCGGAGGAGAACTGATGGCGGGCCGGATCCTCATCGTGGATGACAATGCGATGATCCGCAGCGAGATCAAGGCCGTCCTCATGAAGGATGGCGATTTCTCTCACTTCATGGAGGCTTCTGACGGCCTGACGGCCTTCAAGACCATCATGGAACATCCGCCGGACCTGGTGCTCTGCGACCTTGTCATGCCGGGCTTCGATGGGCTCAAGTTTCTGGGCCTCAAGGCCAGCCGCAAGGAGCTGGAACAGATCCCCGTCATCATCCTGACCGCCGAAGATGACCTGAATCGCAAGGCCGAGATCCTTGAACGCGGGGCCTCTGATTACGTCACCAAGCCCTTTCACGAGAAGGAGCTTCTGGCCCGGGTGCGCATCCACACCAAGCTGAAGATTCTCCAGGATCAGCTGCTGGAGAAGAACGCCCAGCTCGAGGCCCT